>PLML01000092.1 GCA_003141525.1 Bacteroidales bacterium
TGAATATTGCTTCCCTGTGCAGTAAGAAAAACTCAAGAATATTTCCCATTATATATGTTATTTTAAATTTAGCAGTTGTTTAAGTCTCTGACTGATATACTCTTTGCCATGCACGGCAGTTGTTCCATTTATTATTTCATCCTGTAAATTAAGAATGAGTTTAGCGTCCTTATCAACTATTATCTTGAGCAGGTTGATGATATTGCAACCAAACATTTTACTGGCATCTGAAGGCATATCGGATGGATAGTCGGATTTTCCGATAATATGAACCCCATTTATTACTACTCTTTTCCCATTCTCCGTGAATTCGCAGTTGCCACCTGTTGAAGCAGCAAGGTCAATAATGACCGATCCGGGTTTCATGGAATAAACTGTCTCTTTCAGTAAAAGTACAGGAGCTTTCCTGCCCGGTATCTGAGCAGTGGCTATAACAACATCAGATGCAATTGCTCTTTCCTGAATAAGTTGCTGTTGTTTCTTTTTAAACTCTTCTGATTGTTCCACGGCATATCCGCCAGCCATAACATCCTCTTTTGCCCCAGCAACTTCAATGAACTTGCCTCCCAGGCTTTTAACTTCCTCTTTTACGGCATATCTTACATCGAATACTTCAACTATTGCGCCTAGTTTCCTGGCAATGGCAAGAGCCTGTAATCCTGCAACACCAGCACCTAAAATAAGCACCCGTGAAGGCTTGATGGTTCCGGCTGCCGACATGAACATCGGGAAGAATCGTGGCAATAATGACGCAGCCTCAATTACAGCTTTATAGCCTGAAACAGTAGCCATTGACGAGAGGATATCCATTGACTGGGCTCTTGTTGTTCTGGGAACAAGATCAAGTGCCAGAACTGTTAAACCCTTAATACATGCTTTTTCGAGCCAGTCTCTGTTCTCAACAGGATTTAGAACAGAGCATAGTACCAGTCCTTCCTTAAAAGAGCCAAAATCATCTTCGACTGGAATATTGACAGAAAGCAACATTTCAGCTTCAGAAATAACATCCTTTCGTTCAGCTAATCGGGCTCCGGCTTTCACATAAGCTTTGTCTGAAGCGAAAGCCTTTTCGCCGGCTTTAGTCTCTACTAAAACATCAATGCCCATTTTTTTCAGTGCAACAACTTCAGCTGGAAGGACGGCTACCCTGTTTTCATTTCCCGTTTCTTTGAGGACGCCTATTATCATAAGTTTGGAGTTTGGAGTGCCTTAACTTTAAAACAGAATTTGTTACCAATATAATAAACAATACCTTATCTCCATCTGAATCCTTGTAAAATGAGTCTTCAGGGATCGACCTTAATAAGTGTAACTTCAAGAATCAGAGTTTCACCTGGTGATATCACAAACCTCTTCTGACCAGGACTCTCTTTTCCATAAAACCCGCTATTTATCCCATAAGCCAGATCAGGCGGAAGAACAAGAAGTCGCGTCTCACCTGCATTCATATAATTTAACGCTTCATTCAAACCTTTTACCAATTCATTTTTCCCCATTGTATGCGAAAAAACAACAGGTTTTGATCCGGGTATTGGTTTTCCGTTGTCAGCTGAACTTACAAAACTTAAACCCGATATTAATTTTCCGCTGTACTTCATATGAAGCACAGAGCCATCTGCAGGTAAATTACCTTTTCCAGGTACTATTACTTTATATCTCAGACCATCAGCCAGGGTCTGCAGTCCGGGATAGTTTTCAGCAATAAACTTCTCCTCCCTCGATTTTCTGACCTTTTTTTCAAAATTGACTTTTCTCCATTGTTTGTCCATGAGCTCTTTAAAAGTCTCGTCGTTCACAATAAACTTTTCAGCCTCCGGGCCAGCCCTGACAATTGTAACTGAACGAGTCGTATCTCCCTGAACTATATTATTTACCACGTCCATACCATCAATAACCTCTCCGAAAAGCGTATAGTTACCATCCAGATAAGATCTGTCTGCCAGGGTTATATAATACTCACATGTATTTGTATTTGGACCAGAGTTTGCTATACCTATCATCCCCGCTTTGTTATGACTCAGATCGCTGATCTCATTTGGGATCTCATATCCTGTCGAATTGACGTCTGAATTTGCCGGGTCTTTGACTGTTGCCGGTTCCCCGCCCTGAATTACATGTCCTTTTACCACCCTGTGCCATATTGATTCTTTGTAAAACGGTACCCCTGACGGATAGGTAGCATTTGTAATAGTTCCTTCAGCCAGACCGATAAAGTTAGCCACAGTCATTGGAGCTTTCTTATAGTCAAGCAGAACTGAGATCGTTCCCTTATTGGTATTAAAATCAGCATAGATTCCATCAGGCATGAAGTATCCTTCGCGAGAAAGAAGATGATCAAGATTTGCTACACCATAGGCAACAACTGCTGTTACCAGAGATGAATACTCCTCGTAAGCAGGAATAATCTCATTATAGGTGTCGAGAGTTGTATGCCATGTGCGGCCATATTGATGTTCACCTTTTGTGCTGAATCCGAATGCAGGTACACCTTTTTGTAAAAATGAAAAAGTGTCGGTTCCTCCTCTCCCTCCTTTTCTCAAAGACCTGCTCCTTTCTGTAAGTTCAAACGGATATTTTGGATTTAGGCCCAGAACCGGTTTAATAACCTGTTGAAAATCAGCCATCATAGCTTTTGACACAGCTAATCCGGATATACAGTTGGTTCCTCCGTCGCGATTAAAAACTGCAGATATTCTGGGAAGTTTATCGGGATTTTGTTTTACCCATTCAGAGGAGCCAAGCAGACCATACTCTTCCCCAGCCCATAGATGGACCATTATTGTGCGTTTTGGTTTTCCTCCTGCAGCCATTATTAATCGGGCAGCTTCCATCGCTACGGTAGCACCGGAAGCATTATCAATAGCAGCTGAAGCGCCGTCAAATCCATCAAGATGCCCCCCAAGAATAACATATTCATCGGGGTACTCTGTACCAGGTATCCAGCCGATTATATTATGATATTTTATCGGACCGGGTCTGAAATAATTTCGAATATCAAATTCCAGTTCAACTCTCTCTCCTTTGGATACCAGTTCTTTTATCTCATTATATTGTTTATCAATGAGTTTAATATCTGGCAAAGTCGGAAGATTGTCCCAGGAATCAACTTTGTGGTATAATAACCTGATGGGAAAAGTTGAAAGTTGTATTGTACCAAGAGCGCCCGCTTCACGGATCAACCTTGTAAGTTCAGATTCGCCTCCGCGATCACGGGGCCATCCTGTATTGACTCCATCAATCAATATCCACGCACCTTTTATACTGTCCCTCACAGTCCAGAATTCCTCAACTGTCCGGGGTGAAAGCATGACATGTCCTTTCTGCCGGCCTTTTGTTCCGGCAGTATAGGATGGTGTACCAAAATCGAGAGTAATCTCTTTGGGATAAATCATCTTTCCGAACCATGCTCCCCTGTTAAAACCGACAGCCATCTCACCCGCTTCCTGCATTTCAGCCATCATGCCCCACGACCTCATTGTATTAACAGCCCATACGCAGGCGCTGTGATAACCATCTGAACCGGTCAGACGATCCCCAAAGCGGTTTGTAAGAAAATCAATGTGCTCCATGACCTTGTTGTCAGTACTGCCAAGATCAATTATCCTGTCAATAACAGGATCTTTCTGACCACTTGCTACAAGTGTCATTAACAAAAAGGCATTCAGGAAAACAGATCGGATAATATTCATTTCAGTTAATATAATTTTACGTGAACTCTGATTTAAACCGGATATCTATAATTGAATTAATTGTACTTTTCCCCTTAGTGTTACTTTGTGTTTTACTTCGTGATCCCCTGCCTACCGGCAGGCAGGTTTGTGTTTAAATGATTTTTTCTTACCACAAAGGGACACAAAGGTTTTCACTAAGGCTCACTAAGGCTTTCTAAAGAATCAATTTAGCTTTTTACTTTCCGAAAAAATTCCTTAACCAGAAGTTATTTGCTTCATTTTTTGAATGCGTAGCTTTTGCCCCTGCCCATCCATGGCGCTCTTCGGGATATAACATGAATTCAAATACTTTACCGTCGTCTTCCAGCCTGGAAATCAGGTATATTGAATTCTGCATGTGAACATTGTCATCCATATCTCCATGAGTCATGTATAGTTTACCTTTGTAGTTTTTAACAAAAGTGAGAGTTGAACCATCTTTATACCCTTCAGGATTATCCTGCGGTGTATCCATATAACGCTCTGTGTATACATCATCATAGAGGTGCCAGTCAGTGACTGATGATCCGGCAAAACCATGAGTCCAGTAATCAGCACCTTTGGTCAGAGCAAGGCAGGTCATATAACCTCCGTAAGAACTGCCGGTAATTCCTATACGTGTAGAATCAACAAATGGTTTTATACGCAACCACTTTACTGCATCTTCATAATCAAGGATTTCCCATTTACCGAGAGACCTGTAAAGATAATCGAGACCCCTTTTCCCAAACTGACCCGACCCACGGTGATCGACAGTAAAGGTTATTATCCCGTTCTGGGAATACCATGATGGATTATTTCCCTGCCACCTGTTAGTAACGTTTTTGAAATCAGGTCCTCCATATATTGTAAAGACAACCGGATATTTTTTTGCAGGATTAAAATTCAGAGGATAAGTTATAATGGCTGGCATATTGAAAAGTCCGTCCGAGGTCATGATTTTTACCATTTCCGGCTTTGAACTCTTTAAAGGGTCGTAAACAGGTTGTTCAAATTTATATATCTCACTTATTTTTTCCCCGTTTTTATTATAGGAAATAATCGATCCGGGACTTATTATGCTGTTCCAGGTATCGATAAAGTAAGCTCCTTTAGGTGAAATACTTACATTATGAGTACCCTCTCCGGAAGTTATCTGAATTAAATTTTTACCATCCAGCCCAACCCTGAATGCATGACTGTCTGTTGATTCAGTTCCGGTTGCATAAAAATATATCACTTTTTGATCCTCAACCACCTTGTCGACACTTGTTACCTTGAAATTAAAATTTGTAAGCTGACAAATTAGTTTCCCATCCCATCCATAATAGTAGAGATTTTCCCAGTCAGTTTTATAGCTCCTCAGGATAAACCCTGATCCATTTTTCATCACATAAATATCCTCGTGGAATTCTACCCAGGTCTTTCTGCTTTCATTGTATATTTCAGTGCATTCTCCAGTTGATGGATCAGCAAGGATTATATTAATAACATTCTGATCACGATTAATTACCTGTACAGCAAGCTTTTTGCTGTCGGATGTCCAGAATGGCCATGCAATGTACTGATCAACATTATAATCAGTTTTTATCCATGTCGTTTTAGCAGTTGACAGATCTGCAATACCCATCTTCACCCTGGGATTTGGATCACCTGCTTTAGGATATGGAGTAGCTTCAATAAGGCCATGAATACCATCAGGCTCATCTAACCTGTTAAGAGTGAAAACAGGGACATTTGTCTCATCGGTTCTCAGGTATGCTATTTTACCCCCGTCGGGAGACCACCAGAATGCTGCATAATGGCTTGGCCTCTCAAGTATTTCCTCCATATAAACCCATGAGCAATAGCCGTTATAAATTTTATCGGAAGCATCAAAAGTTAGTCTTGTTTCCTTATTATAAATAAGATCATAAACGTAAAGATCCTTGTTTTTTGTATAGGCTATCTTCTTTCCGTCAGGAGAAAAACGTGTATTTACTTCAGGAGTTTTGTCGTTGGTTAATCTTCTCAATTCTTTATCACCTATAGTAAAAAAGAAGAGATCATTATCTTTTATGATGACAGCGCTTTTTTTATCAGGGCTTATCACATCGTTCATACTTAATGAGATTCCTGGAGGCAAAGCCTGAGCCAATATCTCCCTTTCGGATTTAAAAGTAGGGATTACAACTCCTTTCCCGGTTTTTATATCTACGCTCTGAATAACAAGATTTTTATTCGTATCAAAATTCCTTATCTGATAATGTGTATCATCCGTCCATCCCACTATGGCAACCTGATTGCCACCACGCTGGGGCATTTGTGCCCTTGCAGGATTGACCAGCATCGTTGCTGTCAACATCAGGAAAATTAAAAAGTGAAAGAAGCCCAATCTTCTCATGATTATTATATTTAAGATGTGAATATTCATAAACAAAAAAACAAAAATAGGAATTTTTAATATGAATTCATCCTCACAGCTTACTGTCACAAACAATGAAATTGCTTAACTTTTTATATTTTTACACAATTAAATGAAGGGTAAAAGGATCGAAACAAAATCTATTCAGGAAATCGGGTGGTTAAAGCTTGATAATGCAGCTAAGCTGTTCCCGGCAATAATGTCAGGAGAGTTGACTGCTGTATTCAGGATAACGGCATTTCTTAAAAAACCGATAAAATTTTCGACGATCAAAGAGGCTGTTGAGATTACATCCAGGCGTTTTCCCTACTTCAGTGTTTCGCTTGCAAGTGGATTGTTCTGGCACTATCTTGAGTATAATAATAAACTTCCGCGGATTCAGACCGAAGAGAAAATACCCTGTACAGCATTTGCAGCTAGAAGGAAAAATGAACCTCTTTACCGGATACTGGTTAAAGAAAACAGGATTTCAGTAGAGTTTATACATATCCTCACTGATGGAGGCGGTGCATTCGAATATCTTAAATCGCTGCTTTATACGTATTTCAGATTAACCGACAACACTATTCATTCAACTGATGGCATTATTTTGCCGGAAAGTCTAATATCGGAAGAGGAGATGGAAGATGGCTATAACAGGTTTTTCAGGAGAAGCATACCTCCTCCGGGGAAACTGACAAAGGCCTGGCATTTGCCTTTCAACCTTGCTGAAAAGCCACGTTTGAAAGTAATCCGTTCAGAAATTTCTCTTGATAAACTTATCGGGGTTGCCAGGAGCTATAATGTATCGGTTACAGAATATATGGTTTCTGTTTATCTGTTCTCTCTTCAAAAGGTTTATCTTGAAGAGAAGGAAAAAGTAAAGAAACAAAAAAGAGGGGTACTGCGTATCGAGGTCCCTGTCAACCTGAGGAAAAAATTTCCCAGCAAAACCCTGCGCAATTTTTCGCTCTTTGTCCTTCCTGAAATTGATCTGAGACTGGGGGTTTACTCTTTTGATGAGATTTTGAAGATTGTCCAATATCAATTGCAAACCGGGGCTGATGTCAAACAGATTACCAGATTTTTATCGCAAAATGTGGGGCATGAAAAAAGTCCTTTTGTAAGGTTGCTTCCTCTTTTTATCAAATCAATGGCTATTTCGGCTGTTTACCGAAGGCTTGGCTCAAATCAGTGTTCAGGAATTCTGACAAACCTGGGGATGGTAAAGTTACCTGCCGAAATGGAAGACCTGATAGATTCATTTGAACTTGTACCAACTCCTCCAAATACCCATGTTAAAGTAAATTGCGCTATGGTGACTTTCAGGAACCAACTGCGGTTGAACTTTGGTAATATTTCCAGATCTACCAGATTTGAAATGTATTTTTTGAAACATCTTACAGAATCAGGGATACCTGTTAAAGTACTGAATAATAAGTAAATAGTCGAATTATGAGCTATTGCACAAACTGCGGAGTAGAATTGGATGAGAGCCTAAGTTCCTGTCCTCTTTGCGGATTTACCGTTGGAAAAGTAACTATTACTGAAACCAGGGATCAGTCGGAACTTTACCCCTCTGACATTATACTATTGCATAAAAGAGAAACCAGGAAAAACATCTGGGAGCTTTCCGGCATAATATCCTTTTCAGGGATAGTAGTGTGCACCATAGTAGATCTGGTCATTCATAAAAGTCTTTCCTGGTCACTTTTTGCTGATACTTCGATCCTGGTATCATGGATTTGTCTCACGTTGATATTGCTGGCTTTCAGAAAATATTTCATAATTATTCCCGGATTTCTTATTACCGTACTCACTATGCTGTTTCTGTTTAACCTCTTTTCACCTCCTGTCAAATGGTTTTTTGGTATTGGATTACCAGTTACAATTGCTCTTTTCGTTGCAGTCAGCATTATTATCCTTCTCTGGAAAGTAGCTAATTTCAGGGGATTTAATATCCTGGCGATCGCATTTATTGTGCTTTCCGGATTTTGCATTGTAACTGAAGTTTTCATTGATAAATACTTATCTAACGCAGTGGATATCCGGTGGTCGGCTATCGTAGCAGTATCAGTTCTTCCGATAGCACTGGTACTGCTCTTTGTGCATTACAGGATGAAGAAGGGGAAGCGGCTTGACAGCTATTTTCATGTATGATGTATTATAGGTGATAGGCGATTTTCAAACCTGATAAGAACACTTTATTAAGCTATTTTATTTGTTTAAAAGCAGATCGAAATATTTTTATGGGAATTTGAAAATAGATTATATTTAACCCCCTGAATCTAATCCCATAAAAATGAAAAAGACCTTCCTGGTTGCTTTTGCTTCCGTTATGATTATTTCGACAGTTCAATCCCAGACAATAAAATCACCTGGTGAATTTCTCGGATACGAACTGGGTACACAATTTACCTATCAGTACAGGGCCGTTGATTATTTCAAATATATGGCAGGTATTTCGCCACTGGCAAAATATCGGGAATATGGCACAACCAATGAAGGTCGTACTCTGGGTGTTTGTTTTGTCTCAAGTGAAGAAAACCTTGCCAGACTTGAAGAATACAGAAAGAACAATCTGATTAAAGCCGGTTTATTAAAGGGGGAATTTACCGGGAAACAGGTTCCGTTCATCTGGCTTGCTTATAATATCCATGGAAATGAGGCTGCAGGGATGGAAGCTGCAATGAAAACACTTTATACACTTATCAGTGGTTCATACCCGAATGTTTCCGAATACCTTAAGGAGTGCATAATTGTTATTGATCCGTGCCAGAATCCTGACGGACATGATCTCTATACTAACAGATACCGTAATACAATGAATAGTATTACTAATCCTGACGGAAAATCATGGGAACACAACCAGGGCTGGCCCGGGGCACGTACAAATCATTATATGTTCGACCTTAACCGCGACTGGAGCTGGCAAACGCAGGCAGAAACTCAGCAGAGGCTGATTCTTTATAACCAGTTTATGCCTCAGGTCCATGCAGATTTCCATGAGATGGGAGTTGAATCAACCTTCTTTTTTGCGCCCGGCGCTGATCCATGGAATAATGTAATCACTCCATGGCAACACGAATTCCATAAACTCATGGGAAGCGGGAATGCCACTCTTTTCAACGAAAAGTTCAGACTCTATTTTACCAGGGAAAACTTCGATCTCTTTTATCCGAGCTATGGCGATACATGGCCTTTGCTTAACGGAGCTATTGGATTCACATTTGAGCAGGGAGGCGGTGGTCCATCGGGTCTGGCTTATAAGCTTGAATCAGGTGACACTCTTACTTTGAAAGATAAAATAGATGGCCATTTTACAGCTTCGATGGCTGCGATAAAAGTATCGTACGAAAACAGGGAGAAATTGCTTTCCGAGTATAATAAGTATTTTGAAGAGAGTTTGAAGAACCCGCAGTTTCAATATAAATCGGTGATTATCAAGGGATCTAACGAAAAATCAAACCTTAATGACATCCTGAAGCTTCTTGACAGAAATCAGATAAGATACAGTTATGCCGGCAACACCGGCAAAAAATTCAAAGGATTCGACTATTGCTCTAATAAAGACAATGAGGTTACAATTGAAAAAGGAGATATTCTTGTAAGTGCATTTCAACCCCAATCTCACTTCATGCAGGCACTGTTCGATCCAAACATCAAGACTACAGATTCAATTAGTTATGATCTTACTGCATGGGCCCTGCCCTATGTATATAATCTGAAAGCTTTTGCTATTCCTGATAAAGTCACTCCTGATACTACAAAAGTTGAAATTAAGAAGATTATTAATGAAGTCAGTGGCACTAAACCTTATGCGTATGTGGCAAACTTTTACGGGTTTGATGAACTGAAGTTTATGGCGGCGCTTTATAATAAAAGTATCAAGCTGCGATATTCATTAAAACCATTTGTTTTGAACGGGAACAATTATAACAGGGGAAGTCTTATTGTCGCCCGTGGTGATAATAAACATGTTGAAGCTGAATTTGATAAAATCGTGATAAATGCAGCTAATGAATGCCAGGTTAAGCTGATAACAACTAATACCGGACTGGTAGATAGCGGCAAGGACTTTGGTTCTGAACATTCACCACTCGTGAAAAAGAAGTCAGTCGCATTACTTTGTGGTGAAGGCACTTCGTCAAACTCAGTTGGAGAGATATGGTATTTCTTCGAAAAAGAGTTGAATTATCCTTTATCACTCATATATACAAGTTTCACAGAAAAAGTTGATTTAAAGGATTACGAAGTTCTGATACTTACATCAGGTACATATTCCAAACTTAAAGATACAATTATTGATTACGTTAAAAGAGGTGGCAGGGTAATTGCTATCGAAAACGCTATCTCACTGTTTGCAGGTGAAAAAACTACTTCGCTGGCTAAAGCAATCGAGACAAGAAGTGCAGAACAGAAACTCGCTGAGAAGAAAATAAATAGTGATGATTCAACACTGCTTAAAAAATTTGAATTTTATAATGAAAATAGATACACTCTTTCCGATCGTTCCGTGGGCAGTATCTACAAGGTAAAACTCGATGATACTGATCCATACACATTTGGTATGGGTAAAGAATGGTTTATCATGAAACGCTCTGCAGGCTATCCTTTCCTGACCATGGGTAACAATATTGGCTATATACTTGACAAAGAGCCCGTTTCGGGTTTCGCCGGATTTAAATATAAAGACAAAATAAAGAATACACTTGTTATCGGAACAGAAAAAATAGGGTCAGGTGAAGTTATCTATATTACCGATGATCCCTACTTCAGGGCTTACTGGAAAAGCGGAAGAGTGTTGCTGGGGAATGCGATCCTCAGGTAGTGAAGTTCAAGTCAAAAATTAAAAGTTAAAAGGCAAAAATCCATATTTCTAAGCCTAAATAAATAATATTTAAATGCTCCTAAGAATAAAGAGTGAGAACGTTAATTTAGAATAATTATAAATTTGTGTTATTTTATTCACACTGTTATTTTATTCACACTAAATGATTACCTTTGCTCCATAAAGATTTTTATTCTTTATAATACAGCAGTAGTATACAGTCTATAAGCGAAAAAATTAAATAAATTTAAGTGAGCAAAATTATCAGAAGAATATCACTTAAAAAATTAAACTTAACAGATAAAAGAATGTCAAAAATCACGTCACTAGCGGATCTGAAGAAGAAACGCGATCAATTAAAGAGCGGCATGGACAACCGGATTAAGGCCCTTTTTCCGGAGAATGTTGTTCAGGTGAAGGTTGCCTTGGCAACTTGCGGTATAGCATCCGGAGCTAAGACCGTCATGGAGTTTTTCCTGGAACAGCTTGAGAGGAGAAATATTGCAGCTATTGTAGCGCAGACCGGCTGTATGGGTTACTGTTATGCAGAACCTACAATTGAAGTTAAACTTCCGGGACAGGACCCGGTAGTGTTTGGTTTCGTTGATCTTAAAAGAGCAGACCACATCATTGAGAAATACATCAAGACAGGAGAACTGGTAGATGGTATCATCCCTGTAAATTATCAAACTATTGACCTAAACGTATAAGGAGGAAAAATATGTCAAAATACAGTATGCATCTTCTTGTTTGCGGTGGCACAAGCTGTCATGCTTCAGAAAGCGATGCTATTGTCTGCAATTTACGGGATGAACTTGAAGCAAAGGGACTGATAGATTCTGTTCAGGTTATTCTGACTGGTTGTTTTGGTTTTTGCGAGAAAGGACCGATTGTGAAAGTAATACCTGACAATACTATTTATGTAAATGTTAAGCCTGAAGATGCCCAGACTATCGTTGAAGAACATGTAATAAAAGGAAGGAAAGTCACCAGACTACTATACAAGGATCCCGTAAGCCAGGAACCCGTATCCGATTCAAACAATATGGGGTTTTTCAAAAAACAGCTCAGGATTGTNNGGAAAAGTATTAACTGAAATGACACCTGAAGAGGTCATTAAAGAGGTTAAGGATTCAGGTCAGAGGGGGCGTGGTGGTGCCGGATTCTCGACTGGGATCAAGTGGGAACTCGCCCGGAAAAATCATTCTGACGAGAAATATGTTGTTTGCAATGCCGATGAAGGAGATCCCGGCGCATTTATGGACCGTTCGGTTCTGGAAGGTGACCCTCACTCTGTTCTTGAGGCAATGGCCATTTGCGGGTACAGTATTGGAGCAGCTAACGGACTTATTTATATTCGTGCAGAATACCCGCTTGCCATTGAAAGGTTAAAAATAGCAATAAACCAGGCAAGAGAGTATGGATTCCTTGGGAATAATATATTTGGCACCGGCTTTAACTTTGATATAAAACTTCGGTATGGCGCCGGTGCGTTTGTTTGCGGTGAGGAGACAGCCCTTATTCATTCTATGGAAGGTCTTCGCGGTGAGCCTACCGTAAAGCCACCATTCCCTGCAGAATCCGGCTATCGCAACAAGCCAACAAATGTCAATAATGTTGAGACCTTTGCTGCAATTCCTGCAATAATCCTGAAAGGAGCAAAATGGTTCAGCAGTATTGGAACCGAAAAATCAAAAGGAACCAAAGTATTTGCCCTTGCAGGNNACTCCTATTGACTTCGATAACCTGATAGCTGCCGGATCAATTATGGGATCCGGGGCTATGATTGTTCTCGACCAGGATGACTGTATGGTATCTATGGCGAAATTCTTCCTTGACTTTACGGTTGAGGAATCATGTGGAAAATGTGCGCCGTGCAGAGTCGGAAATAAACGATTACATGAACTGCTTGGCCAGATTTGTGAGGGAAAAGGCACTCTGAATGATCTTGACAGACTGAAGAATATGAGTTTAGTTATAAAAGATACGGCCCTTTGTGGTCTCGGCCAGACTTCACCTAATCCGGTGCTCTCGATGATGGATAACTATTATGAGGAGTATGTTGCACATGTGACTGACAAGAAGTGCCCGGCAGGTCAGTGCCGCAGCCTGATGGAATATGTTGTCAATGCTGAAAACTGTGTGGGCTGTACCGCGTGTGCAAGGGTATGTCCCGTAAATGCTATCTCAGGTGAGAGAAAAGAGGTTCATCTTATTAACCCTTCTATCTGTATAAAATGCGGTGCCTGTATGGAGAAATGTAAGTTTGATGCAATATTTATCAGATAATCAAAATAATGGAAACAATAAAGCTTACTATTGATAATAAAGAAGTTGATGTACCCGGTGGTACTACAATATATAAAGCTGCAAAAGAGTTGGGAATTGATATTCCGACCCTTTGTTATATGGAGCTGCACGATATGAATATTGAGAACAAACCGGCAGGTTGTCGTATTTGTGTTGCAGAAGTTTCAGGGCGAAGGAACCTGGCTCCTACCTGTTCAACAAAATGTGAATCCGGAATGGTTGTAAAGACTCATACACCAAGGGTTCTTAATGCTCGCAGGACGGTAATGGAGTTTATTCTTTCTGACCACCCAAAAGACTGCCTTATATGCTCTAAATCAGGCACATGTGAACTTCAGGCAATGGCTCATCGTTTGGGAATCAAAGATATTCCGGGTGCAGAGTATGCAGCAGTTTCAACTTACAGAAAAGACACTTCTCCTTCAATTATCAGGGACCTCGATAAATGTATAATGTGCCGTCGCTGCGAAATGATGTGTAATGAGGTTCAAACTGTAGGTGCTATTTCAGCAGTAAACAGAGGTTTTATGGCTACTGTTGCACCGGCATTTGAGCAGAATCTTGAACATTCTACTTGTACTTATTGCGGACAGTGTGTTTCTGTCTGTCCGACAGGTGCTTTAACAGAGGTTAATCATGTTCCCCAGGTACTCAGAGCTCTTGTAGATCCTTCAAAAACTGTTGTAGTACAAACTGCACCTGCCGTTCGGGCTGCACTTGGGGAAGAGTTCGGCCTTGCTCCGGGAACACTTGTGACAGGCAAAATGACTGCAGCACTGAGAGCTCTTGGATTCGATTATGTATTTGATACAGACTTCGCTGCTGATCTTACTATAATGGAAGAGGGTACTGAACTTCTTGACAGACTGAGCAGACACCTGAAGGGAGATACAACTGCAAAGATACCGATACTGACATCATGCTGCCCCGGCTGGGTTAATTTCTTTGAAGAATATTTCCCCGATCTCAAGAATGTACCGTCTACTGCAAAATCGCCACAGCAGATGTTCGGAGCGATAGCTAAAACATATTTTGCCGACAAGATCGGCATAAACCGTAAGGACATGGTTGTAGTATCTATAATGCCATGTCTGGCTAAAAAATATGAGTGCCAGAGAGAAGAATTTTCAACAGATGGAAATCCTGATGTTGATTTTTCAATTTCAACACGGGAACTTGCATCATTCATAAAACAGGCAAATATTGATATCAAAAATCTTCAGGATGAAGAATTTGATTCACCATTAGGAGAATCGACAGGAGCCGGAGTAATATTTGGTGCTACTGGCGGAGTAATCGAAGCAGCTTGTCGTACAGCTTTCGAACTCTATACCGGTAAAAAACTTGAAAGACTTGATTTTACAGAACTAAGAGGCATGGATGGCGTCCGTTCCGCAACAATTGATTTTGATGGGCTTCCTTTGAATATAGGAATTGCCCATGGGCTTGGCAATGCCAGAAAGCTTCTTGACGATGTAAGATCAGGGAAATCGCAATTCCATGCAATTGAGGTTATGGCTTGTCCGGGAGGATGTATCGGTGGTGGCGGACAACCATTGCACCATGGCAATTCGGAGGTTATCAAGGCGAGGGCTACTGCAATTTATACAGAAGACAGGAAAAAGCCGCTAAGAAAATCACATGAGAATCCTTTTATAATAAAACTATATGAAGAGTTTCTTGGCAAACCCGGCAGTGAAAAATCTCATCATTTACTTCACACTCATTATTTTGATAAAAAGAAAAAGATCATAATTAAAAAATAGGAAGATAATATTCGACAATAATAATATTCACGGTTATGTCTCATATAAAAATAGAATTAAGAAAAGAAGATGTGGACTTCATAAAAGGAGTATGTGCTACGTTTAACAATGATCCACAGGAGCTTATAAACGTTCTTCATACATGCCAGGAACATTTTGGATATCTTCCTGCTGAAATCCAGGAAGTTGTTTCTGATGGCCTCAATATGCCTGTTGCCAAGATCTATGGAGTTGTGACTTTCTACTCATTTTTTACGATGACTCCAAAAGGTAAACATCCGATAAGTATATGCCTGGGAACAGCTTGCTATGTCAGGGGCGCTGAAAAAGTACTTGATGAGTTTAAGAAAGAACTTGGAATTCAGGTTGGAGAATCGACAAAAGATAGCAAGTTCTCATTATCCAGTCTTAGGTGTGTCGGCGCATGTGGTCTTGCACCCGTGGTGCTAGTCGGAGATAAAACATATGGAAGGGTGGCACCAGATGATGTAAAGAATATTTTAAAAGAATACGAATAATATGGTATGATCGGTAAATACAAAATCATCACTCTTTGCGGAAGCACAAAATTCAAAGATGAGTTTTTTGCTGAGCAGAAAAGACTGACCCTGGAAGGAAATATTGTCATCAGCGTAGGTTTGTTTGGCCATTCAGGAGACAATGAAGTATGGTCGGAAGACACCAAAATGATGCTTGATGATATGCATAAAAGAAAGATCGATTTGGCTGATGAAATATTTGTTATAAATGTTGACGGTTATATCGGTTCGTCAACCAGGAGTGAAATTGAGTATGCTTTGAAGACAGGCAAGATTGTAAAATATCTGGTTTAGACGGTCCTCAACTCATGATCAAAGGATTGCTTCGTCGCTTCCTCCTCGCAATGACTGTGGACTTTAGTTAATTCAGTTTCGCTCCCAAACTGGAACTGCCATACTTTCACGGTCATTGCGAACCCGACAGAGGAGGGCGTGGCAATCTTAAACACCCATTCACTACCTGCCTTTACGCCGTTGCACCATTGTGCCTTTTTGCACCAGGTCTTTCCTGTACCAGAAGAAATATTCCTTCTGTCTCCTTTTATCCTCGATGCTCCTTGCTACATAAACTTTATTCCCGGTATATGGATCAAAACCCGTATAGTACATCAATGTTGACAACGTCATTGGAGTTGGTGTAAAATCCTGAACCTGCTCGGGTTTTATCCCCAGACTTTTCACCTCTTTCACAAGATCCTGCATGTCTGAATCTGTACATCCGGGATGAGCCGAGATGAAATATGGAATCAACTCAAACTTAAGATTTTGCTTTATCATGATATTATCGAACCGTTTCTTAAGTTTCCTGAAAAGTTCGAATGGCACTTTACGCATGTGCGTCAAAACATGCGATGAAGTGTGCTCAGGAGCTACTTTTAACCTTCCCGAGACATGATTTGTAATTAGTTCCTCAAGATATTCTGCTTCAGCTCTACCGGCATTTTTATTCCAGTCAGGAAATAATAAGTCATAACGGACCCCGCTGCCGATAAATGATTTTTTTATTCCGCTTATTCTATCCACTTTCCTGTAGAGATCAGTAAGGTCTTTATGACTGGTATTCAGATTCCTGCAGACTGCAGGCCATATGCATGAAGGTCTTGCGCATACCTTACATAACTTCATATCCTTGCCATTCATCCTGTACATATTGGCAGATGGCCCACCCAGATCAGACAGATATCCTTTGAAATCAGACAGCTCGGCAATTTTCTCTACCTCTTTAAGTACTGACTTTTCTGATCGGCTTACTATTTGCTTGCCCTGGTGTGCGGCAATAGCGCAGAAACTGCATCCTCCAAAACACCCCCGGTGGATATTCACTGAATATTTTATCATTTCATAAGCTGGGATATCATCCTTCTTATTGTAACGGGGATGAGGCAGATACATATATGGAAGATCAAAAGTGCGATCAGCATCTTCCTCATCCATAGGGGGAAATGGTGGATTGATAATCACTTTTAAGTCACCCGATGGTTCAGTAAGCCTGGCAGATTCTATCCTGTTCGATTCCTTTTCAAACTTTAGAAAATTTTCCGCGAACGCTTTTTTATCCTTCAGACATTTTTCAAAAGGATGAAGGAAAATATCCTTACAGTTTTTCAGCACAGGCAATGGTTCATCCTTTTTTATAACAATTGATGTCTGAGGAATTGTTTTCAGGGATGAAAACGGAACCCCTTTTAACAAAAGTCTTAAAAGCTCTCTTACAGGTTGTTCTCCCATTCCATAGATCAGAATATCAGCTCCGCTGCTAATTAGGATAGAGGGTTCCAGTTTATCTTTCCAGTAATCATAGTGTGTAAGCCTTCTCATAGAGGCTTCAATTCCTCCTATAACTACAGGAACATCGGGGAAAATATCCTTAAGAATTTTTGTATAAACAATTGTAGGATAGTCCGGTCTGAACCCGGCTTTACCACCAGGAGTATAAGCATCATCGGATCTTAAACGGCGTGAAGCAGTATAATGGTTGACCATTGAATCCATATTTCCAGCCGTTACGCCAAAAAAGTATTTTGGCCTGCCCAGCTTACGAAAATCCCTTAAATCGTCCTGCCAGTTTGGCTGAGGCACGATTGCAACCCGAAATCCTTCATTTTCAATGACCCTTCCTATGACTGCAGAGCCGAATGACGGATGATCAACATATGCATCACCACTGAAAAGAATTACATCTATTTCTTCCCACCCAAGCAAATCGACCTCTTTTTTAGTAGTGGGAAGCCATTTGTCATTGAAAATAAGCGGAGTTTTCACGCCGCTAATTTACTTAAAATAACTATCTTGCAAAGAAATGTGCTATTAATCAGTAGCATTCTAAGATGCTAAATATGAACGCCTATTCCTCTTTATTTTCACGTTATTTTCAAAAACTGATTTTAATAAATAGCCTTTTCTGTTTGTTTTTCTTTTTAAACCCTCTTAATACTAATGCCCAGAAAATCTCCGAAAGACCACGTATCGGTCTGGTTCTCAGTGGTGGCGGTGCACATGGAATAGCCCATATCGGAGTCCTTAAAGTTATGGAGGAAGCCGGTTTAAGACCCGACTTTATCACAGGTGTGAGCATGGGTAGTATTATCGGCGGCTTGTATTCCCTTGGATATTCAGCAGATAGCCTGCAGAAAATACTCAAAAGTATAAACTGGAAACTTATTCTCTCAAATAAAATACCTGAAAACAAGGTGATTTTTCTTGAAAAAGGCCATTTTTCAAATAGTGCAATTTCTTTACCTCTGACATCCAGGAAAGTTGTGCTTCCATCAGGTCTTATAAACGGACAACAGGCAGAAAACATGCTGAGTTTCTTCACTTGGCCTGCTGCAGACATTAATGATTTTTCGAAGCTGCCGATTCCATTTTTATGTGTCGCAACTGATATAATAAACTATAAAAAAGTTGACCTTCAAACGGGCTATCTGCCAGATGCTATCAGGGCAAGTTTTTCAGTCCCGTCAATTTTTACACCTCTTAAGATTGATTCTCTCCTTCTGCTCGATGGAGGGTTGATAAGAAACTTTGCAGCAAGTGAGGCGAAAGCTATGGGAGCTGATATCATAATCGGATCCTATGTTGGTTTCAAAGGGTATAAAGCTGACAAACTTCAGTCCGTATCAGGAATAATGGAGCAAATAGCAATGTTCCGGAGCCTGGACGATTTTGAAGAAGAGAAAAAACTGGTTGATGTGCTTATCAGGCCGAATACAGAAAAACTTTCAATCTTCCAATTTGAAAATGTAGACTCACTTATACAAAGAGGGTACGAGGCTGCATTGCCTTATAAAGAATATTTCAGAAAACTTGCCGACTCTCTTAACAAAATTGGAGCACAAAAACCAATAGTGTCTATCCTTGATAAAAAATCATATTCTTTCAGAAAGATTGAAATTACTGGTAATAAAAGCTATTCAAATGAACAGATATCAGGTGTTTTGGATATCAAGCCTGAGCAGAAAGTAGATAAATATATGCTCACTGACAGAATTGAACTTCTCTATGGCAAAGCATGGTTCGACAAAGTGAAATACAGGGTCATTTCCCGGAATGATTCTCTCATCCTTGTAATTGATTGTATCGAGAAACCGGCTTCAATGCTTTATGGATCTGTGCATTATGATAATACGCTCCAATCCGGACTTATATTCGAAATCTCGTTGAAGAATCTTTTGACTCAAAGATCCGTGATCAATTTTGGTTCCCGTATTGGTCAGTATTACAGGTTCGATCTGAATTATCTTCAGTTTATAGACAGGAATCAGGTATTCGGAATGTCAGCAAACTTATATTCCGATAATACTCTGATACCTATGTTGGATTTAAGCGGTGATAAAGGAGAGGTGCTCAGCAGGAGTTTCACGCCCGGACTATCCATAAATCAGAGAATAGGGCTTAACAATATGATGAGTATTTCTGCAAACTATGAAAATCAAAATCTGATATTACACTATATTTCAGATGTTCATCTGAAAAACCTTACCTATAATTATATAACTGCATCTTATGACTATCAGATAAATAGTCTTGATACTAAACATTTTCCGCATAAGGGAACAATTTTAAGCATATCAGCCAGCACATCAAAACTACAGTCTGCAGTACTAAAAACTGATACCTCGAATGTAGAAATTAATTTATATAATCATGGACAGTCTTCATATAACAGATTTTATACCTTGCACGGTTCAGTTGATCATTACTTCTCTCCTTCCGGGAAAGTGACTATTTCAATCGGTGGAGATGTTCTCTTTATCACCCGCTCTGATTCGGTTTCTGCACAGAACAATTTTTTTCTTCTGGGCGGAGTTGAGTCAGTAAATAAAAGGTCCATTCCTATGGTTGGCTTCCAGACAAATGAAATTCCGGTAAAAAAACTTGCAGGTTTCAGAACCAATCTCGACATAGAACTATTTGAGAACTTTCATCTGAATTTCATGGCGAACATCTTTGCTGCTCAGGAAGCTAACCGTAGTACAGGATTTTCTCTTCTTTCCGGTATTGGTGCCGGTGCCGGTTATATGTCAATTATTGGTCCCATAAAAATTGGATTGATGTACGGAAACTACAAAAGGGAAGAGTATTTTAATAAAATTAAAGGGTATATCAGCATTGGATATAATTTCTGAGCCTCATCTCACCCCCTTGATCCTCCTCTCTACTTCGTAAAGAGGGGGATATTTCTGTCCTTCAATTCATTACCCCTCCTCTTTGCAACGCAGAGAGGGGGCTTGGGGAGTGAGTTCATTTGGCAAGTACAGAAACGGTCTGATTGTTGTATATATAGTTTTTAAATGATGAAATGATTTTTTGTCAGATTTCATTCATCATATTAAAAATTTTACTAATTATATAATGTGACTGTCCCCGCAAAAGGGGATTAGTTCAAAAGAATTAAAAGATGGATGTATCAAAGGTGATTCAGCAACATAAAAGACTTTGCTCTCTTGTTTCAGAAAAGAAAATAAAGCAAAGTCTTGATATACTGACTGATATGATTTCCAATACGTCATCAGGTGATATGCATGATGAGTATAACAATATAAAAATGACCTATAGGAATATGCTCACCTATACAATTGACGGAATAAAAGATCCTGAACGTAATAAGATATATCTTAAACTCATTCAGTCAATTCTCAGTCTTTCTGATAGAACCAGACAGGACATATTGTCACATAATTCCGGTTGGCATACATACTGGGTCAAGCAACAGGCAGAAAAAGAGATGAGACTCACTGGCAAAACCATTGTGGAAACTGTTGATGACCTGATGTTTAAATCGGAGCTTGATGAGTGGTTGAAATTAAGCAATGAGATTAATCCTGATCCTGATTCAGCGATTTCAAAAAAGCACAAACAGCTGATCAAAAATATTTTCAACCATCTCTGGTTAACAGATTATTATGGTGAAGCAGAAGATAGTCTGATCAATATATTATTGAAATCCGGAAAATTCAGATGGTATGAGGCAAGTATTTTTACTACGGCCATCACTCTGAGTTCTTTCAGAACATGGCAATCAGAAAAACTTTTTCATCTTATAAGTCTCTATGAAGCTGGTCAGGAACAAGTGATGGAGAGAGCTCTTTCGGGACTGATCCTGAACCTTCATTATTATAACGGACGAATATTATTGTATCCCGATATCACTGAAAGGATCATCGCATTGAGTCGGAATGCCAGATTTAAGGAGCATTGCAGGATCATTGTTCTCCAGATTATCAGGTCGCGTGAAACTGAAAATCTCAGCAGGAAACTCCAGGATGAAATACTACCAAAGGTTGCAAGGTTGAAACCCATGATTGAGGAAAAGCTTGATCTGGATAATATTCTTCCTAAAGATAAAAATGAAGAAAAAAATCCTGACTGGGCTGAAATGTTCAGCGATTCGGAGGAGATATTCAAGACAATGGAGGAACTGACTAAGCTCCAGATGGAAGGGGCAGATGTCTATATGTCAGCCTTCGCTAATATGAAACATTTTGACTTTTTTAAGGACTTTCAGAACTGGTTTGTTCCGTTCTATCCTGATCATGAGACGGTCAATGAGATCTACAGGGATGAAATCCTTGGTCCTGGAACCAACGAGCTGGCTGAGGCATTGTACAAGACTCCTTTCATCTGTAATTCAGACAAGTATTCCTTGCTTCTGAATTTAAAACATCTCCCCTCTGCACAAAAAAGCATGATGTTAAAGGTGTTCCGAATGGAGCTTGAGGGGCTTCAGCAATTAAATGATGAAGAATCAGCCACTGACCCGTATAAAGTTTTCAGAACAAACATTACGCAGTATCTTCAGGATATTTACAGATTTTTTAAACTTTCACCTTATAAAAAAGAATTTGAGGACCTTTTTATCGGTAAGCTTGATATCTATAATTCAGAATTTTTCAGGATGACTTGCAACGCATCTGAAGCCGAAGCCGGGCTAGCGGACTATTTTTTCAGTAAAAACTTTTACAGTGACGCTCTCCAGCTATTCCTGAAACAAGTGAATGAGAAACCATCGGATGTGCAGTTGTACGAAAAGATAGCCTATTGTTACCAGGAAAGCTCAGATTATGAAGAAGCTCTAAAGTTTTACAGAAGAGCTGAACTTATTGACCGAAAAGTATGGACAATAAAGAAAATAGGATTGTGTCTGCGTAGGCTCGGGAAAAATGATGAAGCTCTGGAATATTATTTACAGGCATATGATCTTGAGCCGGAGAATATTCACACGGTTATAATGACGGCACATTGTTACATTGACCTTAAGAACTATGAACAAGCATTAAAATACTATTTCAGGGTGGAATATAAAGAACCCGGGAACCTTAAGATCCTAAGGCCTATAGCGTATTGTTATTTTGCACTTGGAAGATTTGATGAGTCAGAAAAATACTATGATCGTTTATCGGCCGGGAAATTAAATGCCCATGATCAGATAAACAAAGGACATCTGGCACTCTGCAGAGGCAAAAAGAGAGAAGCTGTTGAGCTTTACAAACAAAGTGTAATAAGTGGAGAATTGTCAAAAGAACAGTTCATATCAATCTTCACGGAAGACAGAGATTTGCTTATTTCTCTCGGGGTCAGTCCTGATGATCTGCCTATCCTGTTGGATTACCTCCTATTTATTATCGGGTAGTCTGGTAGTATCATGATCCGGAAAAGGAGGAGTTCTCTCAGGCTCTAACCTTCTACCTGGAAAATGCCTTCTTTCATCTCTGGAATTCAGAGTATCATTTTGGCGATTCTTCCTGTTTTGTCTTATCATTTCCTGACGCCGATCATCCATTTCTTTCAATCTGGCCAGTTGTTCTTTTGTAAGGTTTAAATCCAATTCTTTTCTGAACTCCTTCATGTTGGTGTCAAGCTCTTTCCTGAAATTATTTTGCAATTCACTGTTAATTTTTGCGAACTTATTGAGAACCAGATCAATTTTTTCTTTCTGTTGTTCATCGGGTTGTATTGTCTTGTAAAAGCCATCCCTGAATCTCTCTTCGGAAAAAAAGACTCTGACCGGTTTTAGTCTATGATATCTGATCTGTGCTGAAGTCAGCATTCCCAGAACGAATCCTATTATCAGAGTTACCAGAACCACCAATATCGATTTTGCTTTCATTTTATGCTAATTTCCGGTTAACAGGCATACAATACTTTCATCATAATTATCGCTCAATCCAAGTAATGAATTTAATGAAATGGAGCCCTGCATCAGAAAAATCGAGATAAGCAGAACGACAATTGCAGCTACGCCTGTCAGGGCTACACGGTAGAAAGCAAAATTCATGTATTTTACGAACTCGACCTCCCGGTTTATAGCTAATCCTGCAGAAAACAGTTTATTAAGCACCTTGTCTCCAAAATTATGACTGAAATTATAAGTGACGCCAACTTCTTCCAGCTTCCCGGAGATCTCAACAGTATCAGCATTGGCATTCAATGAGCTTATTATCAATTTCTTAATCTCTGAGGTGTTCATTGTATTAACTGTATTTTTAAAGTTTTGCCAAAATATTTCTTAATTGTTCCTGTGCTCTCGATAACCTTGAAAGTACAGTTCCTAAAGGAAGATCGAGGATTTCTGCAGTTTCTTTGGTGGAATATCCCTGAAGCATTCTCATAGTTAAAATTATTCTAAACTTGGGATCCATAGCCATTAATGCTTTATTTACTATTTCTGCCGCCTCATTCCTCTCCTGAGTATCATAATCAGCAATTTCAAATTCATGCATTTCATTATTAGCCTTCTGTGAAAACAATGAAAAAAATCTTTTTTTCCTTTTTAACTCATTAAGAGTCAGATTAACAGCAATTTTCTGAATATAAGTTGAAAGTTTTGCTTCTCCCCTGAATTCTGACAAAGAATGATAAAGATTAATAAATACCTCTTGTCCAATATCTTCAGCAAAAACTGTATCTCCAAGCATTCCTTTAACCGTTCGTGCAACCATTTTCTGATAACGGTTTACAATTTCTCCGAATGCATTTTTATCGCCATTCAGGCATGCTTTTACCAGCTCATCTTCTTCAGTTTGGTTGTACGACTCTTTGATCATAGATCATACTACATCATATAGACAAATAACTATCTTCAAATATTCCCTGTTGTTAATTTTTGTTAACATATCAGGAATTAGAAATCAGGAATTAATTTTGCAATGCAAATTTGTAATTTCAAATTCTTAATCTGATTCTATTCAGGAGGTTTATTCTCATTTTCTAACAGAACCTGATAATCTTTTGAGTATCTGACCATGAATAGTTTCTGATTTTCAAAACCATCTCCGATAGCCTTCCGTTTAAAGTCGTACTCGTTCTGCAGCAGATCGGGATAATGAATCTCAGGATCCTTAATGAAAATTTTCCCATGCATAGCTAATCCACTTAAGAAATAAAATGCAATATCATATCCCTGCCATGCATAACTTTTTTCCAGGGGCTGAGTATGAAATTTTTTCCTGAACTCTGAATTGAATTGTTTTACGTTCTTTTTTGAATAATCAATCCAGTATGGAGAATAAACCATGATATCCATATCAAACAGTTCCTTATGGTCCAGCCTGTCAATATCCCTTATAACAGGGTACGCTAAAACTTTTGAGTTAAATCTTCGGGAAAAACCGCTTACAATATCTATTACCTCACTTATTACAGAAGCCTCTTCAGAAGCTATAATAATGATGTTATTCGATTGTTCTGATAGCGCCTGACCCAACCTGTTAATAGAGTCATTATTAAACATTGACCTGCTATAGAAAAGAAATTCTTTAAACTTTATTTCCTCATAAGGTATTTTATAACTCAACTCATTAAATATCAGGTTTTTAAATCTTTTCACATCCTCATCAACTCCGAGACTGTCAGCATGAATAAATACAATATTATGATCGTAATACTCACTAATTTTTTTTGCAAGTGCTTTCTGGGCAATTTCAAGTGAAGAACTGGCCATAAAGAGTGTAGGATTTTTTACCAGCGCGGAATTATTCATTAGCGGGACAGGTGATACAACAGGAATATTAAGGTTTCTTGCATACTCAGAAACAATAGAGAGATTATGGGAATAAACCGGGCCGATGATAAGATCCATATCCTCTAATTTCCCGGACCTTATTAGTTTCGTAATTTCAATTGTGTCGCTTTTAATGTCATATGTATGCAGGTTTATATTCAATCCCAGCATTCGTAAAGTATCTGAAGCGAGTAGTATGCCCTGATACATTTCCAGGAAATCGATACTTTCCGGGTAAATCCAATCATCGGCTACTTTATTAAATTTGAATGTTTTCCTGCCTTTCACCAGATTAGATGAATCAATCTCTGTTCGTCCGAAGTTTTCCGACAGATAGAATGGAAGCAAGACAGCTACATTCAATGTGCCTTTCAGGTCTTTTACGGCCGTAAATCCTGCAGATCTGTCAATTTTTACCGGCAGTTCTTCCACAACAGCAGGGACAGTATCTGCTTTAACCTGTTCAATCTCCTGGATTTCAACCTTTTTAGTCCCTGGAATTCTTACAAAATCACCGACCTGAGGAAACCTTAAATCCCTGTTTTCCCTTCTTAGTTGTCTGACAGTAAGTCCATATTGTCTGGCGATGGAAGAAAGCGTTTCCCCCATGAGAACTTTATGGTAAAAGTACCTATTCTCCTGATCATCAAATTTCTGCTGGTTACTCATAAACTCTCTTTTAGGAACCGCTAATTCAGTACCTACGGATAGTTTATTTATATCCATTCCGGGGTTACTCTGAAGTATTTCGTTTTCAGAAACACCGTATAATTTTGAAAGAGAATAGACTGTTTCTCCTGGTTTCAGACTACGGTATATGAATTTGGATTCATCACGTACAATTTTAACCGTTACAGATTCTGCCGGTTTTGCTTCAGTAACCAGGCTGACCGGAATTCTGAGCGTTTGTCCCTCTTTAATACCATACAATGCCGGAGGATTTTCCCGATCAAGGTCCTCTACTGAAATCCCATAAGCTTTTGAAATTGAGTAAGCAGTTTCACCTTTTTTAACCTGATGAATAAAATATGCTGTACCGGAAATAATTACTTTATCTCTTGATCTCTCAACGACAACCTGGGCATTTACTGCATTATTGCAGATCAGAACGGATATAAAAATCGGAAGTGCTTTTATCCAGTTGATGATTCTCATTAGATTTTATATTAGTCTCTTTCTGGTTTACAATAATTTAAGAAATGCTCTGCAGTTTTTTTCAATCCGTTCAGGAACATTACTGATATCTGCCCTGATAAATTTTTCACCTGTTATCTTTTCATAAAGTTCAATATACCTTTCTGATATCTGATTGACAAACACATCGGTCATTTCAGGGACTTTCTGTCCTGCTTTTCCCTGGAACCCATTATCCATGAGCCATTCCCTTACGAACTCTTTTGATAATTGTTTCTGAGGGAGACCCTTCTCGAAATGCTCCTGATATTTGTCCGCATAAAAATAGCGCGAGGAATCCGGAGTATTGATCTCATCAATTAGGTAAATCTTTCCATCCTTCTTACCAAATTCATATTTTGTATCAACAAGAATCAGACCATGTTGCAGAGCTATTTCAGATCCTCTCCTGAAAACATCCATCGTATATTTTTCAATCAGAATATAATCTTCCTCTGATATAAGTCCTGTACTTATTATTTCTGAACGCGAAATATCTTCATCATGTTTACCCTGTTCAGCTTTGGTTGTCGG
Source organism: Bacteroidales bacterium (assembly GCA_003141525.1). Classification (GTDB taxonomy): domain Bacteria; phylum Bacteroidota; class Bacteroidia; order Bacteroidales; family VadinHA17; genus LD21. The sequence goes on from PLML01000092.1 coordinate 26,728, forward strand.
AGTTATAATTGGTTCTTTAAAACGCTGATGCTCTTTCATTCCATCAGGAATCTTAATGCCACAAATCTCTCTTGCGCCGGCTTTATAAGTTCGCCATGAACTTCCTGTAAGATAGGCCCTTACAATCATTTCGACAGGGTAAGGTTCGCATTTACGGCCAAAAGTGGCAGTAGGGTCCGGTGTGGCAATTTTCCAGTTTGGTACAATATCATTTGTGGCGTCCAGGAATTTTGCAGCTATCTGGTTAAGCACCTGTCCTTTATAAGGAATACCTCTGGGAAGTACCAGATCAAAGGCTGATATCCTGTCTGAAACTATCATCAAAAGGTATTTGTCATCAATATTATATACATCTCTGACTTTCCCTTTGTAAACACTCTTCTGTTGAGGGAAATTGTAGTTTGAACTTAAAATCGTTTTTGACATTCACAGAGTTATTTTTTATTACCATTTTTTAACTTATCAACCTCATTTTCTTCATTCTCGTAGGCCCTTACAATCCGCTTAACCAGTTTATGCCTTACAATATCACGTTCATCGAACTTGATTATTGAGATACGTTCGATATTTGCCAGGATACGCATTGCCATCAACAGACCAGAGTCATATTTCCTGGGAAGATCAATCTGAGTAGTATCTCCCGTCATAATAAACTTAGAGCTTACTCCCATTCTTGTAAGGAACATCTTAAGCTGGCTTATTGTTGCATTCTGTGCTTCATCAAGAATCACGAAAGCATTCTCAAGAGTTCTCCCCCGCATAAATGCCAGAGGTGCTATTTGCACTGTTCCGTCCTCCAGCCATGTTTCCAGTTTTTTAAAAGGTAACATATCATGCAGAGCATCGTATAGTGGCTGAAGATAAGGATCAAGTTTCTCCTTCATATCTCCGGGAAGAAATCCAAGCCTTTCACCCGCTTCAACAGCTGGTCGGGTAAGAATTATTTTTTTTACTTCCCTGTCTTTCAGCGCCTTTACAGCCAATGCTATGGATGTATATGTTTTACCTGTACCGGCTGGCCCCTCTGCTATAATGAGATCGTTAGTTTTATAGTCGTTGACTAAAACCAACTGGTTGACGGTTCGCGCACGTACAGGTTTTCCGCTGGTACCAAAAATGATGACCTGTTCAAACTCACCGTTTGATGCCGATTTCATATGTTCAGCATCAAAAAGATATTTTTCAATGTCCTGTTCATCGAGCCGGTGATATTTTCGATAATATTCGATCAGCTCATTAAATTTTTCCGCAAATATCATTATTTCAATCTCCTCTCCCATGCATTTAATCTCATTGCCTCTGGCCATGATCTTAATTTTAGGAAAGAAACTGCAGATTTTGTCAAGCAGCGAATTGTTTGTTCCGAAGAAGACAACAGGGTCAATATCCTCAAGAAATATTATTATCTCTGTCATTAAACCTAACAAAAATTAATGAACTTAAGTGCTATACGCCAGATTCATCCGGGAACATGGCAAATAGTTCATAAAAAAATTCATTGAAAAGTACAAAGTAAGGTTATTTTTTCCTTAGAAGATTATCTTTGCTATAAGTTTTTTCATATGCCGGTAATAACATTAACTACAGAGTGGAAGCCAGATGATATCTATTATGGAATCATTAAAGGGAAGCTGAGCAGCAGGTGTCCGGGGACAATAATAATTGATAACGCCGGTAATATACCTGCGTTTAATATCTCACGCGCCTCTTTTATAATAAGGAATACCTATAATAATTATCCCAAAGGTTCAATTCATATCATTTGCGTTCATTCGGAAGCACATAAGGATCAGGACCATCTGATTGTCAGAGCCAGGGATCATTTCTTTATAGGAACTGATAATGGAATTTTTAACCTCATCCTTAATACAGATCCCGATGAAGTGATTAAAATAGATCATCAGGGGACCTCAGACGAACTTGAAATATTTGCCAGAACTGCTTCAGATCTTATAGAAGGGAAAAAACCCTCCGACCTTGGAAAATCTGTAAGGACACTTAGTGAAAGAGTCCCATTACGAGCAACAATCGATAAAGATGTAATCATTGGCAGTATTATTTTTATTGATTCCTATGGGAATGCCATTTCAAATATAACAAGGGAAGTTTTTTACAGGGTGTTTGAAAATAAATCCTACAGGATACTTATTCAGAGCAATAAAAACTATACTTATAAGATTTCCCTGAAGTACAGTGATGTACCTGTAGGTGAGATGCTGGCACGATTTAACCAGCTCGATCTTCTTGAAATATCTATCAATGGTGCTGATGTATCCGAATTACTGAGTCTTTCAATCGGATCAGTTCTGCGTATCGATCTTGCTGACAAAACTGCATCTCCTAACCGTTTGTTTTAATACATTGACTAATGAAGGATAAAAACAAAAGCCTCGAAGAGTTTGACAGGCTTCTTGGCATTATTGATGAACTCAGGGTTAAGTGTCCCTGGGACATGAAACAGACTAACGAGAGCCTGCGGAAACTTACTATTGAAGAGACCTATGAATTAGCTGATTCTATTTTTTCAGGCAGTGATGAAGGTATAAAAAAAGAGCTTGGTGATCTCATGCTTCACATCGTTTTTTATGCAAAAATTGGTGCTGAAAAAGGAGTTTTTACAATGGCAGATGTTCTTGAAGGAATCAACAATAAGCTCATTTACAGGCATCCGCACGTATTTGGTAATGTCAGGGTTTCCGGCGCATCAGAAGTAGAGGAGAACTGGGAACAACTCAAGATTAATGAGGGCAATGGCTACAAACCGGTTCTCTCAGGCGTTCCTTCATCGTTGCCTGCAATAGTAAAAGCCAACAGGATCCAGGAAAAGGTAAGGGGTGTAGGGTTTGACTGGGAAAAACGAGAGCAGATATGGGACAAAGTTCTTGAGGAAATCTCAGAGCTGAAAGAAGAGATAGAAAATCATAATACCGAATCAATAGAATCAGAACTTGGCGATGTACTTTTTTCAATTATTAACGCATCGAGACTTTATAATATAGATCCGGAAGCAGCTCTTGAAAAAACTAACAGGAAATTTATTAAGAGGTTTAATTATCTCGAAAAAAAGACACTGACAAAAGGTATCTCACTTCACGATATGAGTCTCTATGAGATGAATGTCATCTGGGAGGAAGCGAAAAAAGAAGATTGACTTTTATTTGCCCCCCAAATGGGGGGTTGAGGGGTTGGCAAACCTGTAGCTCAGCAGCTGATAAATTATTTTTGCAGCAATAAAATCGGGAGATTTATTTGTTGCAGAAGGGCATAATTCGACGACATCGAATCCGACAACATTCCTGGCTTTTATAACATCTCTTATAAAATGAAGCAGTTCGAAATATGCAGGTCCCCCTGGTTCCGGAGTTCCTGTTGAAGGAATTAATGATGGATCAAATACATCAAGGTCGATTGTTATATAAACATTCTCCATAAGATTGTCAAGTGCTTTTTTATATAAACTCTTGTCATAATAAAGCTCATGTGAGAAAAATATTTTGTCAGTTTCAACGAATGGCAACTCTTCTGCCGACATGCTTCTGATACCAACCTGAACTACCTGTGCAAATTCACGGGCTCTTGCCATAGTACAGGCATGATTAAACTCTGATCCTTCATATGCCTGTCGCAGATCAGCATGAGCGTCTAGTTGAAGTACTGTAAGATTTTCAAAATGCTCTGAAAATGCTTTTATAGCTCCTATCGAGACAGTATGGTTACCACCAATAATTACAGGAAATTTCTTTTCTGACAGAAGTGATTTTATCTTGTCATATACAGCATTGATAAGCTTTTGAGGCGTTTCTTTCTCAGAAACAGGAGGAATTGTATTAATACCTTTAAGATGAGCTTCGGATGAGGTTTCTACATCATAGAACTCAAGATTGACTGAGGCTTCGAGAATAGCATCAGGTCCCTTATCAGCTCCTTTCATCCATGTACTTGTTTCATCGTAAGGCACAGGAACAATAATTATACCTGATTCCGAATAATTATAGACTACTTCATTGCCACCAAAGTTCATGGATTATATAATTAGTTTCCGGCAAGGCATAAACTTCTGCATTTTCCTTTGTGTAACTTTGTGTTTTACTTTGTGATCCTTTGTGGTTAAATGATTTTTTACCACTAAGGTGCACAAAGGTTTCACAAAGGTTCCCTAAGGCTTTTTTGGGTAACCTTTAAATTTCTTTTATTTGGTCTTTGACTTAGGTGCTGCCTTCTTCTTTTTCTTTTCTGCAATAGGTGCCTTTCCCGTTTCAGTTTCAGCTTCAGTTTCAGTTTCAGTTTCATCTGCAGCTGCTTCTGCAGTTTCAGGTTCCTCCTTAATCAGAAGATTGAGGTTATGAAGAATATTATACCACTGCGCAACTTTTTTTATATCGCTGGTATACACTTTATCTTTTGAATATTCCGGAAGAATCCCTTCAAACCATGCTTTAAGCTTAACTGTATCTGTTTTTGAATCTATTGCCGGTCCTCCGTTTTCCTTTTCGTGAATTAAATCAAAAACCTTCCCGAGAGGCAGGTCCTCTTTTTCAGTAAAAATTGCAATGTCTTCCAGCGAGCTAACTTTTGCTGAACCATAAGCACTGCTTCTTTTTTTTGTTTCAAGGTGTTCAACAATTATTGCATTTTTCCCCTGTGCAATAAACTTATAAAGCCCCGGTTCGCCGGAAATTGCCAGAATATCTTTTAAAATCATTTCTTATTTATTTAAATACAAATTTAATCCTAGAATTTTAAAGTCCGTTTCAAAACTGATGTTTTTTTCAATTTTACAGATTAGTTCATACTCCGTTCCTTTTTAATCTTTTCATATGCCTCATTAACCATGGTAAACTTTTCATCTGCAGATTTTCTGATATCTTCACCAAGATGGCTTACCTTATCCGGATGATATTTCATAGCTATCTTTCTGTAAGCTTTTTTGACCTCTTCATTTGAAGAAGCCGGATCTATTTCAAGAATTTTGTAAGATGAATCTGTTTCCGGTATAAACATATTCTTTATTGATAAAAAATCGCTGGAAGCAACGCCGAGATATGACGAGATTTTTTCAATAATCTGAATTTCCGAAGGATGGATCACGCTGTCTGCGAGGGAAATATTAAATAACAGATGTAACAATTGCAACCGTGAGGAATAATCCATATTTCCTTTTATCTGCCAGCAAACATCCCTTACCGGTATTTCCTGTTTGAGTATATCTTTCAGCATCAACAGAGCCTGCTTTGCTGATTCCTGTCCGAATTGCCTGACAAAGAATTGTTTAACATAGTCGAGTTCAGATTTTACAACCTTTCCATCAGCTTTCATAACTGCTGCAACAAGAACAAGCAGGCTCATTCCGAAATCACCCTGACTTGTCCTTGCAGTTCCGGAAGTGTAGGTTGATGTATGAACAGTAGTACCGTCAATCATAGAGCCTACCAGGAAACCCAACAGGCCACCAATTGGTCCACCCATTGCAAATCCAAGTCCTCCACCGATCCATTTTCCAAAAATTCCCATATTCAGGATTGTGTTTTAATAAATTTCAAAATGTCATTGTGTATCTTAAGTATGACAGGTATTATCATATCGTTTTCGGAGTTACTGATTATATAATCGGATAGTTTTATCCTGGTTTCGTCATCCATCTGGTTTTTCATCCTCTCCATAACCTGTTCCCTGGATAGTTTATTTCTCTGAATAACCCTTCTTAGTCTCTGCTCAGCCGGCGCCACAACTGTGGCAATCCTGTCCACAAATTTTGAAGCTCCGCTTTCAAAAAGTATTGCTGCCTCCATAATTATGTATGGTGCTGTCTGTTCCGATGCCCACTTTCTGAAGTGATCAAAAACAGCAGGGTGAACAAGCAAATTTACTTTTTCAAGAAGGGTTCTGTCATTAAAGATAATTGCAGCCAGTTCCATCCGGTCAAGACTCCCATTTATATATAGGTCTTTTCCTGTGATAGAATTCAGGCTTCTGATTATACTATTCTCGTTCTCCATTATTTCCTGTGCTTCACGGTCTGCTGAAAAAACAGGTACCCTGAGAACTTCGAAAACCCTGCACACAGACGTTTTACCGCTTCCAATACCTCCAGTAACGCCCAGTTTAAACCCTGATCTTATTTCTGTTATCATTTAAGTGTCAAAGGATAAAATGTCATCGCTTCTTTTTGTTTTCTGACTTGTTATCGGGTATAACAGATGAATTTGCAATTACTTTATCAAGTGAGAAAAACAAGGTATCGGGTTTAATCGAGGTAATCTCACATCCGGATCTTATTTGTAAATTCAGATTCTTTGTCAGTCCTGATGAGACAATATAATAATTTAACCCTTTATAACCAGGAGTTCTTTTGTAACTGACTTTTGAAAGGTCAATAATTAATGGCTCTTTTTTTCCTGAAATTTTAAGCTTCAAAATTGAATAGCCCGGACCTTTAAGGAAGATGTTCAGATCAGTTGGTTGTTCTGAAGTAATTATTTTTTCTTCAGGAATATTCGTATACTTTACCTGATATTTTATTCCGGCTTCATTTTCTTTTCCAAGGGAATTGAAGTACCAGAAAATAAAAGAGAGAAAGAGGAAGAAAGCAAAGACAGCAATATCTCTGTTTGTCATTCTTGCTCCCTTCTTCATAAGCTTTTCTGACCGTGTTCCATTCTCCCCTTTCACAAAAGGTTTAATGTAAAGAATTAGTTATTATTCATCCGTTGAAGGATCTTTCAGAAGGGCGTTTTTGTCAATTCTGAGCTTGACATCTCCACCAACATCGACAGTGCAATAGTTATCCTTTACTTCATATATTCTCCCGTATACTCCTCCTGTGGTAATAACTTTATCACCTTTTTTCAGGGAGCTCCTGTAGTTAGTCATATCCTTCTGCTTTTTCATCTGTGGCCGGATCATGAAGAAGTAAAAAACAACAAATACAAGAATGAGTGGAAGGAAAGTCACGAGAGGGTTAGTTTGCCCGGCAGCACCGCCTGGTTGGCCCATTAAATACAAATACGCAAAATTGGTCATTTTTTCAATTATTAATTATTACTTATTAGTGCTTCCTATTTCTGCAATTATTTTTAATAATACAACCGATGTCCTGGCGTTTGACTTTACCGTAATGGTTTTTGTCTGCATTCCGTTTCTGCCGGAAGTGTCAAAAACAACCTCCAGATTTCCACTGGCTCCGGGAGGGATCGGTTTAGTATCATATTTAGGAACTGTACATCCGCAGGTTGTCGTGGCGGAAGAAAGAATAAGATTTGCCGTTCCTTTATTGTCAAATGTAAACGTATAGCTTACCTTTTCTCCCTCTGCCACTTTTCCGAAATCGTGCTGATATTCCCTGAAGATTATCTCGCTTGTTCCGGAGCTGTTTTTATTTGAAACGGAACTGGCTGATTTTTTTCCTGTTTCACTACGACAACTTGAAGCTAATATAGCTACCAATGCAAAAGATATAACTGCTATCTTCCTCATTTCATTGAATAAATGTTAATTCATCAACTTTCGTCTGCCAATGATTCGCCGACAAGACCTCTGCCAACCTTGCTGAAAAGTCCCTCATCGCGGATTTCTTTTACTATATTATCAAGAATTCCGTTGACAAATGTACTGCTTTTTGAAGTACAATAGTATTTGGCGATCTCAATGTATTCATTCAGGGTAACCTTCACTGGTATTTCCGGGAATTCAAGTATCTCAGTTATTGCCAGCTGCATTACAAGAATGTCCATCAGGGCAATTCTGTCAACCTCCCAGTTAGTTGTATTTTTATCAATAAGTTCAGAACATTTTTTTGAATGAATAATTGCTTTTCTGAACAATATTTTTACAAATTCTTCATCCTCATCATTTTTAAATAAAGGCATCAGCGGAGTTTTTTCACCTGAATCTGTCTTAAATTTTTTCAGAGTTTTTTCGACCATTGATGAAATATACTCCATGTCATCATTCCAATATATGCTCTGTTCTTCAAGGTTTGAACAAAGATCTTCAGAATTTAAAAATAGCTCTGTAATAAGCCTGGTAATGAATTTTCTATCAGACAGATAATTATTATTTTCCGCCTTCATATATTCATCATATACTTCCCAGACAATCATTTTATTATAAAGCAGACGCGGAATATGAGAGTTATTAACCCAGGAAAGTTTTTTAGAGGAAATATAGGTTCTTAATTCAATGTTTTTTCTAAGCTGGACAATAACCTGGTTATCAATGAACCTTCTTCTTGGGTTTAGATCTTCAAGAGATGGCATTCTTTTCTGAAGAGCCTGATCGATCTTCTCTGCTGCTATATCAGCAAGTTCAAGAACCAGGAGCAGCAGATAGTGATAAAGATCGTAACTCTTAACAATGCTGAACATCAATTCGGTCTCGGCCTGGGCAAGATTCTCATCCTCCCTTCGGTTAAAAGCATAAAGAGCCATCAGGGCTTTTATACGTAATAATCTTCTGCTTATCATTTATAAAGAACCTCAAATTTCCGCAGCAAAAATACTCTTTTTCCCTTACCCTCAATGCAACTAAGCAAAATTTAGAACAAAAAATCTGTCAGGTTTTGATTTGATAAAATAATTGTTACATTTGACAATACAAAACAAAACCCTAACACTAACTGACTTAGAAATGGAAGAAGAAGCCGGAATACAGGAGGTCATAAACGGGCATGAGGAAAAAAATATAAAAGAAGAAATATTCACCAAAGTGGTGCGTGCCGGAAAAAGGACATACTTTTTTGATGTGAAAGCTACGAGGAAAGATGATTATTATCTGACCATTACAGAAAGCAAGAAACGTTTAGGTAAAGAAGGGAAAGTTTTTTACGAAAAACATAAGATCTTCCTTTATAAAGAAGATTTTGAAAAGTTTTCGGAAGGCTTGAAAGACGCTGTTACTTATATTAGTAATGGAAAGGATGAATCAAAAACTCCGGAACCAGCATCCATTGCTGACAAAAGTGATGAAAAAAGTGCTCTGGTGGCAGAAGAATTCACAAACGTCGAGTTCGAAGACCTTGGCAAGAAGTGAAAAGGTTTATTTAAATGTCTGATTATTTACTCCTTATTCTGGGGATCATTTTTATGATCATAGGGATAATCGGGTGCCTGGTTCCAGTTTTACCCGGACCTCCTTTGAGTTTTCTTGGATTAATATTTCTACATCTGACAAGGTTCGGACAGTTTACAACTCCTGCATTAATTATTCTTGGTTCAATAGCTGTTTTAGTTACAATTCTGGACTATATCGTGCCAGTATGGGGTACAAAGAAGTTTGGTGGCTCCAAGTACGGAACTAAAGGTGCAACTGTCGGTTTAATCGTGGGTTTTTTTCTTGGTCCCCTGGGTTTAATTTTAGGTCCGCTAATCGGTGCATTTGTTGGGGAAATGATATTCAAAGATGATTTGAGTTACGCTTTTAAGGCCGGTTTCGGAAGTTTGCTGGGATTCCTTACAAGCATCGGCCTGAAACTTGCTGCTTCATTTGCAATGACTTTTTACTTTGTGAAAGAGCTTATTTCCTGAAAGGCACAGCGCACATTGCGCAGGGCACGGGACTCAAGGTGAAAATGTTATGATTCTGCTTTTGGTTCATGCCCTGAGCTCTGAGCACTGAGCTATAAAGATCCCAGAGTTGCAACCATCACAGCCTTAATTGTATGAAGCCGGTTTTCTGCCTCATCGAAAACTATTGAATGTTTTGATTCAAACACATCTTCTGTCACTTCCATCCCATCGAGACCAAATTTTTTGAAGATATCCTCTCCAATTTTTGTATCCCTGTTATGAAATGCGGGAAGACAATGGAGAAATTTGACTGACTTGTTTCCTGTCTTTTCGATTGCTTTCATATTTACCTGGAAAGGCTTTAATATTCTGATTCTTTCTTCCCATACAGAATCAGGTTCCCCCATAGATACCCAAACATCGGTATAAAGAAAATCTGCACTTTTGACTGCTTCATCAACATTTGAGTTAATAGTGATCTTTGCCCCTGTTTCTTTTGAGATAGCACGGCATTTTATCACGAGCTCCTCTGATGGCTGATACTCCTTTGGAGCTGCAATTCTGAAATCAATACCCATTTTGGCAGAGCCAACCATCAGGGAATTACCCATATTATATCTGGCATCGCCCAGATAACAAAGAACCATCTTATTAAGAGGCTTATCAGAGTGCTCTGTCATTGTAAGAAAATCGGCAAGGATCTGGGTTGGATGAAATTCATTAGTCAAACCATTCCATACAGGCACTCCTGCATACCTGGCAAGCTCTTCGACTATATTCTGACCAAAACCACGATATTCAATTCCATCATACATACCACCAAGGACCCTTGCAGTATCTTTCATCGACTCTTTCTGACCGATCTGGGAACCGGTAGGTCCAAGGTATGTCACATGGGCTCCCTGGTCATAAGCAGCAACCTCAAAAGCGCAACGTGTCCGTGTTGAGGCTTTTTCAAAAATCAGAGCAACATTCTTCCCTTTAAGGTGCTGTTTTTCAGTTCCATTATATTTTGCTTCTTTCAGGTTTGCAGCCAGATCGAGGAGAAATGTAATCTCTTCCGGTGTAAAATCAAGTAGTTTAAGGAAATGACGGTTCTGGAGGTTAAGTGACATCGTTCTAGTATTTAAAGATAAAAGACAAAAGTNNAAAAGTAAAAAGATAAAAGTAAAATCAAAAAGTACTAATTATCTTCGATCATCTTCATATTCCATGGTAATTTTCGATCCATATTTCTTGTCCGCCAGTTTAAAAGCTTCAGTGATAACGCTTTTCCTGCCGCCATTTTTAATAAAATTCAGGCATGCTTCAATCTTTGGTGCCATGCTCCCTTTTGCAAACTGACCTTCGTTCAAATACTTCATAGTATCATTGTAGTTGAGAAATTCCTTTATCTCCTGATTTGGCTTTCTATAATTGATGTATATATATGGAACATCGGTAAGAATATAAAATTCGTCCGCACCAATCTGTGTGGCCAGAAGTGAGGAGGCCATATCTTTGTCAATAACCGCTTCTGCAGGTCTTACATCTTTTTTTTCATCAATATAGACAGGCACACCTCCACCGCCGGCTGCTATGACAATATTCCCTTCCCTTGCTAGATCACAAATAATTGATTCGTTAATCACGCCGATAGGAACAGGGGATGGAACAACCCTCCGGAAACCTCCCTGTGTTTTGACCTCTTCTTTGAATATCCATCCCTTTCTTGCTGAGAGGTCAACAGCCTGTTTTTTTGAATATATTTTGCCGACTCTTTTTTGCGGGTCAGTGAATGCCGGGTCATTAATATCAACAAGAACCTGTGTTATTATGCAGATAACATTTTTAGTAATCCCATGTTTGTTCAGGACATTTCTGAACATCCTTTCAATCATATACCCGATTCCACCCTGCGAATCAGCCACACAAATATCGACAGGCATCTGGGCAATGCCATATAACTGTTCCCCAGCATCATTCCTCATAAGGATATTACCCACCTGGGGTCCGTTCCCATGAGTTATGACCAGGTCGTAACCATCATTTATCAGAAAAATAAGATTCTCAAGAGTTTCAGTAGTGTTTTGTTCCTGTTCATCTATTGTTCCAACCTGATCACCTCTTAGCAAAGCATTACCACCAAGGGCAACCACTGCAAGTTTCTTTTCCATAGAATTTATTTCTGAAAGATCACAAAAGTACCAAAATTAGAAGAATTCCATTTAAGAATACTGAAAATAGAAATTTCAATGATTTTCGGCATACCTCACCTATTTAATTTCATAAATATCAACTGTTAGAATTGAAGTTAAAAAAAAATGTTACATTTACGAAATTCCAAATACTACCAGATAAGTGAGATTTAGCTATGTATTGTTCATTGCGGTGATCTTCGCAATAACAGGATTCTCCTGTAAGGAAAAAGGGGGAAAATATATAAATCAGGGGGAAATACATTATACTATAGATTATGTAGGCAAATTTGGCCCTATGCCAAAAGAAGTTCTGCCTAAAAACCTTATTGTATCTTTTAAAAATAATAAAATCCTCTTCGAGATGATTTCTTCCTTTGGAAATTCCGGAATATTTAATCTTGCCAATCCGGATAAAGGAATCCTGGACACATATTTTAGTCTTTTTACTTTAAAATATTTCTATGCGGTTCAACCTGGCGAACAATATCCGGGTTTTGAGTCAATGAAAGGAATTGAGATCAGAAAAACAACAAAGACATCAGTAATCTGTGGCTTCAACTGTAAAAACGCAGAGATTACATTCCCTGCTGACAGGAACAAAATTTATAATATATGGTATACGAATGAGATAAATATTAAGAATCCCAATATCGCCACTCCATACAGTCAAATCGACGGAGTACTTATGAATTTTTTCTTCTTCCTGGGGCCGGCAGAGCTTCATTTCGATGCAGAAACAGTTTATAAAAAAGCAATCCCTGATGAAGCCTTTGAAAGAAGAGAAAAATTTATGCGGGTATCGAGGGAGGAGATCGACAAGTTCATTAATAAAATGATCAGCCTTTAGGGCTCAGGGCAAAAGGCAAAAGTTAAAGACAATTTCATCAATCCATTATTCTAAAATACCCAAAAGAAAACAAAATCATTTATCTGCTTTTTGAGTAAGGCTCAAAATTATTACCTTTGGGTTGCGTTTAAAAAACGATACTGTTTTGAAATAACTTTACCCAGAGATGAATAAAGAGAAGGAAGATACCGGTAAAAAGAATACAAAAACCACGAAAAGTTCAGTAAAAAACAAATCTATCATTACAGATGAGAGGATCAAATTTGTTATCGGAATTCTAATTACTGGTTTTGCGTTATATCTTTTTCTGGCTTGTATTGCTTACCTCTTGTGGTGGAAAACTGACCTCAGTATTGCTGATTCAGATATAGTTTCAGGCCCTGATATTGCTGTCAAAAACTGGTCAGGAAAAAGTGGCCATTTCCTGGCTAAAATGATTATCACGAATGGATTTGGATTTGGTGCATTTTTTATTCCCCTGATTTTTGGATCTATTGGATTATACCTTCTCAAGTTCCCGAATATAAAGCCATTTAAGCTGATTGCCAAGTTTTCCTTTGCAACTATCATTCTTTCACTTATTCTTGGTTTTATCTTCAGTAAATCGAATGTTTACCTGGGTAGTGGTCCGGGAGGTGCGCAGGGATACAATATTATAAGGTGGATGAATGCTTTCACGGGTATGATTGGGACAGGAGTTATTCTGACGTTTATAACAATATCCTATTTGGTTTTTGCATTGAGAGTCAAACCTGAGGCATTCGGTTTAAGAGTGCCTTCATTCCTAAAGTTTAAGAAACATTCTGATAATAAAATTCTTGTTCCTGATGACGATATTCTGGCATATCCGGAGGCAGATGATTTAATTCCGGAAATGAAATCCTCTACTGATAAAGTTCGTGATAACGAAAAAGTTGAATTTGTGGTACGAACCACAAAACAATATGGTGAGAACGAGGACTTAGATGAAGATTCTCCGGAAATACTTTCAACTGGTTCCATAATCCGGGACTTTGACAATGACGGATCCGCAATTCCGCAAAATGAAGATGTACCGATAAATATTACCCGACCTGAAGCAGCTGATACTCTTCCCGATCATGAGGTTGACAGAATAATGGGAGACTATGATCCTCGTCTTGATCTTTCAAGATATAAATTTCCTCCTGTTTCAATTCTTAAAGAACACAAATCAGAGAGTGCCTTTGATAATTCTGAAGTTTTTGAGAACAAGGAGAATATTATTAAAACTCTTGGAGATCATAAGATCAGTATTAAAAGTATATCAGCAACTATAGGTCCTACTGTAACATTGTATGAGATTGTACCCGAGCGGGGGGTCAGACTTGCACGCATTAAATCGCTTGAGGATGATATCGCACTTAATCTTTCCGCACTGGGGATAAGAATTATTGCACCGATTCCCGGAAGGGGAACTGTAGGTATTGAAGTTCCCAATAAAAAGCCGGAAATGGTCTCAATGCGATCGCTTATTACTTCAAAAGCCTTCCAGGAAACAAAATTCGATATCGCTCTCGCACTTGGAAGAACTATTACAAATGAACCGTACATTGTCGATCTTACTAAAATGCCACACCTTCTGGTTGCCGGAGCAACCGGTCAGGGAAAGTCTGTAGGGATAAATGCTATAATAACTTCAATTCTATACAAGAAACATCCTGCCGAAGTTAAATTTGTTCTAATCGACCCCAAAAGAGTGGAATTACCTCTCTATATGAAAATTGAAAGACATTTTCTTGCAAAACTTCCGGACGAAGAGGATGCGATAATTACTGATACACAGAAGGTTATTAAGACACTCAATTCATTATGCATCGAGATGGACAACAGGCTTGAGCTTCTTAAAGCCGCGCAGGCGCGTAATATCAAAGAGTATAACGAAAAATTTATTTCAAGGAAACTGAGTCCTGAAAAAGGACATAAATACCTGCCCTATATAGTTTTAATTATTGATGAGTTTGCCGATCTGATAATGACTGCCGGCAGGGAAATAGAAGGACCTATAGGCAGGCTTGCTCAACTCGCCAGGGCAATAGGTATACATCTGATTATCTCCACTCAGAGACCATCAGCAAATATAATCACCGGATTTATCAAAGCAAATTTCCCGACAAGAATCGCATTCCGGGTATTTTCATCCATAGATTCACGTACTATTCTTGATGCTACCGGAGCAGACAGACTGGTTGGACGCGGTGATATGCTGGTTTCTTCGGGAAATGAACCGGTAAGGGTTCAGTGTGCTTTTATTGATACACCGGAAATAGAAGAACTCACAGAGTTCATCGGTTCACAAAAAGGTTATGCCGATGCTATGCATCTCCCGGAATATGTCGACGATAGTGAGTCTGGCGTAATAGAGGTCGATCTTCGTAAAAGAGATCCTATGTTCGATGAAGCAGCACGCCTTGTTGTTCAGCATCAGCAGGGTTCTACTTCACTAATACAGAGAAAGCTTTCAATCGGATATAACAGGGCAGGAAGAATTATTGACCAGCTTGAGGCTGCAGGAGTTGTCGGGCCATTTGAAGGAAGTAAAGCAAGGGATGTTCTCTGTTCTGACTTTATTGCTTTGGAACAGATTTTGAAGCGTCTTGAATAAAACAATTAAGATGAGATCCTTTGGAAATATTCTTATTTTTCTTCTGTTTACTCTGAATATAACCGGACAGACTGATCCGGAAGCAATTAAGATTCTTGATAAGTTCTCCGAAAATGCACTTAAGGCTCCTTCGGTGTCAATGAAATTCAAAATGATAACTACTAACCTGACTGATAATACAACTGATTCATTAGAAGGATCCGTAATTCTCAGTAAGGATAGATACAGACTCGACCTTCCGGATAATACCGTCTGGTTTAATGGAGAAACATCCTGGAGCTATCTTTCTGAAGAAAAAGAGGTAACAATAACAAAAGCCGATAAGAAAGACAATACTTTTCAGAGCCGCCCTTCATTAATTTTCTCATTATACAAAAAAGGATATAAGAGCCGGCTGATAGAAGAGAGGACGGATTCATATATAATCGACCTTTATCCTGAAGATATCAAAAGTGAATTACTGCGGGTCAGACTTTCTATTGGGAAATCTCTTTTTAATCTCATTAGCCTTGAGTATAAGAGAAAGGATGGCGTTATAAACACCCTGCATGTAAATGAATACAATCTGAAAGTAAAACCGGAAGCCGATACTTTTATCTTTCAGCCGGGAAAATACAAGGATACTGAGGTTATTGATATGCGTTAAATGGTCGATAAGTCTCCTTCAGGATATTTATTAATTTTGAGACAAATAATTTGCACATGGAAAATTTTATATGTGAGAATGTCTTCGTACCGTTGAGATCGGGGCCATCACATAAAACAGAGATGCTGAGCCAGGTCTTGTTTGGCGAGAAATATTCTGTTATAGAGAAGGCAGGCAGCTGGATGAAAATAGAAACACTTTTTGACAAGTACCGGGGATGGATCGACATGGATCATCTTCAGCAATCTTCTGTTGAAGGCAGCTCCAGCAGTCACGTATTGAACAGATCCATACTATGTTACAAAAACGATAAGACAAAGCTTGTACTTGAGGCAGGTTGTGAAGTATTCAATCCCGATTTCGAGAAGAAAGTTTTTTATATCGGTAAAAATCAGTACTGTACCGGTCATGAATTCAGTAACAGCTATGTATCAACAAATGAATCTTTTGCTGACACAGCAATGAGATACATCAACAGTCCGTACATATGGGGAGGTCGTATACCTTCAGGAATAGATTGTTCAGGACTTACACAGCTTGTATATAAAGTACAAGGCATTCCTATTCCCCGGGACAGCTGGCAACAGGCTGAGGCAGGTAAAAGCATTGACTTCATTGATCAGTCTGATCCTGGTGATCTTGTCTTTTTCGATAATGAAAGAGGTAAAATTTCACATGTGGGGATGATTTTATCAAGAGGACTGGTCATTCATGCATCCGGCAGGGTAAGAATTGATTCGATCGATCACCAGGGGATCTTTAAACCTGAAATAGGTGGCTACTCACACAAGTTGCGGACAATTAGAAGAATTCTGTCTTGATTTGATCTGTAGAGACGCCCAAATTGGGCGTCTCTACAGGACTATTTTTGCATTAATACTTTTAAGGATTGCATCCTCTGCAGCTACAGCTTTTGATTCTAAATCTTCTCCCCTGGCTATTACATTGGTCACAAAATCTTTATCATTTAGTCCTGAAGCATTGATCTTAACATTCAGGAATGCTCCTCTGATGCAAGATCGGAGTGCTAATGCCCCTACTCCCGCATCACTGATAGAATTCGGATTCCCCTTTTCGACCATCTCGCTGATTAATTCAAATCCCGGGAAAGCAGTTTCCATCACTTGCAACGGGACAAGTATTGCGTTTTTCGTAGCATCCTGTATTGCAGACTCCCTTAACCGTTTTTCTTCTTCAGATTTTTTAGGAAGTGAAAATGCATCCATTAGCCTGTTGAATGCTCTGGTATCCTCATCAACCATTTGTAAAAGACTATTCTGAATCGCTTTACCCTTTTCGGCCCAATCCGAAAATTCTTTCCACCTGTCATCCCAACCTCTTTTGTGACTTGAGAGATTAGCAACCATTGTACCAAGTGCAACACCAAGCGCTCCCACATAGGCCGAAACAGAACCTCCTCCGGGAGCAGGTGAATCAGAAGCAGTCTCATCCATAAAAGCTTTCAGATTCATGTTAATCAGTTTATGTTCATTTTTATCAGCCATAACAAATTCAATTATTTTTTCTTCAGGTTTAAATTGATGAATGTCATTTAGTCCCATTGATCTGATCGCTATCCTTATCAGCTCATCATCAGGTACACCGGATGAGCGTTGCTGCCTGGTCAGGAAATAGCGCCCCGCGTCGAGTAATGATTTTAAGGGGATCAACCCTACAAGTTCAGATCCGGTAACTCTTACACCCCTGACGTCTGCTTTGCGGCATACTTCATCAAATGCAATATGAACCGGTGTCACGGAGATATTTGTAAGGTTCATTGATATTTGTGCAAATCCATATTCTTTAATATACCAGCCTATTGCTTTTACAGATTTCAATGAACCCGGGATCATGGCTTTTTCACCACTTTCATCTCGCATAATCTTTCCGGTTACTTCATTTCCCTCCCTTTTTGGTCGCCCCTTTTCTCTTACATCATAAGCAATCGCATTTGCGCACCTGGTTGATGTTGTATTCAGATTCACATTAAACGCAACAAGAAAGTCTCTTGCACCAACTGCTGTAGCTCCAGCACGTTCATTAAATTGAGAAGGCCCGAAATCTGGCTCCCATTCCGGATCAGAAAGTTTTTTTCTTAATCCTTCGTATTCTCCTGATCTGCAGTTTGCAAGGTTTCTTCTTTCCGGTCGTCTGGCAGCATTCTCATAACAATAAACAGGTATACCCAATTCATTTCCAATCCTTTCGGCAACCTTATGACCGACAGAAACAGTCTCTTCCATTGTGATTCCAGAAACTGGTACAAAAGGGCAGACGTCAGTTGCGCCCATCCGGGGATGCTCTCCGTGATGTTTTGACATATCAATAATCTCGGATGCTTTTTTAACGGAGCGAAATGCGGCTTCTGAAACCGCTTCCGGAGTTCCCACAAAAGTTACTACAGTTCTGTTCGTATCTTTACCAGGGTCCACATCAAGCAATATAACACCATCCACCTCTTCTATAACATCAGTTATTTGCCTAATTATTCCCATATCACGCCCTTCACTGAAATTCGGAACACATTCGATAATCTTCTTCTCCATGATTAATAAGAATTTTTTTAAATATTTTTTTACCACAAAGGCTCACAAAGTCCATCACTAAGGCACACTAAGGATCAACGGATTTTACTTTGTGTTACTTTGAGCCACCCTTTGCGTTACTTTGTGGTTAAATTATTTTACTTATAATCTTTCCCTTCAATATTATTGTCTCAATCAGGTTACTTCCAAATGCATATGGCATGAATTGATATGATGGTATCTTTTTGGTAATAAATACATTAGCAACCTTGCCTTTTGCAATCGATCCATGTGTCTCTGAAATACCCATAGCATAAGCTGAATTGATTGTGACAGCATTTATCACCTCTTCAGGGAGCATTCTTAGTTTGATACATCCAAGAGACATAATGAATTTCATATTGCCTGAAGGGGATGAACCAGGATTATAATCCGATGCAAGAGCTATTGGTAAACCTGCATTTATCATTTTCCTGACCGGAGGATCTGCCATGCTGAGGAAAAAGGCTGATCCGGGTAGTAGAGTAGGCATCGTTCCCGATCCCAAAAGTGCATTTATCTCTTCATCACCTGTAAATTCCAAATGATCAACAGAGAGAGCATTATAATTTACACCAGTCTGAATTCCGCCTGAATAACCCAGCTCATTTGCATGAAGTTTAGCAATAAGTCCATGTTTTATACCTGCCATTAATATTCTTTCGGTATCCTCAACGGTAAAGAATCCCTTATCACAAAAAACATCTATAAAATCGGCAAGTTCCTCTGAAGCAACGACAGGTATCATCTCATTGATAATAAGATCAACATACTTCTCCCTGCTGTTTTTATATTCTTCGGGAATTGCGTGAGCACCCAGAAAAGTAGCCCTGACTTCGATAGGACTGGTATACTTAATTCTCCTGATTACCCTCAGCATTTTCAACTCATCCGCCAGATTCAGGCCATAGCCACTCTTTATTTCAACTGCGCCTGTACCTAATGAAATGATTTCATTTATCCTGTTTAAGGATTGAACGAACAACTCATCTTCTGATGTTTCGTGAAGCTTCTTTGCTGAGTTAAGTATGCCTCCTCCCCGCCTTGCAATTTCTGTATAAGATAACCCGCGTATTTTGTCGGTATACTCTATTTCGCGGCTACCGGAATAAACAAGATGAGTATGAGAATCACAAAATGATGGAAAGACAAATCTACCGGTTGCATCGATTATTTCTGCCTCCGGATTCTGAATCAGTATATCCCTTTTTTGTAGCTCAATCATACGGCCAAATTCAGTAATCAGGCCATCCCTGATATAAAGATAAGCATCATTAATTGATGAAAGTTCAGCCATTTCTGAGCCACAAATTTTCAATTTTGGGAAATCTTCAGTCTGAACAAGGCATGCTATATTTTTGATCAGTAATCCTGTAAGCATTTAATCGTATAAATAAGGTCCTAAGGTAGCAAATATTAAAAAATGTGACCGTCATTTCCATTTTTCTTTATCTTTATCATTACGAACCAAACCTATAACCTATGAAAAAGACCTTTTTAGTTTTTCTTATGTCGCTATTGATACTTTCGGTATCCGCACAGGAGAAAAAGGTAAAAACCGGATGGAATTTCGGTGGCGCTTTGCCAGCTGTTACTTTTGATTCTGATCTGGGATTTCAATACGGAGCTCTTGCAGAATTTTTTAATTATGGAAATCCGAGTGTATATCCTGATTTCCTTGATCATACTTATACAGAAATATCACGTTACACTAAGGGAAGCGGCATTTACAGGTTTATGTTCGAATCAAATCACCTTATTCCCGGAGTCCAATGGATTAGCGACCTCAGCTATCTGCCTGACCAGGCAGCTACTTTTTACGGATACAACGGATACGAATCAGTATATAATAAAGACTGGATGGATGATAAATCTTCAACTTACAGAAGCAGAATGTTTTATCGTTTTCAGAAAAACCAATTCAGATTCAAGAACGATTTCCAGGGAAATCTTTCAGGTGACCATTTGAAATGGAGCGCCGGTTTCGCTTTTCAGGATTTTACTACAAGCTCAGTTAACATTGATAAACTAAACAAAGGGAAAAAAGATAAACTTCCTTCAGTTGACTCGGTACCTGGTCTTTTTGAACGATATCAGGCACTCGGTATAATCCCGGCCGACGAAGCCAAAGGTGGATGGATAAATACGGTCAAAGTTGGCATTACATGGGATAGCCGCGACAATAAGTCTAACCCCATGAAAGGTCTCTGGACAGAGATTGGAATCGAAGCAGCGCCAAAATTTATGGGAAATAATTGGGGATTTTCAAAATTGTATATTATACATCGTCAGTATTTTACATTAATAGAAAAAGATTTATCGCTTGTTTACAGGTTAGGATACCAGGCCACGATATCGGGACATGTACCTTTCTTTGATCAAACGGAGGTGATAACATCAAGGCTTACAGGAGCAACTTCTGATGGACTTGGAGGTTCAAAAACATTAAGAGGAATTCTTTTAGACAGGGTTGTGGGCGATGCTTTTTTTATGGGAAACGTTGAACTACGGTGGAAACCAGTATATTTCAAATTATTTAAACAAGACTGTTATCTGGGCCTTAATCTATTTTATGATTTTGGATTGGTAACGAAGGATATTAAACTCCCTGATAATCTTGACGCTATTTTCGAAAGTCGGGTCTATCCATTTGAAAAATTTTCCGATTACTTTAAACCCGCACCTGATAAGCTCCATCAGAGTGCAGGTGTAAGTGTTATGGTTGTATACAATCAAAACTTTGTAGTTGCAATTGATACCGGTAAAGCCTTTAATGAGCAGGATGGAAATATTGGATTCTCGATCGGGTTGAATTACCTGTTTTAGTCTACCTTATACAAGATAAATACAAGATAAATTCAGGTTGAATTCGAGGGGGTTCAGCTTTTTTTATTAGCCACTCTGTTAGCAATGTCGGCATCACCACAAAAGTTTATTCTGTTTTGTGAATTATGGCCCCCTGTCCCGCCGAAGCGGGACTTCCCCCTAAAGGGGGATTAATTCTGTTCCGGCAAGAGTAATTATACTTATCCGCAAAGTATTAGCCCCCCTTTAGGGGGGTTGGGGGGCAAAAAAGACAGATCAGAATCCCTTCAGGTAATACCCTAATCCAACTCCAAGGTAATTGCCTATCACATATCCAATAATTCCCACGGTAATTCCTGTTATAATCACATCTTTGTTTTTCAGGGCCCCTGCTACAACAGGAACAAATGGAGGAGAAAAGACAAAGGCTGTTGTTGTTATCAGAAAGTCATCGGCGTTTACATTGAAAATTTTAGAAAGCAAAATGTGCAGAATCAGTGTACCAAAGTATGCATAGGAAATGTAAGCAAACAAGCCGAGAAATCCTATGCTGAAAACTACTCTAAGATCAGCCATCGAAGCTACGGCAAATGAAAATACCAGAATAAAATACATGCCCAGCTGAAATGACTTTTCAATTTTGTTTATCCAATTTATTAAAGATCCCAAAATACCAAGTGTTGTTATAGAGAGAATTACTACAACCATCTGCGAAACCTTTGGAAGCAGCAGACTGATACCATACGAGGCTATAAATATGATAAGCGCAATTCCCAATGCCATCAGAAGAGGCAAAATCCGTCCTTTTCTGAACATACCAGAGAAATCTTCAAAGCTCTCTGCTTCTTCAATCATCTCATCAGTGACTTCAGTATTTCCGTGATGTTTGAAAGGGGGCAATATTGCCCTGAATATTCGCGGGCCAATGGTTATAAAGAAAATAATGGTGATTGCACCAACAATCATATCATAGGTACTTGTCATAACAAAAAGATTGGTATCTACTCCAAGAGCTACCTTAAGCGATACCAGGTTTGGTGTTCCACCGGTATACACCCCAACCAGCATACCTGCAACTTTCCAGCAGTCCGGAACAACATTCCTGAAAATAAAATAGCCTGATGCGACGATAGCGATAACAGAGATCAGTGCAAGGATCATTGAGATAAATCCTTCCTTGGCAAATCGAAGCCATCTTTTTATATTAAGCGAAAAGAGAAGCAACGGAAAGGAAAGCGGAACAATTATTGAGACAAGCATATCCTGAGATGATGCAATTGAATTCACAAAGCTATCACCCTGCCTGAGCGTTCCTGAATCAAGAAGTGCCTGCATTTCGGTCTCAGGAAGTGCAGCTCTGCCTTGTAAAGCAAGGCGATAAGCTTCACTGCCGTGAGGCAGAATGCCAATACTTCCTAAAATTAGTCCAAATCCATATGCCAGTACAATTGATCCTAATTTCTTCAGGATTGACCATCTTTTGCACAAGTAAATGATTCCCAAAGGAAAAGTGAAGTAAAACAGGATAAGTAGTATTATTTTCATAATGATCTCGGGGGTTTGTTCAGATCAAATATAAAAAATGCGACTCACTGTGTAGCAAGTCGCTTGAAAAATAGGTGTTTATACTTATTTACTTATCGTCACAATCACACTCATCAAAACTTTTTTGATACTGCTCAATAGCTTTCAGGCTCATACCCATACTTGAGAACCCGCCATCATGGAACAGGTTTTGCATAGTTACTTTGCGTGTAAGATCAGAGAAAAGCGCAACGCAATATTCAGCGCATTCCTCAGCGGAGGCATTACCCAGGGGTGACATCCTTTCAGAGAAATCGATCAGAGAATCAAAACCATGAATACCGCTTCCTGCAGTTGTATCTGTGGGCGATTGTGAAACGGTATTCACCCTTACCTTTCTGTCCCGACCATAAATATATCCGAAACTGCGAGCTATTGACTCCAGAAGTGCTTTTGCATCACCCATATCGTTATAACCCGATAGTGTCCTTTGAGCAGCTACGTATGATAAAGCAATAACAGATCCCCATTCCTTCAGTGCGTCAAGCTTATATGCTGTCTGCAAAACCCTGTGGAAACTCAACGCTGATATATCGAATGTCTTCAACATATTTTCATAACTGGTCTGCTCATAAGGTATATCTTTTCTCACATTCGGCGACATTCCAATTGAATGAAGAATAAAATCGAACTTACCCCCAAAGATCTTCATGCCTTCAGAAAGAAGGTTCTCGATTTCATCCATCCTCGTTGCATCGGCTGAAATTACTTTACTTCCGGTGATTTTTGCTAGTTCATTTATTGTACCCATTCTGATTGCAACAGGGGCATTGGTAAGAACCAGTTCGGCCCCTTCCTTCCTGGCTTTCAAAGCTACCTGCCAGGCTATAGATTTTTCATTAAGAGCACCAAATATAATTCCTTTCTTCCCTTGTAATAATCCTTCTCTCATCGTAATGTTTAATAGTTTAAATAATTCCGGCCCTCAGAAGCTCCCGTGCATTTTTCATAGCTGTTTCCGTAACTTCGCTGCCGCTTAACAATCGGGCTACTTCAACTATTCTTTCTTCAGGTGATAACAATTTAACACGGGTAAATGTTGAGCTATCAGTATCATCTTTAAAAACATGATAGTGTCTCGTGCCTCTTGAAGCAACCTGTGGGAGATGGGTAATATTAATAACCTGCATATATTTTCCCATACCTGATAAGATCTGTCCTACCTTATCAGCTACTTCACCTGAAACTCCCGCGTCTATCTCATCGAATATTATGGTAGGCAGATTATTATTTCTTGTAAGTAAAGATTTCAGGCTAAGCATTACTCTTGATAATTCCCCGCCTGAAGCGATTTTAGCAAGATTCTCGGGCGCTATTTGTTTGTTTGCGGAGAAAAGAAAGTCGGCCTGGTCAATTCCGGTTGAAGTGAAATCCTTTAAGCGTGTAAGGGATATTCTGAATTTTGCATTTGGAATACCCAGCTGCTTTAGCAATTCTGTAATCCTCGATTCAATTTCCGTCAACACATACTTTCTTTTGTCAGATATCTCTTCAGAAATAATCTTCAGAGAGTTGACCTCTTTTTCAAGAAGTGTTTCCAGTTCAATAAGCCGCTCATCACTGGTGACAATAGAACTTATTATATCTTTTATCTCATCCTTTTTCCTGATGAGTTCGTTGAGATTGGTTACCCTGTGTTTTTGAATGAGTGAGTAAATACTATCAAGCCTGTTATTAACCTGAGCAAGCCGCTGGGGATCAGCTTCAATGGATCCAGCCAGTTTTTCAATCTCTGCTGAAAGGTCATCAAGTTCTATCAATGTTGACTCAGTTCTTGACAAAAGGTTTTCGCTTTCAGGCAAAAATGTTCTGATTCTTCCAAGGTTAGTTTTAACCTCCCTGAGCATTGAAAGAACAGATATACTTTCAGCAAAAAAGAGATTTGAAGATGTGCTGAGTGCCAGTTTAATCTCCTCTGTATGCCCAAGTAATTCCTGCTCTGCTTCCAGCTCTACCTGTTCTCCTTCTTCCAGTTTAGCATCGTCAAGCTGGTTATACTGAAACTGGTAATATTCCAGATCTGCCCTGTTTTTATCGGCTCTTTCTTTAGTTCCAGAGTACTCCTTTTTTAGGTTTTGGTAGCTCGAGTAAGTTTCACTGTATTTGTTCTTTAGCTTGGCTGTACCTGAAAATGAGTCAATTAAATTTAGCTGGAATGAGTTGCTATTCAGCATTAGCGTCTGATGCTGCGAATGAATATCTATAAGCCTGTCACTTAACTCTTTCAGGATATTGACTGTAACAGGAGTATCGTTAATAAAAGCCCGGGATTTACCGGCAGAATTAACTTCTCTTCTCAGAGTAGTAACAGTCTCATAATCAAGATTATTTGATACAAAAAAATCATTAAGGTCATACTCTTCAATCCGGAATGTGCCTTCAACAATACATTTTTCATTTTTATCAAGAAGGACTGAAGAATCTGCTCTTGTTCCAAGTATAAGTGAAAGAGCACCTAAAAGAATTGTTTTGCCAGCGCCTGTTTCACCGGTAATAATTGTCAGTCCGTTTTCAAATTCAACGTCCAGTTCTTTAATAAGTGCATAATTCTGAACGAACAGTTTTATGAGCATAACGGGTTATTATGGATTGGCTGAATTGATCTTTTCATATTTAGCCTTGTTTGCAGGGTCAATTTCCGTAAGTATCTCTACAACGCGACTTTTCTCTTCAGGAAATGCCGAAGAATAAACATTAATGAGTTCGTCTGACTTTGCGTCCATTATTACCTGCACAAGATACATAAAAGGATCGGGTTTTTTCCTGTAGACATCCTGGATAAGTTTAAGGCTCTCCACCATACTTGTCCTTGCTTCAGGGGTTTTCGATTCCATTTTATCGAAACCATTAATATAATAGTCATACATAAACTGTCTTACTCCTTCATACTCATTGTCCAGGACATTTTTTACAAGCCAGTACCTGTTACGGTTCCGGGATCCATCATAAGGTTTCCATCCGGGTTCAGGAGCATTCTGGGCATTTGTAACAATTTTCTCAGCCAACTGAAAAAACTCTGTACCTCCCATTGGGGCAAAGGTATCGTAATCAAATCCGAGGATCATATAAGTATAGTAGGATAAAACTGAAACCAGGCTTGAATAGGTATTCGGATCAAAGACCAGCGGTTGAAATTCCACGTACTGGAATTGAAAATTGTTGTCTATAAAATTCAGGATCGTAGAATTATAGGTTGTATTGAAAACTGGCCTGCTTAGTTGAATCTGGATCGTTCCTTTGAATTCATCTGCTGATAACTGATCAGTAAGGTTAATTAAGATATTACAATCGATTCGTTCAGCGTAGTTTAATACATGATTCGTCCAGACTGTGTTATTCATGAACTCAAAAAGGTCCTTCTGCATACTTTCAAATATCTGGCGGTTGGATCCCTGAATTCTCTGGGCAGATATCTGGATATTGCAGTTCAGCTCCTGTGCATGAATGATCCCATGCATCAGCGTCAGAAAAAGAATGAGATAATATTTAATACGATACACCATTATTAAATCTCAATTATTGAATCAATGAAACAATTTTGTCAAGAATATCTTTTGCAGCTTCCTCTTTAGATTTCAACTCAAATTTATCAATATTATTGTTTCGGTCAATAATTGTGATCTTGTTTGTATCATACCCAAAACCGGCTCCTTTTTCTTTTAGTGAATTTAAGATAATTATATCCAAATTTTTTCGGTACAATTTTGCTATCGCATTATTTAGTTCATTATCAGTTTCCATTGCAAACCCCACAAGGACCTGCGATGAGGATTTAGTTTTACCCAGCGTTTCTGCAATATCCGTTGTGGGTTTAAGTCTCAGGAGTAATTCCGTCTCATTTTTCTTTATTTTTTCCCCATGAACCTCTACCGGAGTAAAATCTGCGACTGCAGCAGCAAGGATTGCAATATCGCAAGCCTGGAACCTCGATATGCATTCAGCGGCCATTGCTTCCGCTGTTATGATATTAATAATTTTAACGGAATTATTCTGTGGCCTTACATTTACTGGGCCAAGTACAAGATCCACATCAGCTCCGTACCCTGCAGCGGCATCTGCCAATTCAACTCCCATTTTGCCTGAAGAATAATTGCTTAGAAAACGAACAGGATCAAGTGGTTCGCGGGTAGGGCCTGCTGTGATCAGAAGATGTTTGCCTTTCAGAGGCTTATTTTTTTTTTTTTGAAAAGAAGTTCCCGATATCTTTTACAATTTCTTCCGGTTCGGCCATCCTGCCCTTTCCAGAAAGTCCGCTCGCAAGTTCCCCGCTTGCAGGTTCAAGAATATAATTACCAAAAGCCTTAAGTGTCTCAATATTAATTATTGTTGCCGGATGATTCAGCATGTCCATATCCATTGAAGGAGCAACAAATACCGGGCAACGTACTGATAAATAAGTCGTTAGAAGTAAGTTATCAGCTATCCCGTTAGCCATTTTAGCTAAAGTATTTGCGGTAGCAGGAGCAATAAGGAAAAGGTGAGCCCACAAACCAAGATCCACATGACTGTTCCAGTCACCGTTTTCCGGGTTAAAGAACTCTGTGAATACCGGATTTTTTGATAAAGTGGACAGAGTAAGAGGAGTAATAAATTCTTTCGCATGATCGGTCATAATGACCTTTACACTGGCACCATCCTTAACAAGCAACCGGATGATAGTTGCAGTTTTATAAGCTGCAATACCCCCGGTTACACCGATAAGTATGTTTTTGCCTTTCAGCATCCTGATGCTAAGTATTACTTCTGTTTAACAGGATTTTCAGGATTTCTGTAAAAAATTTTTCCTTCCTCAAGTTCCTGTAATGCTATAAGTGTTGGTTTTGGCAGCCGTTCGTAGAATTTCGAAATTTCAATCTGTTCACGGTTTTCAAATACTTCCTCCAGATTATCGCTATAAGATGCAAACTCTTCAAGTTTTTTGTTCAGCTCCTGTTTCATCTCAACAGAAATCTGGTTCGCTCTTCTGGAAACAACAATTACTGTTTCATAGATATTTCCGGTACCCTGCGTCATCAGGTCAAGATTGCGTGTAACAGTTGTTACGGGTGCTACTGATTTTCTGTAATCCATAAATATATTGATTATTTTACTCCGGTGTCAGGAATTCCTTTTTTTAGAAACCTATTTGTTTCCTGGAAGATATCGCTTACATCTTTCGCATATGTGCTCTTTGGAAACTCTTCCATAAATGAATAGTAGTCATCAAGCGTTGACTGATATCGTTCTTTTTGTTTATTAGGAAAACTCTTTTCTGCATAAAGGAAAAGGGAATTTAATTTAAGATACATCATCTTTTCCCTGTATTTTGTATTAGCGTATTCTTTAAGACTATTGGTGAGAGCCACAATTGCCGCCTTATATTGGTTCATATCGTAATAAAGTTTTGCATTCAGATATGATTTTTCAACCAGCTTGTCTTCAAGGTCACTTATCCGTTTTTTACAATCTGCAACTTTTGAACTATTAGGAAATCTGTTCATGAAAATATTAAATCCTTCAATTGCATTCTTTGTGTTCTCCTGATCAAGTTCAGGACGGGCAGAGATATTATAGTCGCATAACGCCGCCATATAATTAGCATCCTCTGCATGTTTGCCAAAAGGAAACTGCTCAATAAATGTTTTAAAGTAACTTCCTGCCATTATGTAATCTTTCATGCCGAAATATGCCTGGGCGTTCATCCAGTTCAGATCTTCAGCCTCGTCGGTGGCCTTGAAGCGTGGGAGAATCTGTGTCAGAAGTTCAGTGGTTTTGACATACTCACCTTTATCAAAATATTCTTTCGCTTTTGACTTTTTAAGATCAAAATCAGTGCTCTTCAGGAGTTTTTCATACTCGCCGCAGGAGCTTAATAAAACCAGAATAATCAGAATAATATTTAATCTGAATCTCATAAAAAAAATTGTTGCGCAAAATTAGGGAAAAAAAATCATTTCAGGCATAAAAACGAAATAATTATGCTTTTATTATGCTTTAAGATGCACCAGATAGAAATTAGGTATAAATAGGTATCAGGATAAACCTGTTTAATTGTAATTTTGAGAAATTTTTTTTAGAAAGGGTAATTATAATGGATATATTTGAAAAGATTAAGAAAAACAGAGGGGAAATAGGGGCATATCAGGAATTTGGACATGGGTATTTTGTCTTTCCAAAACTGGAGGGTGAAATTGCACCCCGTATGAAATTCAGAGGTAAAGAGGTTCTTACCTGGAGCCTGAATAATTATCTCGGACTGGCCAATCAGCCAGAGATCAGGAAAGTTGATGCCGAAGCAGCAGCACAATATGGTCTGGCTTATCCTATGGGTGCCAGAATGATGTCGGGACATACCTCAACTCATGAAAAATTTGAAGAAATGGCTGCCCGTTTTGTTCACAAGGAAGATGCCTATCTTCTCAACTTCGGTTATCAGGGAATGGTCTCAATTATTGATGCACTTGTTGACAGACATGATGTAATTGTTTATGATTCCGAATCTCATGCCTGCATTATGGATGGTCTGCGACTTCACATGGGAAAAAGATTCGTTTTTCCCCATAACGATATCGAAAGTTGTGATAAGCAGTTACAGAGAGCACAGAAACTTACTGAAGAATCAGGTGGAGGCATTCTGGTTATTACTGAAGGAGTTTTTGGTATGGCAGGTGACCTGGGGAAGCTAGATAAAATAACCGCTTTGAAAAAGAAGCATCATTTTCGTTTTCTCGTTGATGATGCTCATGGGTTTGGAACCATGGGCGCTACTGGCAGTGGTACAGGGGAACATTTTGGGGTTCAGGACCAGGTTGATATCTACTTCGCAACATTCGCAAAATCTATGGCAGGAATAGGAGGTTTCGTTGCAAGTACAAAAGATGTGATTAACTATCTGCGCTATAATCTTCGTTCACAGATATATGCCAAATCGCTACCTATGGCTATGACATTGGGGGCAATTAAAAGACTTGAATTTATCCAGGCTCATCCTGAGCAGAAGGAGAAACTCTGGAATATTGTTCATGCCTTACAGAAAGGATTAAGAGATGCCGGCCTGGACCTTGGAAAGACGGAATCACCTGTAACCCCGGTATTTATGAAAAGCGGTGTTCCACAGGCAACACAGATGATTTACGATCTCCGGGAAAACTACGGTATCTTCTGTTCTGTTGTCATTTACCCGGTTGTTCCGAGGGACGTGGTAATGTTGCGTCTCATACCCACTGCCGCTCACACCCTTGAAGATGTTGAGTACACAGTGAAGGCTTTCAGGGAAATTAAGGCAAAAGTCGATAACAATGAATACTCCGATAAACTTGTTAATTTCAACTTCTAAAGGAAATAAATAGTCAATGGTGAAAAGCTGTTTCTCATTGATTCAGCTTTTTTTGTTTCATTTCGAACAAAATCATCTCTTTTACGGTTATATAATCCAAATCATAAGTCGAATCTGAATTTTCCTTAACAAATGAACTTTTTATTATAAAAGTCATTTTTTACCTTATGGACAATATAAGCCATAATAACAATATTTTAAAAGGGTACAATATGCTTTTCTATTTTGCAGGAAGCATGATTATGCATGAACCTTCAGAAGAATGCATTGTCGATTTCTGGGAGAGAGGTATTCTTAAAAATCTTCCTGTTTCAAGTTCAAATCCTAATTTTGTCATAGCAGCCTCCCAGCTCAGAGAATCATTCTCTGACAAGACAATGTTTGGAAAATTGTTACACGAAGATTTCCTTAGACTCTTTACCAGCCAACCGCCGGCTCTCGCTCCTGCTTATGAATCCCGATATAATAAGGAGATACCTGGCATTTCAGGTCACCATTCATCCAATGTCACTGATTTTTATAATTCGTATGGATGGCACTCGAAATTCAAAGGACAAATTGGTGATGATCATCTTGGTATCGAATTGCTTTTCCTGACTATACTTATCGATAAATACATTAAACTTGATGACGAAGCCTGCCGTGGTGAAATGAAAAAAGAAATCCGCAGGTTTATTAATCATCATATTTTGTCGTGGGTACCAAAATGGAATAAAGAAGTCCAGCTCCATGCAAATACATTGTCTTTTAAAGGCATAGGTAATCTGATTCTCGCCTGCTCAGAAGATATTTTTACATTTTTTGGGCAGAAATCCACGACTTCTATTTCGACTGATTTTCTTAAAAATTAGGATTGAAGAAGTTTGAAATTGCATCAAAATAGTACTCCCTCCATCCTTCGGCAATACCATTAAATTCCTCATCTGGAATATTTGAATGTTCGACTGTTACAAGCGAGTTTTCCCTGTCAGGTGAAATCGTAATCGTGACAATTGATTTTTCAGGTTGATCTCCAAAATACCATTCCTGTACAACTTTTTTATCCTGAATAAATTCCAGGTTCTTTCCTGTAATATCTCCTTTCCACAGAGAAAATTCACTGCCCTGCTCTGTGCTCATCTGTGCAGGATAACCTGACCATAATTCAATAGTGTACGGATTCGTCAGTGCTGCATAAACATCGGAAGGCTCAGCCTTTATTTTGAATGATTTTTTAAAAGTTTTCATGATGAAACTATTTTAAGTCTGATAAGTATCGCTCAGCATCTATAGCAGCTATACAACCAGATCCTGCAGCAGTGACGGCCTGCCGGTAATAAGGATCCTGAACATCCCCTGCCGCAAATACTCCGGCAATGTTGGTTTTTGATGTGCCCGGAACAGTTTTTATGTATCCGACCTGATCTGTTTCAATATATTGCCTGAAAACAACTGAATTAGGAGTATGCCCGATGGCAAGGAAAAAGCCATCGATTTTTATTTTTACATTTTCTTCTTCAGAAGTACCTTTTTTCTTTACCAGGGTTACTCCTTCCACGCCATTTTCACCAAAGAGATCTAAAGTCTGATGCTCCCAAAGTATCTCAATATTTGTTGTTTTAAAGACTTTATCCTGCATTGCTTTCGATGCTCTGAGAGCATCCCTCCTTACAATAAGGTAAACCTTCCGGCATAATCCTGCCAGGTATGTTGCCTCCTCTGCTGCCGTATCGCCGCCACCGACAACTGCAACATCTTTTCCCCTGTAAAAGAATCCATCGCAGGTAGCACAGGCAGAAACACCCATTCCGGTATATTTAGTTTCCGACGCCAATCCCAGATATTTTGCGGTGGCGCCCGTGGCAATTATTACAGCATCTGCTTCAATTATTTTATTATCGTCAAAAGTTACTTTATGTTTCTTCCCTGAAAAATCTACATCTGTTGCAATTCCAAATCTTATATCCGCGCCAAAGCGTTCTGCCTGTTTCTTAAAATCTTCCATCATTTTTGGCCCCGTAATACCATCGGGATAACCGGGATAATTATCAACTTCAGTTGTGGTTGTTAACTGGCCACCCGTTTCCAGACCTGTGTAAAGAACAGGATGAAGATTAGCTCGTGAGGCATAAATCGCTGCCGTGTATCCAGCAGGCCCAGAGCCGATTATAAGACATCTGACCTTTTCACTTTTTTCTGTTTTTGCTATACCCGGAGAATCTTTCTGAAGATTAAGCGGTTTAAAAATATCCATAACAGTTTATCTTATTTTAGATTGCAAATATACTCAACTTTGACCTTTTTGTCTTCTTGTATAATCCGAATAGTTGATTATTTTTGCAGTAGTTTTAACCGCCTGTGTTTAGGTTAAGGAAGTTATTTTACGCCTTCGTCAGGGCGACGGTGTACAAAGCGGGGTGTGGCGCAGTTGGTCCCGTCATGCAATGCGTGACGAGGATCCTCGAAAAATCGGAAAATCATAGATTTTCGATTTTTCGGGACTAGCGCACTTGATAACAGATTATGTTTTTTGTTTATATATTAGAAGCTACAGAAAGTAAAAGATATTATATTGGACAGACTGAAGACCTGGAAGCAAGAGTAAAACAGCATAACGAAGGTAGAAATCTGTCCACAAAAGCATATATTCCCTGGCAACTGAAATGGTGGAAGGAATTGGAATCAAGATCTAAAGCTATCAATGTAGAACGAAAACTCAAAGGAATAAAAAAGAGAGTAAGGTTAGAGAAGTTTGTCAGTGAAAATGGTTTTTCGGGGTGTGGCGCAGTTGGCTAGCGCACTTGCATGGGGTGCAAGGGGTCGTCTGTTCGAGTCAGATCACCCCGACAAGTATTTGCTGTTTTACAATAAGTTATGTTATTTTATGAACTTTTTATGAACCAGCAAGATGAGAAAAAGTAAAATTTCAATGATTTTACTTACTCTCTTAACAACCATTTTGCACCTTCATCAATCAATTTGATGGAGGTGTTTTTTTTGTTAAATTGTTGAATTAAGTTCTGCATTTAACCTACAGTATCTATTTCATCACGGATTGTACCAGATTTTAATTTTATAACTTTGATCCGACATGAGTTAATTGAGTTTTTAAGTCCGAGAGATCGCAGAATTGTAATAAAGGATGATACCTATTTAAAATTAATTTTACTATCATGGAATACTATTTCAGTAAGACAATCAGCCTCTCATTTGATGAAGCTATAAATCGAGTCACAGAGGTCCTTAAATCTGAAGGTTTTGGAGTAATTTCAGAAATCCGGATGCATGAAAAACTCAAAGAAAAGCTAGGCGTTGATTATAAGAAATACACTATACTCGGAGCTTGTAATCCTGCTTATGCATATAAAGCACTACAGGTCGAGGATAAAATAGGTACCATGTTGCCCTGTAATATAGTTGTACAGGAACTTTCAGAAAACCACATTGAAGTAGCTGCTGTTAATCCCATTGCCTCCATGATGGCCGTACAAAACCCGGCATTGATTGGAATTGCAAAAGAGGTATCTGA
Organism: Bacteroidales bacterium; assembly: GCA_003141525.1. Taxonomy (GTDB): domain Bacteria; phylum Bacteroidota; class Bacteroidia; order Bacteroidales; family VadinHA17; genus LD21. Next base: position 60,303 of record PLML01000092.1, read on the forward strand.
TAAATTGCAGGTGGTAATAAGTCGTTTATAGTTGATGCCATGCTATCTTCGGACCCATCTTATGTTATCGAAACAGATGTTATTTAGCTATTATGATCAAAATGATTGAATTAAACTCAATAATAAAGTGTCCTGAATGCGGATTTGAGAAAAAAGAGATCATGCCGACTGATTCGTGTCAATTTTTCTATGAATGTTCAAATTGCGGAAAGATCCTAAAACCAAAACCGGGAGATTGTTGCGTTTATTGTTCGTATGGAAGTATGAAATGTCCACCAATTCAAGCGACTGGGAAATGCTCCTGCTGAAAACCTAAAAAATTGATAAAACAACTAAAATAACCGTACACTGAAACTTGTTTGAGAAAAAAATATTCTATGATAGAAAAAGGTGAACATATAAAAGGGATTCCCATTGAACTCAGGTTCTTCTGAATAATGACATTCAGGTAAAAACTTTATTTGAGACATTAGCCGATTCTTATAAAAAAGGTTATTGTGATCGGGTGGGTTCTGCGAAACAAGAAGCAACCAGGCAACTAAGAGCGGAAAAAGCTCTGACAATGTTAAAAAAGGGACAGAAGACTTTAAAAACCTAGGGTATATAAACTGTTAACACTTGAGAGTGAAAGAAAATTAATTAAATGACCTCCATGCAAAAAATACTGATTCTTATAAATGATGCTCCTTACGGTACAGGAAAAGCATATAATGGTTTACGCCTGGCAATGCAGATTCAAAAAGACTATGAAAATACAGAATTATGCGTATTCCTTATGGCTGACGCAGTAACATGTGCAATACCAAATCAGAATACTCCAAATGGGTATTATGATATTGAAAGAATGTTGAAAGCAGTAATATTGAAGAAAGGTAAAGTAAAACTTTGCGGGTCATGTGCAGATGCTCGTTGGATTAAAGAAATGAAACTTATTGTAGAAGCAGAGATGAGTACAATGAAAGAACTAACTCAGTGGACAATTGAAAGCGACAAAGTATTAACCTTTTGAAATGAATCAGAACCCTTTCAACATTTACACTGAAGAATATGAAAAGTGGTTTAAAGAAAATGAAAACACCTTTCAATCAGAACTTCTTGCTATCAGACAAGTAGTTCCAATTGGAAAGAAAGGAATTGAAATTGGCATTGATAGCGGAATTTTTGCTGAACAATTAGATATAAAATTTGGCATTGACCCTTCAGAGAAAATGCTGGATTTAGCAAGAAAGCGTAACTTGAATGTTGTCAATGGATTTGCTGAAAACCTTCCTTTTCCTGATGAAAGTTTTGATTTTGCAGCATTCATTACTTCAATTTGTTTCATTAAAAATCCAGACAAAGTAATAAAGGAAGCCTACAGAATTTTAAGAAAAGAAGGAGAAATAATTATCGCATTTATTGACAAGCATAGCAAATTAGGACAAATTCTTGATAAAGAAAAAGATAGCAGCAAATTTTATAGTGTTGCATCATTTTGTTCAGTTTCTGAGATAATCAAAATTATTGAAAATAATGAATTTAAAGTTTCCGAAATTATCCAAACATTGATAGATATTGACGTACGTTTGGTTGAGCAGCCATTAGAAGGATTTGGTAAAGGGAGTTTCGTTGTGATAAAAGCAAAAAAGTAAATAGCTGCCCTGTTTGCAGGCTATAATACTATTCTGAATTAAGACCACTGGTTAAGTCTAAATTTGATAACTTTAAACCAGTTAATTATGAAACCGAAAGATAAAATTTAAAAGGAGAACAAAAATGCGACAGAAAAATGTAATATTATTCGCTGTAACCTTGTTTTGCATTGGGTTAACTGGACTACACGCACAGACAGTTAAAGATATTGACTCCAATATTTACAAAACTGTAACCATTGGCACACAGGTTTGGATGGCGGAAAATCTGAAAGCTACAAAGTATAATGATGGCACAGCCATACCATTGGTTACAGATGATAAGGCATGCGAAGCATCAGGCACTCCTACATTCTGTTGGTATAATAATGACGAACCAGCCAATAAAAACAGATACGGTGCTTTGTACAATTGGTATGCAGTTAGTACAAATAAATTATGCCCTAAAGGTTGGCATGTATCTACCGATGCAGAATGGACAACACTGACAACCTATTCTAAGACGAGAGACCATACTATTGGCGAAAGTTACGGCGGCGGTATTGTGTTTTACCTTACCGCAGACGGTACACACGGTTTAGTTACTGCTACTCAAGACCAATCATCAACAACTACTTGGTACGAAGCACAAAATAATATCAGTAATCCTGCGAACCATAATATAGAAGGCAAAAAGTATACCGATTGGCGATTACCAACAAAATATGAACTAAATTTATTGTATTTTCAAAAAACAGTAGTTGGCAATTTTGCTAATATAGGCTATTGGAGTTCCAGCGAAAACTATTATAACAGTGCGTGGGGTCAGAACCTCTCTAATGGCTCCCAGTTCAACAGCAGTAAGTTAGCCACACTCTCTGTGCGTGCTGTTCGGGTTTTTTAACTATTATCCTCTTCGACTTATTTCAAGAAGTGCAGCATGTTTTATTATTTTTATATCCTTTTCATTCAGCTCAATCAGTCCCTCCTTTTCAAACATTTTAAGGAGTTTCACGGTACTTTCAGTTGAAATTCCCGCAAAACCTGCGAGATCCTTACGTGAAAGAAGCTGAAATATTTCTGCTTTTTCTTTTTTTAAGCTATCAATGTATAATAAGGTGTCTGCCATCCGGCCATTCATCTGTTTATACATAAGGTTGCGTACAGTGTTAAGAAGATTAGTATTTTGCTCACAGTATCTTTTAATAATATTGAATGCGAACATTCCGTTTTGTTTAACCACTTTGGCAATAGCTTCTTTTTCAACCAGGAATACATGGCAATCAGTCAGGGCGACGGAGGAATAATTGAAAGTATTTTCAGAAAACACAGCTGAAAGTCCGACAAATTCACCTGGTTTGATAATCCGCAAATTGTAGTTCTTTATGCCATCACCCTCAAGATATTGTTTCGCAAAACCGTCGATAATAAACAATACATAAGAGGCAAATGCTCCTTGTTTGGTGAGATTATCGTCTTTACGGAAAAGCACCTGAGTTTTGCTTGCCCTGACAACTTCTGCCTCTTCCGGTAAAAGCATCTGAAAGCATGGTGCCTGGATATCACAAATAAAATCGCTATCAGTTTCGAGTATGGTTTTCATGTCTTATTGATCCATTAAAAGGTACAAAGTTAACTTAAATCAATAAAAAAGTTGTCCTGAATCAACCGTTAACTTGTCGCACTGCAGCCTCAATTCCTAAATTTATGAGACATTGCACAGTATTTTTGTACTATAAATTAAAATATAAAAAATCATGTTGTACACTAATTTAAAACACCTCGAATCAATTGCTGATCATAATAAGGCAATAAGTGAAAATGAAAATGTAATGGTAATTTGTGGACGCATGGGCCCCATGTGTATTCCTGTTTATGGAATTGCTGAAGAACTTGAAGCTGAATATAAGCATGTAAAGTTTTATGATATGGAGTTTGACAATCCTATATCAGATGTCATCCGAATCTTACCTGAAGTACGCGGTTTTATGGGAATCCCATTTACAATTTACTATAAAAATGGTAAAGTGGTAAAAGCAACTTCCAGTATCCAGACAAAGGACCAGGTTAGAACAATTCTGAACAATGAATTTTCTGTAGCAATAACAGCCTAAATAAAAACAAAAACAATTAATAACAATATAACATGCAGACTACAATTATCATTACAGGTATTCTAATTACAGTTTTTGGTGGATTATATCTGATGGCCCGTGCCAGAATGAAAAATATCCCGGTTGTTGCCGATAACGATAACATTCTGACATTAACTGATAAAAATTTTCACTATCAGACAAAAGACAAATTGGTACTGGTCGATTTCTGGGCAAGCTGGTGTGCACCATGCAGAATGATGGCTCCTGTATTGAATGAAGTTGCTGATGAATTGACCGGTAATTCACATGTGGGAAAGGTTAATATTGAACAATACCAATCACTTGCACAAAAATTCCAGGTAAGAAATATTCCTACATTAATTCTTCTGAAAAATGGTATGGAAATAAACCGTTTTGTGGGGATAAAAAATAAAGAATTCCTTTTACAACAAATTAACAAGATAAAATAAAATTTAAATTCAGAGAATGGCACTTACAATTAATCCTTTAGCGTGTCCACAAAACCATCGTTGTCCTATAATGCAGGTTTGTCCTGTTGGAGCAATTTCTCAGGATGGATATGGTTTACCGGTGATAGACGAAACTGTTTGTATTGAATGTGGGAAATGCTCAAAGTATTGCCCGATGAGGGCTGTTACAATCAAAAACTAATGTAACGTAACAACTGGAAAGTTGAGAAAATAATTATTAAAAATGAAAAGTAAGCAAATGAAAAAAAACATGGGAACAATTGACAAAGTGATCAGAATACTGGTTGCAGTCGTAGTAGTTATACTCTATTTTACGAACGTAATATCGGGCACGCTGGGTATAATTCTTTTAGCCTTGTCAGCAATATTTGTTTTGACAAGTATTTTTAGTATTTGCCCGCTATACATGCCACTTGGTCTCAGTACAAGGAAGAAGGAATAATGAATTGAGATACTAACTGAATTTGGAGCAGTAGGTCAGTTTCATTGATTTAAACAAATGCCCTTGTAATCTTTTAGATTACAAGGGTTTTTAATTTCTAAAAAGATAATTGACTTCGCATAACAGCAAAGCTATTTTTATTATAGCCACTGAATCAGTATAGAAACTATTATACCACCTAAAACAATCCAAATTATATCAACTTTGCTCACCAATAATACAAAAGCTACAAGTGCCAACAATATATTAAAGAGATTCCAGTGAATACAAATTGTAAATCGATAGGTAACGATTACTAATAATCCTACGAAGGAACATAGAATTCCATTTATTACTTTATTGAATTGAGGGTAAGTTCTCAGTTTATCAAAAAAGGGAATGGTACCCATTAGGATAAGGAATGATGGGGTAAAAACATATATGGTGGCAAGCAGACTTCCAAAAATACCAAAATGCATGTAGCCAAAGAAAGTTGCTGCAATGATAATAGAACCTGGTGTTACCTGACCAAGGATCGCGCCATCCATAAATGTGTGTGCATCAAACCAGCCATATAAATCAACCAACTCGTGGTACATAATTGGCATTGAAGCCAATCCACCTCCGAAGGAAAAGAGATCGATCCTTAACATTATGGTAGCTAATATGAAATACCCTCTGTCAAAAATAAAAAGAATCAATATGCTGATTCCTGTTAAAAACAATACCATGAGAAAAAACCAGAAAGTTCTTGATTTAACTGATTTCTCAGATAGACTCAATTCTTTCCTTGATAAGAGAAGTCCTGACAGTCCGGCAATTAATAAGACCAAGGCAGGATGCAATCTGGTCAGGAACAAACCTGCGGCAACAGCTGAAATAATCCAGTCATTCACATTCCGGAAATTCTTTTTACCAAAAATGTATGCGGCGTTTGCTACAATAGCGACTATTATTACTCTTAAGCCGGTTAATACTAATTCAACCCCCGATATGTTTTTAGTATGCTTATATAAGACTGATAAAATAAACATGATAAGAAAAGCAGGAAGTCCAAATCCTATAAAACATACCACTGCACCTCTGATACCCTTTAGCTTCAATCCGATATATGCCACCAGCTGCATTATAATAGCTCCGGGAATTACCTGACAAAGTGCAAGTCCAGAATCAAAAGTATTAGAATCAAGCCATTTCTTTTTATCAACAACATTCTTTCTGACCTGAGCAAACATAGCTAAACCACCAAAGGCCGTCAGTCCCATCCAAAAGAATGATCGGAATAAATCAAGATAGGAAGGATTTTCTTTCTGGTTAATTAGCATTGCAGCAGAAATATAATTCTACTCAAAATTATCACTTTAAAATTTGTAAATAATTTATGTCTTTAGGAAGACAAAACAAAATAAATTATTGAACCAACAATTGAAGCTCTTCGCAGCAAGCAACGGAGAATGCGCTCGCGGGGATTCAATGAAAAACAAGTGTTAATAGATACATTTAACAATCGTATTAAACTTATTTACAAGCATTTAAATTATAATTCCCTTTCTATAGTCAACTTCATAATTTAAATTTCTTATGAACATTTGTTCATATAATATTTGCTTTTTGAACATTTGTTCATTAATTTTATACCAAATTATATTATATGGCACGTAATAAAAAAGAAAGGCTTATTCAAATGGCACCAAATTATTGCGGATTTAAGCCACAGGGGATTCAATCCAAGCCTGGTTCAGAAGTATCAATAAATTTTGAAGAATATGAAGCGTTGAATTTATGCGATTATGAATTATTGAATCAGTCTGAAGCTGCAAAATTGATGAATATTTCACGACCTACATTTACCAGAATATACGAAAGTGTGCGCCGGAAAATTGCCAGAGCATTTATAGAAGGAAGTTGCATAAAGTTTGAAGATGGCAATTCAACTGTTTCTGACTGGCTAAAATGCAATAACTGTCAGATAAATTTTACTGTTTCAGACAAGTCAGATAATTTCTGCCCGATATGTAAAACACAAGTTCTAACCGAAAACAAATGATAATGATCATAGCCATAGCCACAAGTGAAAACCATTTAAAAGCAATTGTTGATCCGCATTTTGGCAGATGCGACTGGTATTGCCTTTACGATACTGAAACCAAAAAAAGTTCATTTATTGAAAACCCAGTGCGTTACCATCAGCAACAAGCCGGTTGCGATGCTGCACTATTCTTAATTGAAAAAGGAGTTAAAATGGTCGTTGCTGGTCGATTTGGATCTAAAGTTATTGATGTTTTCAAAACCAATAATGTGCAGATGATTATCCCTCAGGCACAACAGACCATTGCAAAAATTATTAATTCTTTTATTTCGTGATAATCTGACATATATATTTTCAAGTGATATAGTTTCAGCTAGTCAGAATCTTTTGGATTGACAACTTTTCATTCTCACTTAATGAATTCATCTTATCTAAAGCATGCTGTATTTTGGTCTTAAAATTTCAGCACGTCATCTGCCTTAGAGATAAACGTCGAGCGAACAGATATGTCGAGAGATTCTCTTTCCTTGTGCAAACATTATAAGCAATATAAAAAGCCTTGCTTACCGAGAATTTGCAATTATGAAAGATGGTACCAGCTGCGGCGGACTCTTCTGTCTTACATTTTGTACATCATCGGGAGTGTGGTGTTTTACCAGAGCAAAAATTAGTATATCCACATTTCCGGCATTCAAATCCCTTACGCCATTTCAAATTGATATCATAAAGGCTGAAATCTGTACGGTTGCTCATTTCCTGTAATCGGCTTTTTATAGGATTAATAATTCCTATTATTTCGGGTGGTATCTATAAATCCAAGAGAATTGGTGCAATGATCTTCAGAATAACCGTTATACATGACATTAATAACTAGTCAACATGTATTAAAATGCATCTTATGGTGATAAGTTTGATAAGGCTATTTATGGTCAAGACAATCATTTTCCGCAACAGAAGCAGACAACTGAATAGAAATCACCTTTTACATGAAATGTTTCAGAATTTTCAAAGTAAAAATGTATGGTTGCACGTAAAAAACAATAGTTATAAATGATGGTGCAAATTGTTAAATCAGAGTGTTAACTTTATAAATAAAAATTCAATAAATAAAAATGAATACACAGTACCACCTAAAAGGCCGCATTTGGTTAGAAATTGAGAATAAAACTTTTATTGGTGAAGGCAAAGCAAACTTGCTTAGAAAGACAGCCGAACTAGGATCCCTTCGTAAAGCTGCAGGCGCATTGGAGATGTCATACCGGCAAGCCTGGTACAGCATCAATCAAATGAATAAATCAGTCGATAAACCTGTTATTTTGCTCCATCGTGGTGGGAAAAAAGGAGGCATAGCTCACATAACTGAATTTGGAGAAGAAATTCTTAATACTTTTGAAAAATCCCGAAAAGAATTCGAACAGTTCCTAATGATTCAAACCATTATCCTGAACAAGCATTCCTGAAGTTCTCCCCTGAAAAATTTTGTTTACATAATTTAGTTTTCTATTTTTATTGCCGTTATTCCTAAAACGAATAACGATAAACCTGAATTCATAATTATTTTTATATAATCATCATGAACAAAATTTTTACGGTGGCATTTTTCACGATGATTGGATTAAAAGGCTTCACACAAACAGTTACTGATACCTCTTCTATTTTACATAAAGTTTACACATTAGGTGAAGTGAATATAAGCGCCACTGTCGACAAGTCGACTATCGATGCTGCCGAAATGCAGAAATACAATGCAAAGGATGTAAGCAGTGCCTTAAGGACTCTTCCTTCCCTTGTAATCAGTGAAAACGGTTCACGAAATGAAAGTACGATCTATCTGCGCGGATTTGATATCAGGAGTGTGCCGGTATTCATGGATGGCATTCCTGTCTACGTTCCATATGATGGCTATGTTGATCTCGCACGTTTCACCACTTACGACATATCCAAAATCGATGTAGCCAAAGGTTTTTCCTCAATGACCTTCGGGGCCAATACGATTGGTGGTGCAATTAACCTTGTTGGAATGAAGCCCATTCAAAAGATGGAGTTGAACGCGAAGCTCGGAGCCACGAGCGGAAAGGGATACGAGACTAAGATCAACCTGGGCAGCAACCTTGGCAAAGTGTACATCCAAACAGGATTTTCTCTGCTTCAGAGACAGTATATACCACTATCGGCAAATTTTGATGCAACAACCCTGGAGACAGATCACCATCGTGACAATTCATACCAGAAGGATATAAAAGGCAGTGTCAAATTAGGTTACACCCCCAATGCTACCGATGAATACAGCATCAATTATCAGTACTCACACGGAACCAAGGGAAATCCTGTGTACCTGGGAACGGATAAAAATACCAGAGTACGCTACTGGCAATGGCCCTACTGGGATAAGCAGAGCATTTATTATATATCAAGAACAAAGATCGGTGAAAGATCTGATCTGAAAGTCCGTGCATACTATGACCAGTTCAAGAATGAGCTCAGCAGCTTTGACAACAATACCTATTCCACCCAGAACAAAGCTTCTTCATTCAATAGTTTATATGATGATTATACTTTAGGCGGTAATCTTGAGTTTGCCACCGACTGGAAAGACAAAAACCGTCTGAAAGTATCTCTGCACGCAAAAAATGATAACCACAGCGAACATAATGAAGGTGAGCCGGTCCGTCATTTTGCTGACAATACTTTTTCTCTGGGAATTGAAGATGTTTATAAGCCGGGCAGCAAGCTTAGCTTTATTCCCGGCATAAGTTATAATCTCAGAAAAAGCCTGCGGGCTGAAGACTATAACTCAACCGACTCTACTATCAGTAATTATCCCAAAAACCAGAATGATGCACTCAATGCACAATTGGCTACTTATTACAAGATTTCAAATGCAATAAACCTCAGCTTCAATATTGCCTTCAAAAGCCGGTTTGCCACAATGAAGGACCGCTATTCATACAGCATGGGCACCGCAATCCCCAATCCTGACCTTCAATCCGAAACTGCTCTCAATCTGGAACTGGCATCAACCATTGAAATTGCTGACAAGCTGAATTTCCGTCCCGAACTTTTCTATAGCTACCTGTACAATACCATACAAATGGTAAGCAATGTGCAGGGGGATCTTTCTCAGATGCAAAATACTGGCGAATCTGTATTTAAAGGAATTGATTTAAGCTTTGTCTATAAGCCAGTTTCAATTTTAAATATCTATGCTGCTTATTCGTATATTCAGCGCAAAAACATAAGTAATCCCGAAATTCTCTTTACTGATGTTCCCAATAATAAACTTTTTGCCTCCGTTGAATACACCGTTGTCAGAAAATTGATGATCAACCTTTTCGGGGAATATGATTCCGAACGAAACAATGCCAGCGATGGCACAAGGGTTTCTCCGGGATACTTTGTAATGAATGGTCAGGTGTCATATCTTTTTGCACACTATTTCACAGTTGAAATCGGGGTGAACAATATTTTTGATAAAAATTATACAATTCAGGAAGGTTATCCTGAAGCAGGACGAAACTTCTATGCCGCAATATATTTCAATCTGTAAAGGAGATCCGAATGATTATTGAGCAGACATACAATCTTGTAAAAACCAGGTATAAAAACCAGATTGAAAAACTGACAATATCTGATGTAAGGATTGGCATATATCTGACAGCTGTCCGCTTATCCGATAACAGTTTTGGTACTTCTGCTACCATACCCGATGACCAGCCATTTTGCTCAAAAAGCAACAGGGATTTTGGTGATTTCACACCTCTTAAAATCAGAGGACAAAAGGTACTCGATATTCTTGAAACTAAAAAAGAGACAGGTATACTATCATCCTTAAGAATAGCTGTTTTAAATGCAATTTCTTCAAAGATAATTTCATCCGGTAACTATCGGATCATTGAAGATTTAGATCCCATACAACTGGTTGATCTTGCTTCCCGTAAAACAATAACAATTGTCGGGGCATTTCATTCATACATCCGCAAAATTTCAGATACGGCGAATAAATTATTTGTACTGGAGAGGAATGAAGAGGCCCTTACATTGGAATATAAAAAATTCTTTGTCCCGGCCGAGGAGTATAAGACTATACTTCCTGTCTCGGATATTATTATTATAACAGGTCAGACACTTGTCAACAAGACAATTGATGACCTGTTGCTGGCAATTTCACCCGGTACTCAGGTAATAGTAACTGGTCCGTCAGCCAGCATCATTCCGGATATTTTATTTGAGAATAAAGTAAGCATTATCGGGGCTTCCAGAATAACAAAACCTGAAATTCTGTTTGATATCGTCAGTGATGGTGGTACAGGTTTTCATCTGTTTGAATATTGTGCCTGCAAAATTTGTATTTTAAAAGATGATCAGGCATAGATTAAGTGAAAAATGGATTAAGGCATCCATTATCGGAACTATCTGGGCCGCATCAGAGATTGTTCTCGGCAGTTTTCTCCATAACCTGAAGGTGCCATTCAGTGGTAATATACTTACTGCGATTGGAATTATTATTCTCGTATCAATAAGTTATACATGGACTGAAAAAGGCCTTTTCTGGCGCTCCGGATTAATATGTGCATTAATGAAAACGATGTCGCCAAGCGCTGTGATTTTTGGTCCAATGATAGCCATTTTCACAGAATCGTTTCTGCTTGAGTTATCAGTGAGGCTTTTTGGCAGAACCGTTGCCGGATATGCAATAGGTTCAATGCTGGCTATGTCGTGGAACCTGGTGCAAAAAATTCTGAATTTTATTATATTTTACGGGTCAAATATTATAGAAGTCTATAGCAGCCTTTTAAAACTTGCACAGAAACAACTTAATATCCAGACTGACATAGTCTGGTTGCCTATAATTATATTGTTGATTGTCTATGCTTTATTCGGACTTTTGGCTGCAGTTACAGGAATAAGAGTCGGCAACAAAATGGTAAAACAGCCGGTTTCTGATTCTCCTTCTATTCTTGATCAGCCATTGCAGGATGTCGAACATAAGACAGAAAATGAATTTAAATATTCTATTACCTGGCTTTTAATAAATATTAGTCTGATTATCAGTTCATTTATCTTATTGATCTTAACAACTTGGGTTATATGGAGCCTTGCGATAACAGGAATTGTAATTATCTGGTCTGTAAGGTATAAACGTGCTTTGCATCAGCTTTTAAAACCTAAGTTCTGGATACTTTTTGTATTTATTACACTGGTTACTGCATTTGTATTTACGAAGGCCCAAGCAGGTGAGAATTCATTGTTGAAAGGACTGCTAACAGGAGTACAAATGAATTTCAGGGCTGTTGTCATCATTGTAGGTTTTTCTGTACTGGGAACGGAATTGTACAATCCGGATGTGAGGAATGTCTTTCTGAAGACCTCTTTTAAAAATCTTCCTCTTGCTCTCGAACTTTCAGCTGAAAGTTTGCCTTTGTTTATAGCTAATATCCCAGATTTTAAAACTCTCCTCAGAAATCCTGTCTTAGTATTTTATCGGGTAATTTCACATGCTGAAGGGCGATTGTCTGAAATAAAGGGAAATACTGCTTCGGCTAAGAAAATATTCATAATAACGGGATCAATTGGCGAAGGAAAAACAACTTACGTTAAAAAGCTAATCGAAATTTTCAGAAAATATAATATTAAATGCGGAGGAATCTTATCAGAACGAGTGTTGACCAATTCCCAAACAACCGGTTATGATCTGGTAAATATAGAAACTGGAGAAAAAGAGACTTTTCTCAGACAATATGAAGAATGTGGATCTGAAAGAATCGGAAGATTCACAATCTGTCCAAAAGGTCTAGCGTTGGGAAACGCTATCTTAAACTCATTGATTTTATCTGAAAACACATTTGTCATTATAGATGAAATTGGTTTACTTGAGATCAGGAATAAGGGTTGGTTTGATTGCCTTAATGACCTGGTAGAAAACTCCGGAAATCATATTTTACTAATTGTCCGGGATACATATATTCATGAGGTGAAGAACAAATGGAATCTTAAAGAGGCAATTATCTTTAATATCAATGAGATTGATTACCAGAATGCTGGCTTGCATATCATTGAAAATATTAATTCCAAATCAGGCAATTGACTGTTAAGGTCAACAATCGTATTATTTTGAATTTGGGAAAACCTCCTCCAGCAAAAGATTGAATTCAAAAAAACCGGTTGTTCCGGCCTTTTTATGGATTTTAATTTTTAACTGTTTTTGAAATATTATGTCATTTGGTTTGTTTCCAACTACAGTGTACTAATTGTTAATTATGACTGCAGGAATGGCCATGCTCCTGATGAGCCTCATGTTGATGGCAGCTGCTGCCACTATCCTCTACTAACCCCGAAAGATAGAGTTTTACAACTTCTGCGGCATCTCCGGAGCAACCGCGAATTACTTCTATTCCGCTATTATTAAGTACGTTAATGGCACCTCCGCCAATACCGCCTGCAAGCATTACTGTAACGCCATCTGAGGCAAGTACTGATGCAATATCTGACTTACATCCGCACCCTTCCGGTGACCCTACACTCTTCATTTCAACTATTTCATTTTTATCTGATATAGTAAATACACCATACGATTCACAATGGCCAAAATGGCTGTCTATCTGATTATCCGACGTTACTGGTACTGCAATTTTCATCTTTATAGTTTTTAGTTATTTTTGAGTTGTAATTACTTGAAATTCAGGTTGATTATTAATTGTTTTCTTCACCAGGCATAATTCTGCCGCATTTATAACTGCTTCCTTATATTTTTCAGGGAATCCTAACGGTAACTGGATATCAAGTTTGAACAGAGAGGGTGTTTTTTTCTCATTATCAAATTCCATCGTTTGAATGATTTTAATCCCCTCAGTTGATATCTGGCGTCTGTCACAAAATGATTTTACGTAAATCCCTGCACATGTTCCGATTGATGCAAGGAATAATTCAAATGGAGCAGGCGCACTATTACCACCTCCGTTATCAAGTGGCTGATCGGTCCTGATTGAATGTCCGTTAATATGTGCTGTTATCACTTTGCCGCCGTCAAAAGTTACTTCCATATTATTCATTATTATTTGGCTAATTTTAATTGATACTATTTAAGTGAGAAATCAACAACAATCTCAAAGCTCATTTTTAATGGGTTGATTCATTCTTATTAATTCTTTCATACCATATACTTTGCAGTCTTTGCATCTGGAATGATTTTCAATGCCCTGAATTAATTTATAACATTTTTTACATCGGTACCAATCATGTTCAAATTGAAAATTTCCACCTTCAATCTCAATTGACTTACCTTCTACGAATGCTTTTGCAATTGTCTTTAATGCTCTGTTATAAATCCGCGTAAATGTAGGTCTCGATATATTCATCTGCTTAGCAGCAAGATCCTGTGATAGCAGATCATAATCGACTAATCTGATACTTTCAAATTCTTCATACTTGAGAATAAGTGGCCCTATATCACACTTTTGCATCCCATAAGGTTTGAAACCTTCCATTTTTGGTGGATTACATATTTTCCTGCATTTCTCTGGACGTGCCATCCTTTTAGATAAAACTCAGTGCGAAGATAATGAACCTACGTTCATAATCAAATAAGAACAATACTTTTTTTAGCAGATTTAAAATGAATCCTGATGTCACTGGAACTAATTACTAATTAATTGTATCTCGCTTGGCAATCAACAGGAATACATCAAATTCTTTTGTTTCAGTGTCCGAGATTTTCTTATTAATAACAAAGCATTTCCGATGGCTTACATTTGTGAAGCCTTGATTTCTGATCTTGTTTGATAATATCTCGATATCGAAACCTTTATGCCCGGTAAATCCATCACCATGAAAAGAACCATCTTCAGTATATAGATCGGCAATTGCCAGAAAACCTCCAGGATTGAGGAGACTATAAAATTTTGTTATAATATCATCAATATCTGATATATGATGAAGAACCATCTGGTTAAAGATAAAATCGAACTTTGCATCTTTCAATTCGGCCTTTTCAAGATTAAAGTTTAATGTTTTGAGATTTTTGACCTTAGATGTCTTTATCTTATTATTCATCACCTTTACCATTTCCGATGAGTTATCCATTAAGGTGATCTCTTTTAAAGAATCTTTCAGTACAAAACTTGTTACCCCTGTGCCTGCGCCGAATTCGAGAGCAGTCATCTGCTTTTTTAACGGGATAAGTCTTATAATCTCATTTGCAATAGCTTTAGCACGTTCCCAAATTATTGGGTTCTGGTCCCATTCGGCTGCCTTTATGTCAAATTCGTTCATTAAGTTTTAATGATTAAGTAAAATTTATATTATCTATTCAGGAGGTTGTTCGGGGGTCTAAACATCACTCTTTAGCTGAACTATTTCTTTTTATTTATTCCAGTTATGAGCTTTTCAAATCGAAATACTTTCTAATCCTGAACACACCTGACCGATGCACCCCACTCAATGTAGTATGCCCCTCTTGTGATATCAGGACCGTTTATTGTAAAGACCCGAAAGATGGCTTTATCTGAAGAACTCCGGGTTGAGGTCCAGAACACACTCTCTTCTCCATTATTTAAAAATGTGGCTGAATCTCCGCGATAGCCACCCGGAAGAAATGTTAATACATTCTCAATATCTCTACCTCCCAGGTAAGTGTCGAGAATTGTCCATTCATCATCACCAGGTACGTGCCAGCCGGAAGGACAAAGCTTCATAGTATTTACTGTATACCAATTATATAACGCTCCATAAGTATTCTTATTGAATTCATCATTATCGTACCAACAATAGCCGGGTGCAGAAAGGAAATTCCATATTCTGTAACATTTTGCAATTGGAATATCGGTACCATCATTAAGGATAGTAGTTCTCATATTTTCCGTTGTCCAGATCTGAGATCCGATGCCAATAGTTTGATACACATTCTTTTCTATATCCGTCACTGTTCCTTTTTCTCCGGAATGATCCTCAGGTGTCGTAAAGGACAATTCATTGCCATAACCTGTTCCTGCTTTGTTTGTTGCATAAGCCCTCACAAAATAGGTAATATTTGCTAATAACCCCGTAAGGTTACTTGTAAAACCAGAAGAGTTGAGTAAGATTATCTCGGTGGTTTTGTTATCTGAAATTAAAGGCAGTTGAATTTTGCTCCAACACATACCTTTTTCTAATATTTCTGAGCTGCCCTTAAATGTAACAGTTCCACTACAAGAAGCAGATACGGGTGTAATTATTGCTACTTCGATTGTACTAACTTCAGGAATTGAGTTGACATTATCTTTTTTACAACTGGTCACAATTATTATAAATGCTCCCATTGTAACAATCAGATAAAAACAAAGTCTTTTTTCCATACGTATTTATAATTTTCTTTAAAGACCGGAATACCTTTATCAACAGCATCTTAGTACTAGAGGATTCTCCGGTATTCCAATATCTTCTCCATTCCGTCCTTTGTATTTTTTCCCAGAGTCGTAGATTATTCCCAATTTGTCAAGTAAAGGTTCAACTGCCACCTGATGAGTCTGCAAACCTATATCCCATGGATTATAACCTAAAAGTAGTCCTGCCAATTCTTCATAGGTCAATACCGGAATTCCATAACCATTTTCACCATAAGTTTTGCTTTTCATTTCGGCAATTACATATTGCCACCGGTCGAGAAAAAAGGTGCAGCCTGGGCAGTTGGCAATTATAAGATCGGGTTTAAAAGGCTGCATCGAATCGAATTTCTTTTTTGAATTAGTGACAGAGTAAGATCTGTTCGATTTCAGCAGGTATTGCCTGAACCCGAATCCACAGCAATGGCGTCGTTCGGGATAGTCCACTTGCTTTCCTCCCCATTCGTCAATTAAGCCAGCCAGCACATAAGGATATTCAGCGCCTCCGATACCTTCTTGTGGAAAAATCTTAGCATAATGACAGCCAATATGATCAACAACTTTAATAGGTTCTTCGCTATTTTGATTAATCAACCTGAATTTTGCTTTTGCTGCAATCTCTTTACGGAATTTGTAAATAATATCGCTTGCATGAACAAGGTTTTTTGGTATTTCAAATGTTTTGCCGGTGGCCCGTTTTAATGCAACACGTGTTTTTTGTTCTGTTTCCGGGAAATGATTCCAGGTATCCATTACCTCAACATAAATACCAAATGAGGTAACGCACGATGCAATAAAATTTTCATACCCGGCTTCGTTCATCAGGGAAAATTGGCGAGCTACCACGGTCATAATTGTTTCGAAAGGAATAATACCCGAATGGTAGGCAATACCCGTACAGGTTGTCTGTCTTGCATCGTCATAAATATCTTTCTCCAGTTCATTTCTAAGGATATTCAAATACAGATTTTCCGCTGCCGGGAAGAAATTCTGCCTGATGCAACTGCGTGCAAAATAATAATGATCATCAGCTATCTCTTTCTGGTATGCTGCCCAGATTTCATTTTTCCTTGTCTTCATGAACAAATTTATTTATTAAGCAGCAAATGTGGTAGTTATTTGTTATACAGATATTTAAAATAATCATCATTCCCATCATTAAATTCAATGTTTAGTTCTTTTGCCTTGCCAGAAGAATATTTTTCGATCTTTTCAAACCGTTGGGTTGCACCGGTTTCATCAAATATCTTTTTAAGATCATTAAGCGATTCCTGAGATATATTGCGAAGTGTCCCGGATTGTTCTTTATTATAGCTTGTTCCAAGACGTTCCAGTATTGACTCCTTGTTTTGTCTTAACCAATCCCATATAGGCCCCTGTTCCGGATACATTTCAGTATCAATTTCATCAATAAATACACAATAACCATATTTCAAAATATGTTCTCCCACAATCCGTTTAACAGCCAATTGTTTTCTTCCCTGTTGACTCTCAATAAAAAAGCCTGTTTCAATAGATAATGCCCGTAATGCCTGAATAATATAACAGGGTGTATTTCCACGAGGACATCGTGTTTTACATGAAAGGCATTCACCACACATCCATATTGTATCGCTCTTAAGCAACTTTTCCAGCTCAGCTTCATCTTTTTGTTGTACAATATTGACAACTATACGCGGGTCGTAATCGCTCACTTCAGCAGCAGGGCATATTGCAGTGCAAACTCCGCAGTTGAAACAAGATTTCAACCCTTCAAGGTAGCGGACATCTTTCTCAAGTTCTTTGTACAAATCTTTCATCATTTCTTATACGCTGCATTCTGTAAATTTGATAAATACACTGCAAAAGGTCGGTAGGCAAGGTGTGCCCATTTAGAGAATGGCACTTCAATCATCAGCATTGGAACCAGGATCATAAAATGAATTACATAGACATAATAAGTCGCATATGGAAGTCCTGATATCCTGAAAATATGTACAAGTATGCCTGTAATAACGGTTCCTGAAAGAAGAAAAAGGAAGGTCCAGTCAGTGAAATGTGTGTGTTTGTTGTTCTCCTGGTCTCTTTTTATTCTTCCATAAACGAAAAATATCAGTCCAAAAGAAAGTCCAAAAGTGGCATAATATCCAAAAATCCTTTGAGGATGCCACCAGGGATGAATAAAATCTGTCTGAAACCATTCAAGAAATACCACGATCATTGTAAATAATAACACATAACCTGACATTAGCAACCAGTGAGATATCCAATAGGGACTTGCTTTTATATTAAGCCTCCCAAGTCTTGTTTTCCGATTGCTTTTAGTGAACCGCCATTGTGTTACGAAATGAAAAATAAGCTTCCAGAACTGTGTAAAGTAAAGCTTTAAGGGCACTCTAATTTTCTTTTCACCATGAAAAACCATTAAATACATCCTTAAAATATTGGATATCAGGAAAAAAGACAGAATGCCTGCCATAATCCAGTCTCCTATTTCTATTTGTTTCCATGGAGCAAAGGTATTGAGCTTAACACCTCCCTGAGCAGTAAGTTCTGTGGTCATTGGTCCATGGAATAATATGAAAAGCACAAGCACCATGGCTGCCAAAAATCCGATGGCTGCAAGTTCCCATGCCTTTGAAGTATAGAATTTCCGGGAAAGTCCAGTCCAGTCATATTTTGAGGTCTGCCATCGGCGCAGTGACATCATCAGTTCTCCGGGTTGTGCATCTCTGGGGCATGAACTGCTGCATTCACCGCAATAGTAACATAACCAGGGATCCAATGAAATTTGAATCTCATTATCAAGACCAAGTACACTGTATCTCACCATTTTCCTGGGGAATGAATTTTCTTCATCCGACATTGCACAAACCGCGGTGCATGTACCACAGTTATAGCATGCGTTCATGTCAAATGCACCATATTTTTTTAATATCTCAGAAAATCCAGGATTTAATTCAGGCATCTCAATTTTTATTAATCGTTCTTTGCATAAAGCAACTCTTGATGGACAACTGAATGATTCAACGCATAAGTATAATATTCGTCTTCATTAATAAAGTTTGTGTCCGATACATAACCATATTTTCGCAACGACATCAGAAGATAAGTGACCTCTTTGGAAGGGAGGCTTATTTCCGCGGCAATTTCAGGAATTGATTTCGGTTCGGTCTCCAGTGCCTTTAAAATCTTTTTACTATTATCATCAAGTTTTTCCACTTTTAAATCCCACTCAGCATCTTGCTTTTTGATTCCTGATTTCTGCTCATCCGCAACATTTTGTTCTTTAAATACCACTTCTTCAGAAATGGCATCAATCATTGATTCGATCTCGCTGTTCGTATAACCAAGCAACTCAATTGCATCTTCATGGCAAGAAGGAAGGCAGGCACCACAACCTTTGCATGCTGCGTTAACAATTCCTGCAATAGTTTTTCCTTCAGACAATGCTTTTACTACTGCCCCAAACGTGCAAATCTCTTCGCATTTGCCACACCAGGTGCATTTTTCTTTATCTATTATTGCCAGGTTTGGTTCAAGCGTTATTGTTCCCTTGCTTATAAGTGAACTTGCCTTTGCTGCAGCAGCAAGAGAGGAAGTCATGGTCTCCGTGATATTCCTGGGACTCTGGCATGCTCCTCCGATAAATATCCCATCCATCACTGTTTCAACCGGCCTTAGTTTCGGATGAATTTCATTAAAGAATTTGTCGGATCCTTGCGGAATCTTCAACACCTGTTTTAAGCTATCATTATTCCTGGCAACCATTCCCGTTACGAGTACTACCAGATCAGAATTGATAACTATTTCCATATTCTCCGTCAGGATGTCATTTAATCTGACTTCCAATTTCTCGTTAGACATTTGAACTACAGGATTTTTGCCTTCTTCAAACTGGAGGAAAATATTACCTTTTCTTGAAGCTTCATCATATAAAACTTCCTGCTTCCCATAAGTCCTGATACCTTTATGCAAATGGAAAGTTTTAATATCGCTGTATTTATCACACAGTTTGAGTGATGCATGAATTGCCGCAGTACAGCAATAGCGTGAGCAATATGTCCTTTCTCCTGAAGGTTGTCTGCTACCTACACAATAGATGAAGGCAATATTTCTTATTTTTCTATTCTTCCAAACCAAGTCATCAGGATTTAATTCAATAAGCCTTTCCAGTTGCTGAAGTGTGATCACTTCTTTAATTTCCCCATAGCCAAATTCGCTTTTCATGGGTTCATATGCGTCATATCCTGTATTGACAAGAATTGCTCCTGCATTGACAGATATCTTTTCAGGTTTTTGATCAAGGTCTATACTGCCTATGCAAATATCGGCGCATTTTCCGCACCTGTTGCAAACCGACATATCAACAGCAGGTCTGCCTGGCAAGGAATTTTGATTATGTTTATACAAAGCTTTCCGCTCTGTAAGTCCGAAATTAAATTCATCAGGAAGAGAAACCGGACAAACATTGATTGAGTCCATAAATTCTTTTTCTGAAACATCTCCCTTTACATACCGTGGTTCGACATTTATGACGATTTCAAAATTTCCCACATTCCCCTTCATTCCAGCTATCTGAGTTCCTGTAAAAAGGGTTATGTTTGATCTTTTCTTGATCTCACGGAATAACTTTCCAACTATTTCATTACCGGTGGAGTTGCCTTGAAAAACCTTTCCCAATTGGGCAACGTGTCCGCCTATAAAATGATCCCTTTCAATAAGATAAACCTGAGTACCCATGTCAGCAAGTTCAATTGAAGCTCTCATCCCTGAAATGCCTGCTCCAACTACAACAGAGGTATTTACAGTCTCCATTTCAATAGATTTAAGGTCCCTGAACCTGCGTGCTTTTTCAATCCCGGCAATAACTAATTTAATTGCTTTGCGGGTAGCCTCTGCAGGTTTATCGGAATGTGCCCAAGAGCTTTGTTCTCTTATATTAACCTGGATATAATTGTACGGATTCAATCCAGCACGACGGGCGACATCCCTGAAAGTCATCAGGTGAAGTTTTGGAGAACATGAGGCAACCACTATGGCATCAAGGTTTTTTTCTTTAATATCTTCCACCATACTTATTTGTGAAGCATCGGAGCATGTAAACATTGTTGTTTTAACCAGGCTTACTCCTGGATGGTCATTGATGACATTTTTTACTGCTTCGACATTTACATAGTCGGAGATGTTCCCTCCGCAATGACAGATATAAACTCCCACTCTGTGCTTTCTTATATCTTCTTTTGTCCCGTTCATGACAGACTTTTTAGATAGCTGGCAACTTCAGCAGATGTACATCCTGCAGAAAGAATTGTATCAGGAATATCTTTTGGTCCGGATGCACTGCCAGAAACAAAAACCCCTTCCATGCTTGTCTTTGAAGGACTTATAAATTCATCAGTTTGTTTTATAAAATTGAACTGGTCGAGTCCTAAAGGAATTCCATTGAACATTGTTGTTACGTCCATATTGGGCTGCACGCCAATAGCCAGGACAACCAGGTCATGCTTAGCTTCTCTGATCTTACCTGATTTCAGATCCTCATATTTAAGCTTTAGATTGCAATCTTCTGTCTCTTCAATAGTTGCAATTTTCCCTTTTACAAATGCAACTCCCATTCCCTTTGCACGCTGGTAGAATTCTTCAAACCCTTTTCCGAAGGAGCGGATATCAATATAATAGATTGTGATATCTGCCAGGGGCAAAGCTCCCATAAGTAATTGACCTTGTTTAATAGAGTACATGCAACAAATCTGGGAACATACAAGATTATTTACTGTTCGGTCCCTGGAACCGGCGCAGAGAACATAGGCAACATTATCCGGTATTCTACCATCCGATGGCCGTAAGACAGTATTATAGGGTCGTGTAGGAGCCAGTTGCTTTTCCATACTAAGGGCAGAAATAACATTGGTAAATTGGCCACCCCCGTAACGTTTCAGTCTTTCCATGGGGAAAAGGTTAAATCCTGTTGCCATTACAACTGCTTTAGCATGGACTTCAATTTTCTGATCCCTTTGTGAAAAATCTATTGAACCTGCCTGGCATATATTCTGACAAATATGACATTCCCTGCATGTTGCACAATCAAGGCAGAGTAACGCGCTTTCCCTGGCTTCTTCCTCTGAAAAGGTAAGTTCAATTTCAGCAGTGTCTTTTATACGTGCAATGGGATCACGTTCTTTTTTCCCGTTTCGCGGAACAGCATTTATGTAGGCTCTACTCAGGACATTTTTATGCGAAACGGCAGGAAGCCTTACATCATAATCTGCATCCATACTTTCCCCTTCAAGATATCTGTCGATATAAAAAGCGGCACGTTTACCCTGGCCAATTGCTTCTATGATTGAGGATGGACCTTTAACAACGTCGCCTCCGGCAAATACTCCTGGTCTTGAAGTCCGCAATGTCTTTGAATCAACTTTAATGGTTCCGTCTTCATTTAAATCCAACTCTTCATTAAAACCCTGAGTATCGGGATTTAATCCGATTGATTGTATCACATAATCCACATTAATCTCATGCTCTGATCCTTCAATAAATTCAGGAGTTCTTCTACCGCTTTCATCAGGTTTGCCAAGTTTCAGGTTTTTACATCTCACCTTTTTCACCTGACCTTCTTCTCCGATAAATTGGACAGGAGATGTTAAATAGTTGATTCTGATGCCTTCACTTTCAGCTTCTTCAACTTCAAAGTCATAAGCTGGTATTTCGGCACGGCTTCTCCGGTAAGAAATAATAACTCTGGCAGCGCCCATTCTGACAGCTGCTCTTGCTGTATCCATGGCAACATTACCTCCACCGCAAACAACAACTGTTTTGCCTGCAAAATCAAATTTCTCACCCTCATTGAAGGCTTTCAAAAAATTCAGGCAATTAAATACACCTTTAAGATTATCTCCAGGGATATTCATACTTCTGGCTTTATGCGTCCCAATAGATAAATAAACCGAATCAAACCCAGAAGTTAATAATTCACCTGTACATAATATTTTCCGATTTACTTCATACTCCACACCTAGTGCAAGTATATTTTTTATATCCCTGTCAACAACGTCATTTGGAAGCCTGAAAGTTGGAATGGCTGACTTCAGCATTCCTCCAAGTTCTTTTTCAGTTTCAAATATTTTTACGTCATATCCTTTTTTTGCAAGGAAATATGCTGCTGTCAATCCTGAAGGTCCGGAACCAATGACTGCGATTTTTTTACCTTTCGTTTTTTGTGTTGGTTCGTACTGAGGTACTGGATATTTATTATAATAGTAATCTGTAAAAAAACGTTTTATCTTTCTGATGTCTACAGAACTCTCTTTCTCTCCGCGTGTACATTCCTTTTCACATGGAGCATAACAGGCTCTTCCAAGAGAACCTGGTAGCGGGACATCCTCCATATGCAGGTTAAAAGCATCTTCAAACCTGCCATCCTTCACTAGTGAAATATATCCATGTGCTTTTACGCCCCCCGGACAGGTAGCAATACATGGTGAAGAGACTCCACCACGATCAATTACTGCAATTTTAGGGCTTGCTGTCGCAAAAGGAATATATGCTGTTTTTCTTGAAACCATGCCATAAGCAAACTGGTCGGGGATGAAAACAGGACATTTATCCTCACATTCCTTACAACCGGTACAGGTTGACTCGTTAACATATCTAGGATGTTTGATAACGCTGGCAATATATCCTTTCTCATTTTTATGAATATTTTCCGCTTCCGAATATGTAAGTACTTTAATATTTGGATGGCGACCTACTTCTGACATTTTTGGTGTAGTAATGCAGGCAGCACAATCGAGGGTCGGGAAGACCTTGCTCAACTGGATCATCTTTCCACCAATGGACAAATCTTTCTCAACAAGAATCACCCTATACCCCATATTTGCCAGGTTAAGGGAAGTCTCCTGTCCGGCAATCCCACCGCCAACAACCATAACGTCGCATTCTTTCTGTATTGGAATATTATCCATATCAAAATTTAAAGTAAATTAACACACTTATTCAGTTCTCAGTTCATTTTGTATGCTTCCCATTTCCGTTAGTGAATTCATAAAAGCTTTCATGTGACTTACAAAAGGGTCAGCACATACTGAACAGATTGCTGCCATTTTAATTCTTGCAACATTAATTCCTTCAATTTTCATCGCTTCCTGTGCAGATTTAATTGTTACAGATGTAATATCGGAACAATCAGAGCGATATGCGCAATCCGTGCCATCGCTGGCAATAAATACACCATCAATACCTCTTTTTAGTGCATGTAAAATCCACCTGGGTTTTATACTGCTGGTACAGGGGACCGTAATGTTGTAAACTGAAGGAGGATAATGTTTCTTCAACAATCCGGCAAGATCAATTGCCGGATCTGAAATTCTCTCCGAAGAAAACACCAGTATCTTTGGTACAAATTGTACATCAGCCATTTTTTGCTTGTCTATTTCTTCAGATAAATAGTAAAATAGCCTGATTCTTCAAAATCACCAAGATATTGATAACCCCTTTTTTCCGCCCACCTGGGGACGTCCTTCTTTGTTCCTTCATCTGATGAAAGAATTTCCATAATTCCTCCGTCAGGAACATCAGCTATGGCCTGTTTTACCGCCAGAAGAGGTCCGGGACAAGCAGTTCCGCGGGCATCTACTACTTTATCTGCTTTCAGTTTTTTAAGTTCTTCAGTTGTCATCATTTTCTTGTTTATAAATCATTTCTGAGTCTTGTAGTGACTAATTTTAGATAAAGAGATTCAAATCAGCTACTTCAGCAGTTTGGATATATTGGGCGATCCCACAAATGTCATCGGCCAGGTCAATAAAATCGTCAAGTTTTTCTCCATGCCAGACTTTACCTGCAAAACCGCAGATGTGGATTTTTACACTTGTCAGCTCTTTTGCTTTGCGGAAAGCTTCAGTCCAGTGAGGAGTCCCAAGACGTTTCAATGAAGCCAGAAAATCATCTTTTTTGTCAGTAATTTCTGCCACTCTATCATTGACCATTGCATTTTCTTTTTTAAATGCAAAAGCAGCCTGAAGAAGTATAAAGATCTCAACATCCATATCTTCAGCAGCAGCACCGCCAAGGATAACCCCGGCAGCAGTCAGTTTGTCCACGCTACCTGTATAGAGCGCAAGGCATAATTTTTTCTTTTCCATATAAATAAGTTTTACTGTTAATTAATTAACAAAGTAACTTAAACCATTAACCAATTAGTCCATCTCTGCTGTGAAGCTCATTAATTTATTTTGTGATATATCTCACATTTTATTAACTTTACATCATGAATATTGAATGTAAACTGTGTGATATAAAATCGAAAGCTGCCTCAAAATTAAGCGATGAAGAAATAGAAAAGCTTTCCTTTAACTGTGCACTGGTAAAATTCCGTAAAGGGGATTCTTTAATCAGGCAGGGTACCTTTTCTACTAATGTTGCTTATTTACGTAGTGGTTTGGCAAAAATTCACATTGAAGGCCCTTATCATGAGCAAATTGTTCGAATTGTTAAAGCACCCAGTTACCTTGGATTACCAACAACTTTTGGTGATAAAATAAATCAATATTCAGTTACAGTCATTGAAGTAGCCGAAGTCTGTTTTATTGATATTGAGACCTTCCGGTATCTATTGAAAACAAATCATGATTTCTCGTATGAAATCATGCTGGAATTATGCAGAAATGAACTGGAAGTGTTTTGCAGATGTGCTAACAGAACTCAGAAACAGATCAGAGGTAAAATTGCTGATTTTCTATTAGAGTTTTCTGATAAAATTTACAACTCAAGTGTATTTACTCTACCTCTCACACAAGAAGATTTAGGAAATCTTGTTGACTCAAGTAGAGAAAGCATCAGCCGAGTATTAGCTGAGTTTGATAGAGACGGAATAATTAAGATTGTTGGAAAGAAAATTGAAATCCTAAATAAGAAATCCTTATTGCTCATTAGCGCTAATGGCTGATTTTAACATGACCTGAATTTGGCAGTCAATGTAATTCTGCGACCATTGACTCACATCCGCGTGATAAATCGCAAGTATTTATGTGATGCGCATCACATAACTCCATCAACTCATATCCTAAATTTGCCGTCAAACTGGTTAGGATGAGATTACCAAAGGATCATTCGAGTCTTCACTGTCATGATTGTCCAGATAAATCGTGTGCTGCTGCATTACTCAATGATCGTGAAATTGACCTTATTTTCAAGAACAGGAATATAAGTGAAGTCAGAAAGAGAACAAACATTCTTAATGAAGGATCGCCTGTATCCCATGTTATATACCTGAGATCAGGTCTGGTTAAAGAATACAGAATAAGATCAGATAATCAGGAACAGATACTTCAGATAGTTAAACCGCATTCTTATCTGGGTATGACTTCACTTTTCGGAGATAAATTTAACCACTACTCCTACGAGTCGCTTACCGATCTTAAACTTTGTTATATAGATAGTGATATCTTTATAAGTCTGGTCAGAAACAATGGAAACTTTGCCTTCGAGATTCTGACATCGGTTGAAAGAGACAGCACTAATAATTTTCATCGGTTTATTAATCAGGGCAATAAAAAGATTTATTCGCGAGTTGCCGATATCTTAATTTACTTTTCCAGGATTGTTTTTTCAAGTAAAAAACTTCAGATCCCGCTAACCAGGAGTGAATTGGCGGAAATGGCAGGGACTTCCAGAGAAAGTATTGGAAGGGTAATCACAAAATTCAAATCGGAAGGGATAATTAAAACCTCAGGGAAGAATATAACTATTAATGATATAAAAAAGCTTGAAAACATAAGTAAGTTCGGCTGAAAAGTATTTAAAAAGATATGACAAATAGAAGGCAATTCATCAAAATTTCAATCGCTGGTGCCGGTGCCATGACATTAGGGGCAGGAGCCTTAAAAGCCATGGAATGGATATCTAAACCTGAAAACAGTGGAAAAATAACAGTGGACCTGAAACGTACTCCAACTTATTGTGAAGTATGTTTCTGGAAATGCGCAGGATGGGTTTACAAAACTTCTGAGGGTAAAATTTGGAAAATCATAGGCAATGATGAAGACCAGCATTGTAATGGACGCTTTTGCCCTCGTGGCACAGGTGGTGTTGGAATGTATTATGATGAAGACAGGTTGAAAACACCTCTGATAAGAGTAAAAGAACGCGGCAAGCAGGTCTTTCGTGAGGTATCATGGGATGAAGCTCTTGATTATATTTCAGTTAAAATGAAGGAGATTTCTTCAAAATATGGTCCAGAAAGTATGGCACTCTTCACTCATGGTTCAGGCAGTGCCTATTTTACAAATTTATTAAAAGCATATGGTTCATCAAATATAGCTGAACCCTCATATGCACAATGCCGCGGACCGCGGGATGAAGCTTTTCTTGCAACATTCGGAGAAGAAGTTTATTCACCGGAAATAACAGACATTCGCGACACAAAATGCCTTGTATTGATCGGAGCACATATTGGTGAGAATATGCATAATGGCCAGATACAGGAAATGTCGGATGCGATTGATAAAGGAGTCACAATAATTACTGTAGACCCAAGGTTTTCAACTGCTGCCGGAAAATCAAAATATTGGCTTCCTATTAAACCTTCTACCGATATTGCATTGCTTCTGTCATGGATACATGAAATTATCTATAACGGTTATTACGATAAAAATTATGTCGAAAAATATTGCAGTGGGTTTGATAAACTGAAAGAACATGTCAGGGATTTTACTCCCGAATGGGCTTACGGGATTACAACCATTAAACCAGATCTGATCAGAAAAACTGCAAAGGAAATGGCGAATGCATCTCCTGCTGTCTTAATTCATCCCGGAAGACATGTTACGTGGTACGGGGATGATACCCAGAGGGTTCGGGCAATTGCAATTCTAAATGCTCTTCTTGGTTCCTGGGGCAGACGTGGAGGTTTTTACAGACCTGCAAAATTCAATGTTCCATCAGCTAAAATTCCAAAATACCCTGAAGCCAAGAAGAGTTGGACAGACGCATTCCCTGGCAAATTTCCGATAGCAAGTTCTCCGGTTTCAAATGCTCTTATTGATGCTTCAATTCCTGAAAATAAACCTGGCTTTTTAATAAAAGGGTGGATCGTTAACGCAACAAACCTGGTCTCATCAATTCCAGGTCAGGCAAATACACTAAAAGCAATCCAGAACCTTGATCTGTTAGTGTCTGTGGACACCATGCCAATGGAGATCACCGGATGGGCCGATGTTGTCTTACCTGAGTGTACCTATCTTGAAAGATACGATATGCTCAGAATAAGTCCCCATCGTAAACCTGCAATAGCATTGAGAATGCCAGCCGCTGAGCCAATGAACAGTACCAGATCAGGATACAATATTGCCCGGGGACTCGCTTTAAAACTTGGACTCGAAAGCTATTTCCCTTTTGAAAAACAGGAAGAATTACTTGACTGGCAACTTAAACAGTCGGGTTCTTCACTTGAAGAAATGCAGCGAATCGGGGTAAAAACGAATGCAAGGGAAGCAGATGATCTTTATTTTGCTGAAAATGAAAATGTATCTTTCCCAACAGATTCAGGCAAGATAGAATTGTATTCCAAAGCTTTTGAAGACGCCGGATTTGATCCTCTTCCTAAGTATGTAGCACATGAAGAACCCCCGGAAGGTTTCTACCGTTTGATCTATGGCCGTGCTCCAATGCATACTTTCGGAAGAACTTCAAATAACCCGAATCTGACTGACCTTATGCATGAAAATTCAGTTTGGATAAATCCAAAAGTATCAAAAGAGTGGGGTCTGGTTAACGGTCAGTATATCCGGCTCAAAAACCAGGATGGAATTCTTTCCGATTTTAAAATTAAAATTAGAGTAACTGAACGTATCAGGTGGGATTCAATTTATATGGTACATGGTTTTGGTCATGGTCAGAAGCAGCTTAAGCGTTGCTTTGGCAAAGGTGCCAGCGATACTCAGTTGATAACAAAAGTGCTTGTTGACCCTCTGATGGGAGGAACAGGGATGAGATCGAATTTTGTAACATTTGTCACTGAAAAGTCAGAGAAGGAGGTTGCATCATGAGATACGCAATGGCAGTAGATACAAAAAAATGTGTCGGATGCAGCGATTGTGTTGTTGCCTGTCAGACAGAAAATAATGTTCCTCATGGTTTTTGCCGCGAATGGGTAGTTGAAACTATGAATGGCACTTATCCTCAGCTCGAAATTGAGATCAGGTCAGAAAGGTGCAATCATTGTATTAATGCACCTTGTGTTCGTTGTTGTCCTACCGGAGCCAGTCATTTTGCTGAAGGAGGAATTGTCCTTGTCGAACATAATAAATGTATTGGCTGTGGCGCATGTATGGCTTCATGTCCTTATGATGCCAGATATCCCCATCCCGATGGTTATGTCGATAAGTGCACTTTTTGTTTTCACAGGATAAAGATTGGTCTGGCCCCTGCCTGTGCTGCAGTTTGTCCAACAAAATGCATCTATTTTGGAGATCTGGATGATCCGAATAGTGATGTCTCAGTTGTTTTGAAAAAGCGTAAATCAAAAACGCTAATTCCTGAAGCAGGTACGAAACCACAACTGTATTTTTTGATTTAATCAAATAATGATCATTTAAATGGAAGAAGAATTATTAGTAAGTGGCAGAATGAATCAACTCATTGATCCACAACTTAATATCTGGCATTGGCAGATTCCGCTTTATCTCTTTCTCGGAGGGATGGCAGCCGGAATTCTTTGTATTGCTGCGCTCTATTTTATCCGGGGTAGGGAAAATGACTACAGAACTGCAGTCCGCATTACTCCATTTCTGGCTCCTTTTCTGCTGGTTATAGGATTAATAACTCTCTTTATTGACCTCAGACATAAACTGTTTTTCTGGCAGCTTTATACAAACATACGTTTGCAATCACCTATGTCCTGGGGAGCATGGACCCTGATGGTTATAACACCAGTTTCCTTTATCTGGTGTGCCCTTCATATTAAGGACATTTTCCCAAATTGGGATTGGAAATTCAAATGGATATATGACATTGAGTCTTTCTTTAACAAGTATAAGAAAGTCCTTGCATGGATTATGCTCATTTATGGGATAATTCTTGGAATATATACAGGTATTTTATTATCAGCTTTTAATGCACGGCCTCTATGGAATACATCAATACTGGGACCGTTATTCCTTTCATCCGGACTTTCCGCGGGTGCAGCAGCAACATTGATTTTATCAAAGAATAAATCAGAACGCAGGCAATTTGCCAGAATAGACCTGGTATTAATAGGGATTGAACTGTTTTTTATTATACATATGTTCATGGGTTTTCTGGCCAGCACCCAAGTTCAGATTGAAGCTGCAAAACTGTTTCTTGGAGGACCATATACTATGTCATTCTGGATATTTGTTGTAATACTGGGTATGCTTATTCCTGCTCTCCTAGAATTTATGGAGTTGAGTAAGTTCCATATTCCAGCAATTGTCCCAGCAGTACTGGTGATTTTTGGTAGTTTGATGTTGCGTTTTATAATTGTCTATGCCGGACAGGTAAGTCGGTGGCTTTATTGAGAAAAAAGAATAAAAATCGAAAATTAGTATAACAATTTATAATATGAATAAATCAGAAAAATCAGGACCAACAAAGTATCTTAATCCTTATGTTGGTGGGGTATTGTTAGGAATCGTTCTGCTGGCTGCAAATTTTATTTCCGGTCGTGGACTAGGTGCAAGTGGAGCTATGAAAAGTGTTGTTATTACCTCAATTACAACAATTGCACCTGCCTCATCAGGAAATCTGGGATTTGTTAAAGAATTCCGGGCAGATCATCCCGGAAATCCTATGAAGACCTGGCTGGTTTTTGAAATGACAGGTGTTTTGGTCGGTGGATTTCTTTCAGGTGCATTTGCAGGACGTTTGAAATTCAAAGTAGAACATTCGCCGAAAATAACATCAAAGAAGCGACTT
Source organism: Bacteroidales bacterium (assembly GCA_003141525.1). Lineage (GTDB taxonomy): Bacteria > Bacteroidota > Bacteroidia > Bacteroidales > VadinHA17 > LD21. The sequence continues at coordinate 91,222 of PLML01000092.1, forward strand.
TTTCTTGCTTTGACAGGAGGAGTGCTTTTTGGATTTGGAGCGGAATTGGGAAGAGGCTGTACAAGCGGAGCTGCACTGAGTGGAATGGCAGTCTTGTCACTGGGAGGATTCATTACAATGATGGCCATCTTTGGAACTGCATATGCTCTTGCTTATTTTTTCAGAAAGAACTGGATTTAAAACGGCGTAGGACACAGGGCAAAAATGACTGCAGGACCGCAAGACAATAAGATATTCAGACAAATAGACAAATAGACAAAAAATCATGGGACCATTATCAGTAAATGAATTAATATCAGCGAACACAAACCTCTTCCTGGCATTTATAATTGGAATAGGCTTTGGCTTTGTACTTGAACAGAGTGGATTTTCATCAAGTAGAAAACTCGCAGGAGTTTTTTACGGTTATGATACTGTAGTACTGAAGGTGTTTTTTACTGCAGCTATTATAGCAATGTTAGGATTGCTTTTCTTCAGTCTTTTCGGATGGATAGACCTTAACCTTATTTATATTAATCCTACCTATCTTACATCGGCCATTGTCGGCGGCATAATTATGGGTGCCGGATTTATTATCGGTGGGTACTGCCCAGGAACAAGTTTCTGTGGCGCTTCGATTGGTAAAATAGATGCCTTTGTCTTTATCGGTGGATTATTTATAGGAATACTGATTTTCACACTGGGTTATAAAATATGGGATGGTATGTATCTTGCCAAATTTTTGGGTTTCCCGAAAATCAGTCAGACACTTGGACTTTCTGATGGAGTATTTGGGTTTCTGCTTATACTGGTTGCTCTTGCAATGTTCTGGGTTGCTGAATGGGCAGAAAAGAGATTCCCCAGAGAAGAGTATTAAATAAAAGACAAAAGTAAAAAGACAAAAATAAAGAATTTTGCTGGTTACTGGTTTGCACGTTCTGATCAGAAATCATCAAGAAACAAGCAACAAACAACATGACATTACTTAAATCAAAATATTATGAAACCACTCAGACTTTTAGCACTGTTCATAATTCCGATGGGACTTATCATTGCAGCTGTCCCGCAGAATAAAACAAAACCATACAAACTGACCGCAGATCAGTTGCTTGGAGAGGCTAACACACGCACTCAGTATATTGCTCCTGAGACGGTAGCTGACATGATTGTTAAAAAAGATCCTTCATTTAGGCTAATCGACGTAAGAAGTCAGGATGATTTTGAAAAATTCAGNNTACTTAATCAGGATGTTAAAATGAACATATTCTATTCAAACGGTACCATTACAGCTAATGAGGCATGGATGGTAACAAGGCAACTTGGATATAAAAACAATTTTGTACTCGAAGGTGGATTGAACTATTGGTTTGATGCTATACTAAATCCTCAGAAACCGGCATCCACGAGTCCGGATGAAGAGTTTGCAAAATATGATTTTCGTCTTAGTGCGGGGAAGGCACTGGGTGGAGGTATGACAGTTCAGGCAACTCAAAGCCAAAGTTCTGAATCTGCCAAACCTGCTTTACAAGCTGCTCCTAAAAAGAAGAAAGCATCGGGAGGTTGCTAATAATCGACCTCTACTAATGGCAAACAGAATTTCTGGAGCTATCCTTGCCGGAGGTTCCAATAAACGGTTCGGTGGAATAACTAAAGCAAATGTTGTTATCGATGGAGAAACTATTATTTCAAGGATAATTTCTACCATCAGCGACTTATTTGTTGAGATAATAATTGTTACAAATAAGCCAGAAGAATTCCAGGAATTCATTCAATATAAAATGGTTGAAGATCAGTATTTGAAGGCAGGTCCTTTGGGTGGTATACATGCTGCTTTAAAGGCATCATCTGAGGATGTAATATTTGTTTTTGCCGGTGATATGCCTTTTCTTGACAAAGAAATTATTTCCGATCAGATTAATGAATTCAGTAAGGGACAACATGATGTTTTAATTCCAGAGGTTGACCAATTTATTGAACCTTTGCATGCCATCTATAGAAAATCAGTTTTGAATCATCTTGAAAGGTTCCTGTTGGAAGGGAAAAGCAGAGCAGTCAGAGATTTTCTTAGCGAGGTTAATGTTGGTTATTTACAGATAACTAAAAATGAGAAAACCGAAATTGCCTTTGCAAATATTAATTCACCCTCAGATTTACCAAAAATCAATTTAAAAAGTTCTCTCGTTTTAAACCGTATGAATCGCATGTAAATGAAGGAAACCTATGACGACGAATAAGAACCACTGGTATGATGGTTGGTTTTACGATAAATTAATTGCGCCGAACCAGGATCAACTATTTGGACAGATAAAGAATCTGGTTGATGCGGACTCACTAATAATTGATATAGGTTGTGGAACAGGCCGTTTAGCATTTAGTCTCGCGGATAAATGCAAATCTGTTTTAGGGATTGATTTATCAAAAAGAAACATTGACAGGGCGAATCTCACATTAAATCGGAATCCTGATAGTAAGATTTCTTTTCAGAACAGCGACATAGAAGAAATAATCAATAAAGGTCAAATACATTTTGATTATGCGGTGCTAACATATGTTATTCATGAAGTTAATGAAGAAGAAAGGATAAATCTTCTGAAAGAAATATCACGGGTTGCCGATAAGATTATCATAGGGGATTATCTTGTTCCAAAACCAAAAGGGTTTAGAAGTTATCTGAGTGAAATTATAGAGTTTATTGCAGGTGCAGAGCACTATAGAAACTATAAAAGTTTTGTAGCTGACGGAGGTATTAAATATTTGGCAAACAAAGCAGAATTTAAGATTATCAATGAAATATCAAATCATCCATTGACAAATCATGTTGTTATTTTGGCAAAACCAGATATCAATACCTTTTTCCGATAACAACCCTAAAAACAAGTCATATGAACACTACAATTATTATTTTAATCTTAGGTTTTTTATTTGGTGCAATTCTTCAATCTGCAAATCTGAACCGATACAATGTAATAAGTGGAATGGCAACACTTGAAAACTTTGCAGTTGCTAAAGCGATTACTGTTGCTATAGGAATTGGAGCAATTATAATAGCCATTGAAATTGGACTTGGATTTGCAACTTACCATATAAAACCAATTTTGTTAGGTGGAATTGCAATAGGCGGGATAATTTTTGGTGTTGGAATGGCAATTTTAGGGTACTGCCCAGGAACACTTCCAATTTCACTTGGTGAAGGTTCAATTGACGCTCTTCTGGGTATTATAGGTGGACTGGTTGGCGGTTTTGTATACACCATATTATTACCATCTATTCAAAGTATCCTGGGTCCAGACCTTGGGAGTATTTCCTTATACACGCTCGTTGGGCAACACCAATTTATTTTCTATCTTCTTGATATAATAATCGGAGTAGGATTTGTCTGGATAGGCTTTATCCTGAATAAAAAGGAAAAATCATCGAATTACAAATGGTTATATGCAGGAATAGGTTTAGCCATTTTAAATGCAGTTGTTTTTCTTACTGATGGTACTAATCGTATTATTGGAGCATCTACTGCATATCCATTTGTTGCTGATTTAATTACAGGAACAACACAAAATAGCTACTTTACAAAAATCCAGGGACCCGGACAATGGGAAGTATTGTTTTTGACCGGTGCATTTGTCTCAGGTATTGTAATTTCATTATTCAGGAAAGAATTTAAAATAACTTTAATTTACAGTAACTGGGAAAAATATAAAGGTAATTCAATAGCAAAACGAATCATTTGGTCATTTATAGGAGGATTTATCCTGATCATTGGTGCCAGGATGGCTGGTGGTTGCACCAGTGGACATATACTTTCAGGTGGAATGCAGCTTTCGTTAAGTAGTTTAATTTTCGCTGCTTTTGTATTTGCAGGATTGCTAATTACCGGAAAATACTTTTACAAGAATAAGAATTANNAAACTGAATTTAAATAGTCATTTATCCAGCATGTCAAGAATTTGCTTTTATCTTAACCCAGTCGTTTATAATTAAACTGCATAGAGCAAAATACAACAAGCTACTACCTGTTACGATAAGAGGTAAAGTAGTGAAACCTGGTAACCCAATTGATAAAATGATACATGCAAATACTATATCAGCCGATATTGCTATTAATAAATTTTTACCTATTGGTTGTTTGTAAAACCTGGTGGGCGTACGGACAACAAATATATTGAAAATACTGGCGAAAAACAGGGAAGCGAATCCAAATGAATGCAACTGGTTAATATCAGTTAGCTCAAAATATTTCTTTCCAATAATCAGCCATAATAATGCCTCCGCGATCAAAAGCATTCCTAATATAAACCCATGCTTTACTAATGGCTTTATTTTCCAGCTTTCAGGATTTTTTGACCAGCTAACAATGTCGGTTGATAATGTCANNTGTAACAAAATCAATAATGAACAGCAGCAAAACCATATCAAAAGCGCTGACTACGAACTGTGCGGTAATAATATAAGCGACACAGACATAAACTACTGTAAACAATGTTTTTGAAATTTTACTTAGTACCCAATTGGTAATACGATGGTGTATGGTACGACCAACGGTTATCAGGTTGATAATGCTTTCCAATCCTTCATGCAGTAAAATCACACTTGCAGCCTGTTTGGCAGCATCTGTTGCTGTTTTAACTGCGATACCCACTTCTGCCTGTTTTAAAGCCGGGGCATCATTAACACCATCACCTGTCAT
>PLML01000137.1 GCA_003141525.1 Bacteroidales bacterium
AGGGCTGCCGGCCGACGCGCTGCTGGTGTCGTTTTTGCTCACCATCTTGACAATTTCATCATGACAAGAAAACTCTCGTCCGTTTATCGGGACTTGGTACCATCAAGACAAATTTTCGTGACCCAAGACTTTTCGTCCACCTACCGGGACTGGCAAAAAACGCGGCACCTCGACACGGACGCCAACTCATTAAACCGACGGGCCGTTAGCTGCTACCCGGACGTTATCTCGTCCTGAATTAGAGTGATACTTTTTAAATCAATCTATTTGGCACAAAGTTTGTTAACTAATTCATAATCACAACCTAAAAGCCTTGATAAAAAATGAAAAAATACATCCTTTTTGTTTTAGTGCTGACAGGATTCTTCATACCTCCATCGTTTAGCAAAAATTTTATTCAGCACTCACCTTCTGCTGATGATTCTTTGAAGATCATTGAGAAAGTTTATCTTCATGTAGATCGTGACAGTTACTATGCTGGTGACAATATCTGGTTCAAAGCGTACCTGATCGATGCTTTGGACCACTTACTTACGGATCATAGCAGCAACCTGCATGTCGAACTGATTTCTTCTACTTCAAAAATCATCTTAACAAGGATTATACGTCTTGAGGGTGGTTTAGGTAATGGCGATTTCAAGTTGCCTGATAGCATCGGGTCAGGCAGATATAAAATACGGGCATACACCAATTATATGAGAAATTTCAGTGATCAGTTATTCTTCACAAAAGAAATCACTGTTATTAATGCAAATGATGAACAAGCAGAAATCTCAGATGGAGTAAAATATGTAGAAAATAATATCAGGCTAAGCTTCTTCCCGGAAGGAGGGTCTCTGGTAGACTCTGTGTCTTCAATAGTAGCTTTTAAGGCTGTTGATAATCTGGGCAAGGGTCGCGATGTATCCGGTAAAATTTATTCGTCAGATGGAGACTTGATTACTACATTCAAATCCACTCACTTTGGGATGGGTTCATTTTTCCTTAGACCATTACCGGGTTTAAGCTATTATTCTGTATTCAGGGGGGCCGATAGTATTGATGTCAAATCTGAATTGCCGGCAAGTTTTCCAACCGGTGTAACATTAAGCGCTTCAATAATTCAGAATAATGAGTTATTAATTACTACCAAGACAAATCCTGAAACACTGGCAACCCTTTCAGAACATGACCTGTTACTTAGTATTTCAATACGAAAGGAAGTTATTAATACAATTCCCTTTAGGATTAAATCTCCTATTACCAGTTTTGAGGTTCCAACTGATTATCTTCCGGAAGGAATTTTAATGCTGACACTTACTACCCGGGAAGATCTTCCTCTCTCTGAAAGACTTGTTTATATTCAGAAAGAAGCACCTACAAGTATTCGAATTAAAACTGATAAACCCTTATACAACAAAAGAGAACCTGTCTCTCTCAAAATCTCCCTTTCCGGAGATTCAACAATTGAAAGAGATGCCAATATCTCTTTAGCTGCCGTTGACAAAAAACTCATAGAGAACACATCTCAGTTCCCGAGGACTATATCCTCATGGTTTCTGCTTGAATCGGATGTTCGTGGATTTGTTGAAGATCCATCATATTATTTCGATCCATCNNTTCGCCTGGAAATACGATACGACTTATTTCCCCCCGGAGAATGGGTTTACAGTATCCGGGAGATTAAGAAAAGACAATAATAACAAACCCATTGTGGACTCGAGGGTCAGTATCGCAATATTCGGAAGTAAGAGTTCTCTTATAAGAACAGTTCCAGTTGATTCAACCGGGAGATTCAAATTGACTGGCATTGACCTGACAGGACAGGCAACTTTAATTGCAAGCGGAATGGGCAAAAAGGATCATCTTGAGGGATTTTTGACTTTGGATTCAGTTACTTATAATTCTGCAAAAGTATCTGATAGTCTGTTTATGGTTTCGGTCTTTCCTGAAAACAATCAGAGTAATCTAAAATCCTATTATAAGATTAATGAAGCCATAAAAAAGAAATACAAACTATCTGACACGATCAGTCTTGGTGAGGTAAGTATTATATCCGAACGACCAAAAGATTTTCAAACTATTAAAGTAGAGAGCAGTCGTTCAAAATATGGTAAGCCTGATGCTGAACTAATAATTACCCAGCAAATGGAAAGTTACCGCAACCTGCCTGAGCTCATGAGAGGTAAAATTTCAGGAGTCGAGGTTTTAGGTCCTGATATGAATGGTGATTATACAATCTTTATTCGTGGAATATCTACCTTGACGGGTAAGAAACTGCCTTTTGTACTAATTGATGGTTATCCTGCCAACTTTGAGGATTTGATCTTAATGCCAGTCAATTTCATTGACAGGATAGATGTATTGAAATCAGGTGGCACATTAGCTATGTTTGGGTTGAGGGGGACAGATGGAGTTATCAACCTGATTACCAAAGCAGGAGAAGTACCTAGCATTTATAGCCCACCGGATTACTCAGCAAAGCACAGGATTTCAGGGTATAATGCACCACGAATTTTCTATTCTCCACAACATTTGCCAGATTCAACTTCTGTATTTAATCCTGATCTGAGGTCAACGCTTTACTGGAACCCTGATATAAACCTGGAGGGAAAAGATGAAGTAATTCTGAATTATTATAATGGAGATAATTCATCATTGATCAGAATTATTGCAGAAGGCATTACTACAACCGGTATTCCTGTTACGGGGAAGGCTGAATACGAAGTCAAATAAATCAAAAAACCATAAACTGTGACCATGAAGAAAATAATTCTATTGCTAATACTAATCTATTTCTTTCAGAATGGGCATGCTCAAATAATTAGAGGAACCGTTCTTGACAAGTCAGACAATATTAAAATAAATTTTGCATCAATCTATATTAATGGAACGAGTATCGGTACCAATTCAGATCAAAACGGATATTTTGAATTAGACATTACAAAGTATGGTTCACTTCCATTAACAATTAGCGCATTAGGATATTATACTGTTACACTTACAGATTTTTCAAGTGAAAAACCGATAGAGGTATATCTGACACCAAAGACGTTTGAATTGAATGAAGTTGTTGTCGTAGCTAAATCAACTGCAAAAGAAAGAAAAGCAAATTTAAGACTATTCAGGGACCAATTTCTTGGATCAAGTTATAATGGACAAAATTGTATTATAATGAACGAAGGCGATATAACATTCAAAAATGATACTTCGCGTGATACTTTAAAAGCTTTTGCCTCAAAACCAATTTTAATTGTCAATAATGCATTAGGATACAAGATCACTTATTATCTGGATAAATTTGAATATTATAGAAAAAGCAAATCCTTTCTATATAAAGGCAGTGCTTTTTTCAATGAAGATATGTCTGCTGCATTAACCAAAAAAAATTTCTTTGAAAAGAAAAGGAAGATTGCATACCTTGGATCAAGAAGCCATTTTTTCAGTTCACTTTGGACAAATTCCTTAAAATCAAATGGTTTCATTGTTAGAAATTCAGTAGACGAAATTATTAATTATGAAGATATCGTGATAGTAAGAACCGGCTTTAAAAAATATCTTTCATACAAAGGCGATCTTTACATTTATTACTTATCAAAATCTCCAAACAGTTATATTGAACCTTTAAAAGATCAGATTTTTTTTGACAGTAATGGTTATTTCGATGGCTCAGGTTTAAAAGTAGTCGGGCAAATGGCACAACAACGAATTGGCGATTTCCTCCCGTATGACTATAAGCTAAAATAGATGCAAAGACTACAGAACTTGATCCCTAAAAAAAAAGCAGCAGCTAACTCGGACGGTGCTATGAGAGAAAAATTTAACCTACTTATTAAATCTTGTGCCACCCGGACTGTTCCTGCTTCCGAGACAAAGTCAATAGGGCTGCCGTCCGACGCACTGGTGCCTTGTTTTTTGCACGCCACCTTGACAACTTTATCGTGACATGACAAATCCTGCCCACTTATAGAGACTTCGCCGTCTGGACAACTTCATCTTGACACCAAACGCTCGTCCACCTATCGGTCCCGATAGCTATCGGGATTGCAAAAACACATGCCAACCCGGACACAGTCGGCAACTCATTAAAACGCCGGGCTGGTTATGGGCAAGTTTAAGAAAGGATGATAACGAGATAAATAACAAATTACACAGTACAATTGAATCAAGATAAAATATGAAACACGTTGACTAGATCATACAACACAAAACAAGAAAGAACAGGATAGAACTAACAAGAAGTAAAACAAATAAACTTTCATAACTATGCTAAAAACAGACAAATTATTAGAAAAACCAATGAAATGGTATCATTACATTGCAGGATTTTTCGCAGGAGTATTTTTAACGAATGTGGTTCCACATTTTGTTAATGGAATTTCAGGAAACGCTTTCCCGACGCCATTTGCTAATCCGCCAGGTCAAGGACTTTCATCTCCTTTGACAAATGTTTTATGGGCATTATTTAATTTGCTTGTAGGATATCTACTTTTTAGGGGAAGTAGGATAAATTCAAAAAGTAAATTAGGATTATTCATATTTTTTGTAGGAATGATACTAATTAGTATTATGAGCAGTATTACATTTATGGATAAAGCGAAATGAATGATTTTAAAATCGAATTAAAAAACCAGCCCATAACACAGTGTATGCATCATGCGGGTTTCAGAGCAATTGGCAAGTTCAGAGTTCGCTGGAAAGGGTAGTAACGGTGGATAAGGAAGTGACTACGAATTCCCGCACGCTGCATACACTCAATGTTATAAGGCGTAGGTTCCACTTAAATTGAAAGGAGATGATACGACACTTAATCTTTATTGGTTTACTATTCTCGGTTAGTTATCCTGTAATTTACTGCCAGCAGCTTGATTATATTAGAGGAAAAGTTATTGATTCTAAAACATCCGAACCTGTACCATACGCGACAGTACGTCTTAAAAACTCTCAGGTTGGGGTCATTTCAAATGCTGAAGGTGATTTCAGAATATTAAACAATCCCGGATTTCAATCTGACAGTCTGATCGTTTCCTGTATTGGATTTCACAGGCTTTCATTGGCTTTCAGTGTTCTAAAAACATCTGGAATGAACAATCTAAAGCTTGTACCCAATATCTATGTTCTGAATGAGGTCAGGGTAACTGCCAGAAAAAGAAGACTCAGCCCGGAAATTATAATAGCCAGGGCGCTCAGAAATATTAAGAATAATAATCCGGCTATACCGTTCAGTTACGTATCCTATTACCGGGATTATCAGAAGGACAGCAGTAATTATCTTAACCTGAACGAGGCGATCATCCAGACTCTGGATAAGGGCTTTGCCTGTTCATCAGATTCAAACAGGTACAGATTACTCGATTTCAAAAAGAATATGGATTTTTTAAGAATGAATATAACTCCCTATTATGATCTTCCGGAAACTGATCATTCTGATATGTCATTTAAAAGAATACCCCATGCAATGGTTGGTGATCAATACGGCAATGAGCTTTTTATATTGCTGGTTCACGATGCAATCAGAAATTTCGATAAAAGATCATTTTCATTTATTGAAACTCTGACACAGGATTTTATTAGAAATCACAGGTTTTCAAATCCAATCGGAATTTATGATGGGAGTACATTATTATATAAGATCGACTTCACCGCAAAACGTCAGATCACAGGTGATACAATCTTGGCAAAAGGTGCAATATTCATTCAGCCCGATGATTATTCGATACACAAACTTGAGTATTCCGCTTCATTTTTAAATTCAGAAAAAAAGAATAAGGAGATTTTCAATATTGAGATTGAATATGGGCATGAGCCAGCAGTTAATTCCAGGATGTGTCTTAAATACATATCTTTCAATAATACATTCACTATACCTGATGCGAGTGACAGAAATTTCTTTAAAGTTGTGAGATCACAATGGGAGCAAGCCGGTGGCCCTTATGCTGGTCGTCACCCCGATATGACAATTTTATCCTTTTTCAACAGGAAGATCGATCCTGTTTCGGGAACCAGAATGGAAAATTACGACATGACTATCGGCAAAAGAAAAACGAAGATCACCAGGGTTCAAGTTGGCGGCGACACCTTGTACATAACTGTAAGAGATGACAAATTCAAGGACAAGGAACTTGTATCCTGTAATTTAAATTATAGAAACCTGAAAGACATTAATGGCAATATCCTTAACAAACGAAGAGAGCTTGAATTTCGCCAGTTCAGGGAACTTTTTGTGCAGGAATATAATAAGCCATTGGAATTTCAGAATAATTGTTTTATACAGTCTTTGCCTCTTGAACAGAACTGTATTTCCATCTCTGACAATTCAGGAAGATTTTGGATGAATACACCATTAAAAGCTGAAGAAAAGCAACAAGATTCTCAGAATCATTGAATACAAATTATTATGACCCGCAAATGCATATCACATTAGAAATCTTCAATAAAACGCCTTATAATTCGAAGAGTTGAAAGCTATATATTCATTACCTCGACAACTTTATCGTGACATGATAAATCCTGCCCACTTATCGGGACCACGCCATCCGGACAATTTCATCATGACACCAAACGCTCGTCCAC
>PLML01000134.1 GCA_003141525.1 Bacteroidales bacterium
GGTTCAAGAATCAGATTATTATTCTTATCAATTATGGCTGAACGAAAAACAATAGATGAAATATGCCCTTCACCTGTTGCCCTGAAACTAATGATCACTCTTTTCTCATCCGTCCCTGTTTCAGATTGATCAGGATCTTCTACGATTGACGGGTTAAAAAAAGCTGTTGATTCAATTGAGTATTCCATTGTGAAATAGGAACCAATAAGCGCTTTCCGTGAATGATTAATTGTACCTGGTTTTATTCCCAATTCGTCGAACAGCCCAGCCAGTTTATTAAAGTGTGTTTCAAATATCAGTGAAATATTTCTGTGACGCATGGAATAACCTCTAAGTACCTGATTTAATGCAATGAATACTTCACCATCGGACATAGCCAATACACTTGTTATAATGTTTTTGCTTCTTTCGCCGGAGAAATTACAGAATCGGGCTATTACCCTTCTGGGATCAGGTAAAAATCTACTTTCCTTCCTTGTGACTGTAACTTGCATAAGTCTGATTTATTGATTTCTTTTCAGAATGGATCATGTTGCTGTCATCATGTATTATATCAGGCTCGTTATACTTCTCAACTGTCAATCGTGCCATCAGGTAACTTATTGTAGATTCTGCCCCCTGGTTGAGGTTCACATGGGTCTCTTCCAATCCGTCGTAGCAGCCACCTGTACATGGGTTGTAAATAATCTGATGTAAACGGTTGTTCCCTAAAAACCAGTTAAATGCAGTTTTCATATTTTTACGGTAGTCTTCATCAGCAAACACATCATAAAACTTACTTAATGTCATAATTGTATAAGCAACATCAATGGGCTGTTCACCAAAATGACCTGCTGTCTGACCTCTTTGAAGCCACTTTTTATTGGATATTACTTCTATACCGTTTTCATTGAAAGTTTTAGACAACAGAAATTTAAATGATGATAAGGCAATTTCTTTATAAATTGTTTCTCCGGTAAGCAACCAGGCATATAACATGGCTTCAGGCAAGATACTGTTTGCATAAGTAAGATAGCCCTCAAACCATTGCCATATTGCGTCAGATTCGTGCTTGTACATCTGAACCAGTCTGTTAGCCAGGGTTTTTACCAGGTTAAGATTTTCTGACGATTTTATGGCTCTTTGATACAAATACAACCCTTTTATGGCAAATGCCATTGACCGGGTGGAATGAATTGTTTCAATACGAGGGATTACTTTTTGAATGATATTAATGGCTTCGGAACTGATTTCTTCAGGTAGTGACTCCTTCTTAGAGATTAAATAACCTAAGGCCCAGAGTGCTCTCCCATTAGAATCATCCAGGTTTGTATTTTTGTTTTGATCGGTAAATGTATTTTCAAAATCGACATAGTTTAAAAAGTCACCGGCAGGCTGCTGACACAGTTTAATAAAACTAAGATATTTATTTATGTACCATATGCTTTTGTTGTCGCGTGTTAATATGAAATGCATTGACATGGCTGCCAAAGCCCTGGCATTATCATCAAGGGTGTAACCTGAACAGAGATCAGGTTGATTGATTTTTGAAAACTGAATAATTCCTGTATCTGTAGTCATTTGTTTTAAATGATTCAGATTAATGAGAGGCAGATTATATTGTATTGTAATTTTATCTCCGGCTATTTTTTTGAACAGCATTATATGTTCAACAGCAGAATTTTCCCAGGCTGTGGAAACTATTTTCTGCAAGGTATTTACTCTGATATTCCTTCTTAATTTATTATCATTAAATAACCGGAGAACACCGGAAGCCAGCTGTTGCGAGTTGCGAAAATCAAAAATAATTCCTGTATCCTCAGTCAGTATTTCTTTTGCATGAGGGATAGGAGTTGAAATGATAGGGCAGCCGCAGCTCATTGCATAGGCAAAAGTACCGCTTACAGCCTGATTGGGATCGTTGGTTGTAAACAGGTAAATATCAGTAAGCTGCAAATATTCAAGCAAATCCGGCAATGCCAGATAGCTATTGATAAATTTTACATGCTGTGTTAAGTTATTTTCATTTACCATTGTTTCAAGGCTGATGCGATACTTCTCACCTTCCTCTTTCAAAACTTCGGGATGGGTTTTGCCTATTACGAGAAATAATACATCCGGGTTAGTTTTTATAATTAACGGTAATGCTTTTAGTGTAGTTTCAATGCTCTTTCCCGAGCTTAACAGACCAAATGTAGTAAGAACTTTCCTCTCTTTGAAACCATATTTTTTTTTCAGAAATTCTCTGCTTAAATGAGGCACAAGGTGCGTACCATGGGCTATTACTGATATCTGTTCTTTTGGTAAATCATAGTCGTACATTAATATCTCAGCTGAATTATGAGTCATAACGATGATTGATTCACACGATGAGGCAATACTTTTTATTTTGGATTTTAACTTCTCATCAGGATGTGGCAGCACAGTATGAAAAACAATAACAACAGGTTTTGTAAGTTCTTTTAGAAATTGAAGAAATGCCTGTTCCTGCTTGTTAAAGAAGCCAAACTCGTGCTGGATCAGAACAATTCTAATTTGGTCGTCTTTATTAATTTTCAACGCCAGTTTCCCATATCTGTCAGCTAATGAAGTTTTAAGCACATATTTTACCTCATCGGTATATTTATAATTTTCATCACCTGATTCAAGGGCACAAACTTTTATGAATAAAGTATTGCTGAATTTGTTATTCAGAGCTTTTATCAAATCATTGGAATAAGTAGCAATTCCACATTCCCTGGGAGGATAGGAGGTAATAAATAATATTTCAGGCAGATCATTGGTTTTAGCAATCAGAGGTTCTTGTCCTCTAGTTAGCGGAATAATCGCCGGATATAATGAATTTTCAGAGCCAAACAAACATTCCCGGTTATAAATAATCTCCCCGTTTTGCTTTGAAGCTGTTTTTATTTTCATCTTTTGCAGTATGTGTTAATAATTCTGCCAATAATGCCGATAAACTCACTGAGGCACAAGCAACATGTGAATCAGCCGCTCCATAATAAATAAATAAAGTATCTCCAAAAAGAGCAGTACCTGTTGGGAAAACCACATTATTAACATCTCCTATTAGCTCCCATTCATATTCTGGAGAAAATAAGGCATAAGGCAATCTTGCTATTACTTTGACAGGGTTATCTAAATCCAGCAAAGCGGCGCAGGCAGAATATACGTCGCCTCTTTCAGTATGTTCCACTCCGTGGTAAATCAATATCCAGCCATGTTCTGTTTCGATCGGAGGGCAACCACTTCCAATATAGCTTGACTCGTGGGTAAATACAGGATCCAGAACAATATGTTCTTGCATTTTAAGAAAATAATTTTCCCAGAATTCTATGGTCAGATCCTTTATGCCTTTCATAGAAACAATTTGAATGCCCGGCCTGATACGGTGAAGAAATACCAGATTGCCTTCGATTCTTCGTGGGAAAAAAACTACATTTTTATCCCAGAGCATCACTTTTTTTTCAGGATCAGCATGCGGGTTATAAAACTTATTATCGTGGTAATATTTTTCATTAACGCCGTCTGATCTTACAAGAGATATAAATCTTGCAAAGGTGATAGGAGGTACAATAAGTCCCTGTTTTTCAAAATGCATTAAATCCATTGTAGTAGCTAAAGCTCCGCGAGCATTTGTTCCATCGTATGCTGTAAAGGACAAATAATATTGCTCCTCAATCTTTACAATACGGGGATCTTCAACACCATGCTTTTCGTATTCAAATTCAGGGACCATAAAAGGCTTATCCCATCTTTCAGCGACTGTTAACGGTCCATCCAGTCTACAATATCCAATAGTTGAAAAATTTCCTTTCTGCACAGACCTGTAGAAAATATGAACGTTATCGCCTTCCTGCATTGCTGCAGGATTAAGTACACCTTCGTTTTCAAATTCCAAATCTGTCTTTGATAATAAAATTCCTTCTTTTTTAACCTTTATCATGGGTAATATTTAATCATTTTATCTCTTAGACCTGACGGTTTCGAGATTAAATTAAAATTCATTGAGCAAAGGTGAGAACTAAAGACGCGGAAGTGTTACAGAACTTTGACAAAAAGTTACATTATTCACGCATAGTTTTATTATGGGTATTATTACCAGGTAATTGCTATAGCAAGGATACTTCATCGAAAAGAAAAGATGCTTACATGTCGGAGCCTCTATTATAACTTACTTTGTAGATTTTATTTTTTTTAAAATTGATTTTATTTTTATTTTTATTAATGGGGGCATTGTGTCGCCTAATAAAAATCCCCACGGTTTTAAAGGTTCTATATGGTCGCAAATGAGTTTTATAATGGCAATGATCGGCATAGAAAGAAACATACCTGGTATTCCCCATAAAGCATTTCCTGCAAGAACAACAATTACAGAGAATAACGCATTGATTTTTATTTTTGAAGCAACAATATATGGAACGATGTAGTGGTTGTCGATCAGTTGTATGATATAATAGGCTGCCAGAACGTAAATAGCATACCAGGGTGACGGTTTGGTGACCAGNNTGCTGCAAGAATGCCAAGAATGAAAGCATATTCAATGCCAAGTATTAAAAGCGCTGCTGTATTCATCGCTGCCATTAAAGCAGCTTCGATGACCAATCCCACAAGATAGCGTTGAATGACAGTTTTGATCTGGGAAACTATTTCCCTGACATGACTCTCGTAATTTGACCCGGAAAGTCTGCGAATAAACTCCATTAATAAAGGCTGATAAAATAATATCATAAAAATATAAAAGGGTATTAAAAACAA
>PLML01000151.1 GCA_003141525.1 Bacteroidales bacterium
CTCATACCAGCCTCTGTGGTATATACATTCCCTGCCACACCTACGCAGACCGGAGTCGGCCCGGCAAGTGTTGGCACCGGTAATGTATTTACTGTAAGCACAGCTGAAATACTTTGTACCGTACTCCCATGTCCGTCGGTTACGATACAATAATAGTTTCCTGCATCGCCTAAAACAATATTTGCAATGCTTATTGTTGAGAGATTAGTGCCGGTAAAACGTCCGCCTTCGATCAAAGGGATATTAGGAGCTTTATACCAATGATAGGTTAATGGAGGATTTCCTGTGGCGACTATTGAAAAGCTGGCAGTAGCATTTTCACAAACTGGCTGATTGCCAGGTTGGTTAGTAATCAATGGACGGGTATGTCCGAATCCGAAATGAGTCCCGGCTGATGAAATCCCCCCTGTAAGATTGTTCCGGTAACAAACTGCTCCTGAAGCATTTGCATGAGTTCCGTCAAATCCCCAGTTGCCTCCTGATGTCCGTTTAATTATTCTTGTAATATCAAAAATTGCGGTTGAAAACCCTGTTCCGTTAAGGTTAATATTATAATTTCCATCTGAAAATCCATTTCTGGCTGTAAAACTCCAGTAACCATCGGTATAGGCATCAGAAACCTCTATTCCTCCTTCGTTAATTGGAAGTCCCGAATTCCCGGGAGAACCACTTACAAATTCTGTAAGAACTGAGCCGGCCCCCGGAGCAGCATTGATGACAAGATTTGCCGGGTTATAATTTGTTGCTGTTCCGATGGGAAAAAGATACGTACCAGTGGTATTTATTCCTCTTTCGAATTTCCCGATTATCCTGCTTCCTGTTACAGATGTATAGTTTAAGGAAGTTGGTGTGCCTGCTGAGAGGTATACCTTATATGAACTATTCGCAAATGTTATGTTGCCTGCAGCGAAGGAGAACTGATGAGTAACATTCAGATCGCCTGATGCCAGATATAACCCATTTGAATTGTTCAGGCTGAGATCATAGAAGCTTTCCGCACCTGTTCCTCCTGCTTTGGTGATTGTCTGCTGAATTGTTCCATTAAAGAAGACTTCTCCTGTCCCTTCCATAAAACCATCAGCAGTATTGTTGTCAGTCCAGTTACCAGCAAGATAAATATCATAATTACCGGAATTTTGTAAAACGGCGCTGTTTTCAATGGTCAGGTTCCCATTTATTGTAATCGAATTGCATAATGTTGCAGTGGTCACACCTGCTAAAATGATAAGGTTGCTATAGGTGCCTGCAAGAATATTTGCGGTTGCATTGGAATATGAGACAGTATTCGCTGAAGCGTTGATACTTCCGCCACATACTGTTGTTCCGTTTAGAGTCAGATTAAACGCTGTATTAATCTGTCCTCCGGTTGATAGACTTCCATTAACTGTTATTGGACCACATAGCGTTACAGCAGCAGCTCCCGATTTGGTCAAGCTATTGTATGTACCTGCAATAATATTAAGAGCAGTAATGGAATAAGTAACAGTACCGGCTGAAGCGACAATACTTCCTCCGCATACAGTTGTACCGTTGAAGTTGATATTGAATGCAGTGGAAAACTGACCATTGGATGAATATGCTCCATTTATAGTAATTGTCTGAGAAAGAGTTACGCCATTAGCATTATTAATCGTAAAATTATTTACGGTGGTTGGCAAATAAGTTCCCGTAACCTGAGCTACGGTTCCATCAAAAGTATAATTAGCAGAGGCAGATAAAGATCGCGATGTTGTTTGAATTGACCCATTAATCCCTGTTGTATTTGCAGTTTGTAAAGTTGACCCGTTGCTTAGGGTAAATGTACCACCACCATTAGCGTAATCATTTGTTCCAAAATCAATTGTAACGTTTGAATTTACAGTAAACCCAATATTATTTGAAATGGTGCCAACAGTTCTTCTAAAGTTCTGGGTTGTTCCCCCATTATCAAAGACAAATATCACTGAGCTGGTTCCGGTCTCAGTTAGGGTACCTCCGGTCATATTGAAATCGCCACTTATATTAACAGTAGCGGAACCACCCGCAATTGCCAGATGAAAAGTACCCCCTGATATATTGAAATTACCTGAAATATCAAGAACCCTGTTTGCATTGTTTGAGAGCCGGATTGAACCTACTCCAGTGCTTATCAAAGTAAAGTCTCCGGTAACAGCTCCACCATTACCTACTTCTAATGGATTAATATTAAGATCTATTCCAGTCTGCCCCGGGCAGTTCCAGGTAAAATTGCCAAAAGATTGACTTAATCCACCCGGTTCATTTGCGGTTACTCCTGTAATATTACAATTTGACGATGCATTCCATGTAGCATCCGGAATTGTTCCACCATCCTGGGTATGATTATATGCAGATGAAGCATTAAAAACAATTGTGCCGCCTGGAGTGATAGTTCCTGAATTATTAATTGTCCCCGATACACTTAAATCTGTTCCCACACCATTAGATATAGTAAGGTTTTGTCCTGAATTAACAGTTAGAACTCCGCCACTCGCAACAACTAATTGATCTAACGCCTTATTTGCAGTTACAGTTGCGGTGTTACCAGTTCTGATCGTAATTATATTATCTCCTACAACAGGAGCAGCAACAGCAGCTACCCATGCACTACCATTATAACGCTCCCAGTTTAAAGAAGCAACAAAGGTAACATTGCCGATTGTTCTGTAATCTCCATTTGCCTGACCAAAGGATGAATTAAAAACCAGCAGCAAGCAACAGGCAACAAGTAATAACTTCCGCATACCTCGACCATTCAGCCTTTTAATCGCTGTCCTTAATTCAGAAGCAATATTTGCAAACGAAGTAATCAATCTATCAGGCTCAGTATAATATAAATAAATTACATCTGACTCTTAACTTGTTTTTTAAAGTCATCAATATCTATTCTATTTTCAATATCCGTTTAATAATAAAAACGGAGAAAATTTATACCCTATTCCAGGACTTATATAAACTAATCAAGGTTGCAATGTAGCAATTGTTTAATAGCATTTTATGAGAAATATTATTTCAATAGTTTGCGATTTTTTTTTTGACCAATTGAAAAAATCCATTGACAACCGTTTTATTTTTCAAATACCTGCAGAGATGGAGGTTAAATGAGAATGAAAGTAAACCACAGAAAGGTACAATTAATTCCTGAAATTTAATTATTTGCCTGCAAGAAATTGTTCATACCAGAATAACGAAACTTCAGCATGAGAATAACTCTCAGTCTTAAAAAGCTTTGTATTAAAGAATTATTTATCAATCATAGATTCTATATGGGCAGCACTTTTATCGATACCGTAATTATATACTGTAGCAAGAAATTTCAACTCGCCCACTTCGTTTATCCGGTTCGTTTTATATTTCTCCTTCAAACGATATACTCATTCGGAATAGTACAAAAATCATAATCAACCTCCCCTGTATTTAGGCAATGAACTATTAGAGTATTTTTAGTATATTGCATCTAATTAAGAGGGAAATCAATATTTTTGTTTGAAGAAATGAAAGCAGGCGAACTTCATATTTTACCTACTGACAATACTCCAGATTTTCTTTTTAACCCTGAGGGAACTATTACGATTAGAGGAAGGGGATTATTTGGAAATAAGACTGAAGCTACTGAACAAATAATGAATTGGGTTGATGAATACCTTAGCAATCCTGCAGAGATCACATATGTAATTATCGCATTTGAATATCTGAACAGCTTTAGTACAACAATTTTAGTTTCTATCCTCAGAAAACTTTCACAAGTTATTCTGCAATCGAAAAAGCTCGTTATTCAATGGTATTATGACGAAGACGATGAGGATATATTAGAGCGGGGAGAATATATTTCATCGACTTTTGATATTCCCATTAAATTCATCCTGACTAATAATATTGCCGATCGTTAAGCAAAATATTTTAATTGATTTGAGGGTTGTTTAGTGATTAAAATAACTTTACTCAACTAATTGGTTAAGAATGTACCACATCGGTGATCAAATAGCATAATACCGTGCTTTACACAAGAGGCAGTTTATCTCGTGTACAAAAAGATAAACCAAAAGGAGTGCCAGAAATAATTGGTAAATACAAACGAATGATTTAGATAAGGTAATTATCTGAATATCTGACGTTAAAAAAAGATGTGGCGCCTTTTGTAAATTTTATTTAGATATATTATGAACGTTCAATACAACAAATCAAATTTATGCTCTTAATTCACTTTTTACAAATATTTTTTTTGACCATCTTTATAAAAAGTCTTATTCTATTGCTTCAATATCATTGAAATCAAACGCCTTTAGATGGTTTTTATGAAAAACCAGTTCTTGTTTGTATTTTTCTTTTTATAAAGTGCTTGCGGAATTAAATTTAAGTACTTCTCCTTTTCGAGATGCCTTAGAAAATCTTGAATTGGCAGACCATCCTGATAGTTTAAGTTGAATATGTCCTTCTTAATGAATAGTGGCATTAGTTCTTTGGCTTCAATTTCTGTTTGGTTATGAGTATCAAAAAACTCTTTAACGCATCTTTTTATTCTAAAAGCCATTTGTATTTCAGTGTCGGTAATCGCCATATTCAAAACAATTAAAAATTCATTCTAACTATAAATATGACACTTTAAATGATTTGGGACATCACTCTGACATTGGTGTAACGACAACTATTTTTGAGTCAAAGTTTTTTCTTAAACAATGACCATTAATGAATTGTACTCTGCTGATTCAGGTTTACTTTCTCTCCACATTTTTGAACTCTGCATAAAAACATCAATAACCTGAGTATAATTAAGAATCTTCCTTTCTATCAAGGCTTCTGCTATGGCAGTAATATGTAACCAATTAATTTTTAATTCCAATACTTCCTTGGTATAATCAAGTAAAAAAAATTGATATTTTAAACTTAACTTATCTGGAAGACCAAGAAGTGAGACATTTATCCATTTTTCAAAATCTTCACTAGCACCGATTGTATTTGTTCCAGTATAAATCTGTTCTGCCACAATTCCTGCAACCTTAATAAAGTCGTTTTTAAAATATTTAATAAATTCAATTGGGTTGAAGAATGACGGAATTTCCCATTGATTGTATATTTCAGATGGAATACCTCTTACATATTTTGATGGTTCAATCCCATATCCATTATTCCTATTTTCTGGAACTAATGTAACATATTTAAACCTTCTATTTGTTAATAACAAAGCCAAAACATGTCCTGCTTCGTGATATGCAGCATTAATATTTTCTTTATTCATAGGTTCAATTATTTAAAACTGATATAGGAACTTGATTCAAATTCATTACGTAGGTGTTTGCAATTGTTTCACTCTGTCTCATTGTCCGCTTCATCTCTAATCCCAGCATATAGAAAAGCCGAACAAAGGTAAGTCCTCTAATTCCGATTAACGTTACACAATTGCAGAAATAAGTTATATGATTCACATATATATATGTGGAGATTAATGATTTAAGATAGTTGCCTTTCAACAATCTCCCCGAATCAAATAGAATTAAATATCACTGGTTAAGTTTAAAATTGATAACTTTGAACCAGTGAATTATAAAATTAAAAGACAAGTTACTTGGATGGGGAGTAGTAAATTATTGCAGAAGAAGAAAAATTAAAACCACAAGAAGATGCCACTAAAAAAAGGAAACTCAAAGAAAGTGATCAGTTCAAACATAGAGGAACTACTTCACAATTACAAGAAGGATGGAACAATAGGAACGAGCCACCCAAAGTCGATGAAAAAGGCGCAAAAACAAGCGGTGGCAATAGCGTACTCGAAGACAAAGAAATAACAAACCTGAAAAGAGCAGAAAGAACATCAGGAAGGAAAATTTGATTTTCGTAGATATAGTAATGATAATGCATTTATCGGAAATTGAAAAAAGACATGGATAAGGAATTTGATAAACTCTCGAGACAAGTAGCTGAATAAGCTAAATTCCCTCGCTATTTTTGATTAAATTTGTGGGTATCACTTCCTTTTTATGTAATTCCAGTAGGCAGGTTCCCGAAATATAAACCGGTGTTAGGAATGAAAGCATTAGAAAAAAAGTAAATCCTGTCAGACATGAAAATTAAATTCGGTTTTGTATTACTACTTACACAAGTTTTTTTACAACTCAATGGACAGGATAATTTCTTCAGGCAATATGGTTCAGCAGATGGATTGGGAAACTCCTTCATTTATTCAATAAATCAGGGGAAAGACGGGTATTTATGGATTGGTACAGCTGAAGGTCTCTACCGATTTAATGGATTTGAATTTCAACACTTTACTGATAAAGATAGTCTGGCAGAAAATTTCATTACCACTATTTACAAAGATTTTTCCGGAGGATTATGGCTGGGCCATATGAGCGGTGGAATCACTCATTTAAGGGATAACCGGTTTAATATACTTATAGATACATCAGCGTTAAACTCTGCTATTACATCAGTTACAGAAACTGACACAGGAACAATCTGGTTTTCAACTCAAAATGGAAGTCTTATTGTTTTGGACGCAAACAAAAAAATAGTCCGGGTTTCAACCCCATTGGATAATGAATTGATTTTCAAGATCAAGTATATTTCAGGTAATTTGTTCCTTGTTGGAACTCAGGAAAATCTTTATGTTATGGAGTATAAAAAGGAGTCCGGCTCAATGACAGAAAGAATAAGAGTCAATAATTATCCATCATCAAAGGTGGTTGAAATTCTAGAAGAGAAGGAAGGAGAATATTTGATTTTTTCCAGGGATAGAGGTATCTACCAGTTATCATTTAACAAGTCAGACCTGACTTTCGATCTCACTGAGATAAGTGCAGACAAGAACGGTGATCTTGACAATATCCAGGGAGGTCATATAGTAAATAAGAATGAGCTTTGGGTAAATACAATGGGGAAAGGGATCATTAAATATCAGATAGATAATAAATCTGGTAAGTTATCCTTCCAGGGATACATAAATACTGAGAATGGATTGATCTCGAACGATGTAAAGTGCTTATTTGAAGACAGTGAAGGTAACATATGGCTGGGCATGTATGGAGAAGGACTTCTCAGATTGGTCAATGATAATATTAAATTTCTTTCTTATTCGAACAGAATCGGATCTAATCACATTTACTCATTATCAAAAGATAAAAATAATATATGGCTCGCAAGTGATAAATCTATTACAAAAGTTATTCCAGAAGATGGCAAGATAAGTAAATCTTATTCTTTCCCTGCCGGGTTATCCGGCTCCAGGCTAAATTCAATTTACTGCTCGCATGAAGGATTGATATATCTTGGCTTTGAAAAAGAGGGAGTTTTTACTTTTGATCCCATCCATGAAAAATTCACAAAGATATATTTATCGAATGATGATCTCGAGAATTCAATAAATCACATAACCGGTAAAGGGAATACTATATGGATCAGTACTAAGAAAGGAGCCTGCAAAATAAACACAATTACAGGTACCAGGAAATGGTTCAATATACATAATGGTTTGCCTTATAATAATATACAACAACTCTTTATAGATTCACTTGGCAGAGTATTAGTTGGAACAATCTGCAGTATTATTTACTACATTGATCCGGATGACAATGTTAGCACTCTGGCCCTCACGAATTCTTTGGGACATAACTCGGTAATATCATTTGCGGAAGATAACTTCGGATCGCTTTGGGTTGCAACCCAGGGTAATGGTGTTTACAGATTTAAAGATGGTGGCAACTTGAATTATACACGCGCTTCGGGATTATTCTCAGATTATTGTTATAGTCTGACATTTGATGGAAGTCATAAAATATTG
This sequence comes from Bacteroidales bacterium, assembly GCA_003141525.1. Classification (GTDB taxonomy): domain Bacteria; phylum Bacteroidota; class Bacteroidia; order Bacteroidales; family VadinHA17; genus LD21. The sequence goes on from PLML01000151.1 coordinate 7,772, forward strand.
GTCGGTCACAAGGGTGGCTTTTCGCGGATAGATAACGAAACCAACAGGATAAGAAATTATACTCGTTATGAAGGGATTAAAAGTTCAACTGATTTCTTTACCAATGCGGTTTTAATTGACCTCCGGAATAATATCTGGTTCGGAACATCAGAAGGAATAGTAAAATTTCTGCCTAAAATTAGTATAAATAGGAAGGAGCCTCCTGTTCTTCACATTGATGCAGTCTATATCAATAAAGCGAAAGTCAGCTTCCATGATATTTTAACACTCAAACCCGGGAATTATGAGATTGAAATTGCATATATAGGGATTAATTTCAGCAATCCTGAAATGATCAATTACCAAACGTTTTTAAAAGGTTATAGCATTAACTGGTCGGATCTGTCAACTACGAGGAAAGTCACCTATGAAAAAGTAGGCCATGGTGAATATACTTTTGAACTTAAGGCCTTCAATGAAGATGATATATCAAATACGGAACCGTTAACCTTTAAAATAAGAATTAAAAAACCATTTTACCTTACGGTCTGGTTCTATTTAACAATAGTAACCGTATTGGTTTTCTCTCTATATCAGTATATAAGAATAAGAGAGAGAAGTATGAAGACAGCCCAGGAACGGCTGTTAAAGAATCTTGATGAAAAGACTAAAGAAATAATCGTTAAAGAGGAAATCATAAAGGAGAGAAAAAAGACGGAAAAGGAACTGATAACTGCAAAAGAAAAAGCAGAGCTGTCGGATAAACTTAAAAGCTCATTTCTTACAAATATGTCGCACGAGATAAGGACTCCGATGAATGCAATAGTTGGATTAGCTGAGCTTCTAAATGACAGAGGCTATTCTGAGGAAGAAAGAACCGAATTTGTAAACCTGATAGTTTCAAACTCTAATAGCCTGTTAGGACTTATTGATGATATTCTTGATATTTCAAAAATTGAATCCAACCAAATGAATATCAACTTCAGGAATTGTCAGGTTTATCCTCTTCTAAATGAACTTTATCTGAGATTTACTGAGGAAATAAAGTCCAAAGAAAAATCTCATTTGGATTTTCGTCTTTCTGTGGATATTAAGGATAATGATCTGACTTTTGAGGCTGATGGCTTTCGTCTCAAGCAAGCCCTCAGCAAACTCCTTGATAATGCTATTAAATTTACCGATTCCGGACATATATTATTGGGATGCAATTTGCAAGAAGATAGGATATTATTTTTCGTGGAGGATACTGGTATAGGTTTATCTGAAGACAAAAAGGAAATTATATTTGAATTGTTCAGAAAAGTGGAAGACAATAAACTGCGATTATATAGGGGTACAGGATTAGGCCTTTCCCTTTCACAGAATCTTGTAAAGCTTATGGGAGGTGAAATAAAAGTAGAATCAGAAATAAACAAAGGATCACGATTTTATTTCTCACTTCCTCTTAAAAAGACCGGCAGCGCAATTGAACCTGTAGCGGTAATTGCCAATCATGACCACCCAAAACCAATATGGTCAGGGAGGAATATTCTTGTGGTCGAGGATGACACTTCTAATTTCATGCTGATGTACGAAATTCTTAAATCGTATGGGGCTAATATATTGCATGCAGAGAATGGTCTTGAGGCGTTGAAAATGTTATCCTCAGACAAGAAGCCTGACATAATTATAATGGATATCAAATTGCCAGGGATAGATGGATATGAAACTACCAGACTTATAAGGGAGAAAAATAAGGAAATACCGATAGTTGTAAATACGGCTTATGCGATGGAAGCAGATCGTGAAAAATCAATTGAAGCCGGATGCAATGATTACATCTCTAAGCCAACGGATAGAAAGCTTTTAATCAATCTAATAAGTAAATATCTTAGTGGAATAACCAGTGGGCTTGACCATAGTTAGCCGGATCATATTGACCACCAAAAGTCGGAGTTAAGTGCTTGTTATTTAGTTATGTATGTTAATTGTAATCTGACCGGCCAAATGTGGTAAATACGGACGGCTTTTGCAATTAACACCCGTTCGCATTTTCCGATTCTTTGTCAAGAGTAGCTTCGGTTGTGACGTTGCCTCGTGTGGACACTTGTCTAGCTCTTGACAAAACAAGCAAGGAAAATGAGATTTTTGTGACATCGGAAAATCAGAAAATATTACTAAATTGAAATCAGATTTTTGTCCAGTTTATTGGGGTTCGATACCCTTGAGTTAATTAGTTGAATTTTCTATAAAATATTATTTATATATGAAGATAGGGCCTTCTTTAATTAACGAATCATTGCACCGTTTGACATCCCATCTATGGGAAAATGACCTTTCGCAAAAATATGCCGATGGGCTACCACCCCTGCGTTCGGAATTATTCAGTGCCGAACAGATGGAGCAGTATGGCAAAACCTTAGCAGGTTTACATATCCTGGGTCCAAAAGTTGATCCTGACCAGCAATTACTTTCCCGTCTTGCAGAAAATGAAACTATACTGCTGGATGTGCACGATCTTGTATCAGAAGCAGTTAAGGCCAATCGTCAAATTACACCAGCCGGTGAATGGCTGCTTGATAATTTTTATTTAATTGAAGAGCAGATTAGGACCGGAAGAAGACATTTGCCAAAGGGCTATAGTAAGGAATTGCCCCGTTTACTTAATGGTCCGTCTGCCGGACTTCCCCGTGTTTACGATATCGCAAAAGAAATCATATCCCATGGAGATGGACATGTCGATCCCGAAAGTCTGCACCGTTTTGTAACTGCATATCAAACCATTACTACTTTAAAATTAGGTGAATTGTGGGCTATTCCTATAATGTTGCGGTTGGCTCTTATTGAGAACCTTAGACGCGTAGCAGTACGGGTAGCTGCCGGTAGAATCGACAGAAACCTTGCTGATTCCTGGGCTGACAAGATGACGGAAATAGCAGAAAAGGACCCAAAGAGCCTGATCCTGGTAATTGCTGATATGGCAAGGTCTGATCCTCCGATGTCAACACCATTCGTTTCAGAATTTGTCCGGCGGTTGCAGGGACAAAGCCCGGCTTTGGCATTTCCATTGACGTGGATTGAACAGCGGCTTTCCGAATCTAATCAGACAATAGTCCAATTAATTCAGTATGGAAACCAGCAGCAAGCTGCAGATCAGGTTTCTATCAGTAATAGCATAGGCAGCCTTCGTTTCCTGAGCGCCTTGGACTGGCGTGAATTCGTTGAATCTATGAGCTATGTAGAACAACTTCTTCACGAGGACCCTGCCGAAGCATACATCTCAATGGATTTTAACACCCGTGACCGTTATCGTCATGTTATTGAAAAGATTGCCAAAAAATGCGACTTTTCTGAAATTGAAGTGGCACATAAATCTATAGAACTCGCAAAAAAAGGAGCTGAATTGAATGGTCCGGTGGACCGTACAGCCCATGTCGGATTTTACCTCATTGGTAAAGGTCTGCCTCAACTTGAGCACCTTACAAAAATAAAATATACTTTATCTTCGATATGCAGAAAAACCATTTTCCGGTTTCCCCTGTTTTTCTATCTGGGTTCTATTATATTACTGACGTTAACCTTCTGTTGGAGCCTGTTAGAAAAAGCCCACAGTGACGGAATTGATAGCTGGCATCTTTGGGCCTTAGGTTTCCTCCTGACTTTATGTACCAGTTATCTCTCAGTAGCTCTTGTGAACTGGCTGACCACTCATATCGTCAACCCACATCCATTGCCACGACTTGATTACTCAAAAGGGATCCCGCCGGAATCACGATCGTTGGTTGTTGTTCCTTCTATACTCTTAAACGCTCAAAATATTGAAGATCTTGCAGAAGCTTTGGAGGTGCGTTTTCTGGCAAATCAGGATAAAAACTTACACTTTGGGTTGTTGACCGATTTTAAAGATGCAGCACAGGAAAAATTAGAAGAAGATGACCAACTTATTCAACTGGTTAGTAAAAAAATTACGGAACTTAACGAAAAATATCATGGAGAAAATAAAGATACATTTTTCCTTTTTCATCGTCCGCGAAAATGGAATCCCAAAGATCATATATGGATGGGTTATGAACGAAAGAGGGGAAAATTATCAGATCTGAATTCCTTGCTGCGTGGAGGCCCTGAAAATATGTTTTCTCTGATCATTGGCGATATTGAAGTTTTAAAAAAAATCAGGTATGTCATTACACTTGACACCGATACGCAATTACCGCGCGATTCAGCGCAACAATTTATCGGGGCTATGTCGCATCCACTGAACAAACCAAAATACGATACAAAAAAACTCCGTGTAACCGATGGATACAGCATTCTTCAACCCAGGGTTGCTGTGAGTTTACCGGGTACTAACCGATCGAGATATGCAAGGCTGTTCGGTAGTGAACCAGGTATAGATCCATACACCCGTGCCATATCTGATGTATACCAGGATCTATTTGGAGAAGGATCCTTTATAGGCAAAGGTATATATGATGTTGATGTATTTGAACAAACGCTTAAGGACCGGTTTCCGGAAAACAGAATTCTGAGCCATGATCTTCTGGAAGGTTGTTATGCCAGGTCTGGATTGTTAAGCGATGTTCTTTTATTTGAAGAGTATCCTGCAAGTTACAAGTCTGATGTAACCCGTCGTTCGCGTTGGATAAGAGGCGATTGGCAATTGATCCCCTGGTTATTACCATTTTTGCCTAAGTTAAATGGGGCATCCAGGAAAAACCCTTTGTCTCTTTTATCGTGGTGGAAAATTTTGGATAACCTCAGGCGTAGCCTTATTCCTTTAGCGCTGACATTACTTTTACTATTGGGCTGGACCATTTTATCATCATCGTGGTTCTGGACTTTGATTGTGATCGGAATAATTTTGGTTCCTTCATTGATTATTTCTGCTGTTTACATATTTCAAAAACCAGAGGAAGTTCACCTGCGGGAACATCTAAAGGCAGCCCGACAATCGGCTTTCAGGCAATTGTACCAGGCTGCATTTATGCTTATAAGCCTTCCATACGAAGCATTTTATAGTATGGATGCTTTATTGCGAACATGCTGGAGATTGATTATCTCAAAAAAACGGCTTCTCGAATGGAATTCTACAGCAATAGATGAACACCTTAGCAGGTTTGAACTTATTGAATCATTTCAGACCATGTGGATATCTCCCTTTTTTGCAATCCTTTCTGCAACCTGTCTTTTGATTTTGTTTCCGATAAGACTAGCAATGGTATGGCCAATTATAGGATTATGGTTTATTTTTCCGGTTATTGCCTGGTGGATCAGCAGACCTCTAGTCCCACGTATAGCAAAACTGACTGATAAACAATATCGCTTTCTCAGGGAATTGTCGCGTAAAACATGGTCCTTTTTTGAAACTTTTGTTGGTCCTGATGATAATTGGTTACCGCCCGATAACTATCAGGAACATCCCATTTCAGTGGTAGCACACCGGACATCGCCCACGAATATAGGTCTTTCACTTCTTGCAAATCTGTCAGCATATGATTTTGGTTACATTTTTTCCGGTGAGCTTCTTGAACGAACTTCGAATGCTTTCAACACAATGAATTCGATGGAAAGATACCAGGGCCATTTCTTTAACTGGTACGATACTCAATCTTTGAAAGCACTAAGGCCACTTTATGTTTCATCGGTTGACAGCGGAAACCTTGCAGGTCATCTGTTGACCCTGGAACAGGGACTTCTTACCCTGTCTGATCAAATATTACTTGGGCCCAGGCTTTTTGAAGGGATTAATGATACATTACAAATTCTTATAGAGCAGGCAGGAAAATCAATACCTGTCCAGATTGTTCAATTCCGGAAATATTTGAATGTAATTTTAAATGAACACCCGGTTACACTTGTTTATATGCGAAAATGTCTGGAAAAACTTTCAACATCTTCTACTGAAATTGTAAATGCATTCACTACAGGTACGGATGAACAATACATAGTTTGGGCAAATAATCTTTCACGACAATGTCAGAGCGCCTTCAATGAATTAACATATCTGATTCCATGGATGTTACATCCGTTTTCTACTGAAATACCGGAAAAATATCCGGATATTAATACTATTCCAACATTACGCGAAATCGCCTCCGGCCATCTGCTATCAATTGAGACAAATTTTAAGGTTCGTGAAATGAATGATGAGTTCAAAAGTCTTTTCAGAAAAGCCGTTGATCATGCAAAGAAAAGGATTGAACTTATCGAAGCACTTGTCCGGCAATCAGGAGAATTTGCAGACATGGAATATGATTTTCTTTACGATAAGTCGCGTCATTTGCAAACTGTAGGATATAATGTTGAAGAGCGGCGACGCGATTCAAGTTATTATGATTTATTGGCATCAGAGGCAAGATTGTCGAGTTTTGTGGCTATTGCACAGGACCAGGTACCACAGGAAAGTTGGTTTGCGCTTGGGCGTCTTCTTACAACTATAGATGGTGAACCAATTCTTCTTTCATGGAGTGGTTCAATGTTCGAGTATCTTATGCCTCTTATAATTATGCCTGAATATGAAAATAGTTTACTTTATCAAACCTGCAAATCAGCAGTTAACAGACAAATCGAATATGGAAAACTAAGAGGTGTTCCATGGGGTATTTCGGAATCGGGATACAATAGTGTTGATGTTCAGCAAAACTATCAGTATCGTGCATTTGGAGTACCAGGTCTTGGGCTAAAAAGAGGACTTTCTGAAGATTTGGTTATAGCGCCATATGCTACAACGCTTGCCTTGATGGTTATGCCAGAGGAAGCATGCGCTAATCTTGAGCGTCTTGCTAATGAAGGGTTTATGGGAAAATTTGGTTTCTATGAGGCTATAGATTACACATCCGTACGCATACCAAGAGGGCAGTCTAAGGCTGTTGTAAGGTCTTTCATGGCGCATCATGAAGGGATGAGTTTTCTCTCTTTGGCTTATATTTTATTAGATCGCCCGATGCAAAAGAGGTTTGAGTCTTATCCTTTATTCCAGGCAACCTTATTGTTGCTTCAGGAAAAGATACCAAGGGCTACAACATTCTTTTCACATACTTCCGGTGTTACAAATGTTCGCCCTGTTGCTAATAACCAGGAGGCACCTCTTCGTGTGTTTAATACGCCTGATACACCATTTCCGGAAGTCAATTTATTATCAAATGAGGGCAGGTATCGGGTGATGATAACAAATGCCGGAGGTGGATACAGTCGTTGGAAAGATATTGCCGTGACTCGCTGGCGAGAAGACAGCACTCTTGATAATTGTGGAGCTTTTTGTTATATACGTGATGCCGAAAATGGAAATTTCTGGTCAGTTACATATCAACCTACACTTCAGCGATCGGATAAATATGAAGCTATATTTTCAAAAGGACGTGCAGAATTTCGCCGTCGCGACTTCGATATTGACACACATACAATTATTGTGGTCTCTCCTGAAGACGACATTGAATTGCGAAGAGTCCAGCTGACAAACCGCACGCGGACAAATAGGATTATTGATATTACCAGCTATGCGGAAGTTGTACTGGCGCCAAATGAAGCTGATTTAGCACATCCTGCATTCAGTAATCTTTTTGTTCAGACAGAAATTATCTACCAGCGACAGGCAATTCTATGCACCCGGCGGCCCAGGTCAGTTAACGAACATTCGCCATGGATGGTTCATCTTATGGCAGTCCATGGGGCTGAAATCAGGGATATTACCTATGAAACAGACCGTATGCAATTCATTGGACGTGGAAACACGCTGGTCTCGCCATATGCGATGACAAATTCCAAATCTCTCTCAGGAAGTAAGGGTTCAGTGCTCGATCCTATTGTTGCCATTCAATATCAAATACTACTGGAACCCGAAGGGTCAGCTACAATTGATATTGTTACAGGAATAAGTGAATCCCGTGAAGGAGCATTAAATCTTGTAGAAAAGTACCAGGATAAGCAAATTGCAAATCGTGTTTTTGAACTTGCATGGACACATAGCCAGGTAGTTTTGCGACAGATTAATGCGAGCGAATCGGATGCTCAATTATATGGACGGCTTGCCAGTTCTATCATTTTTGCCAATTCGTCACTGCGGGCAGAACCTGGAATCCTTATAAAAAACCGTCGTGGACAATCCGGTTTGTGGGGGTATTCCATTTCAGGCGATTTGCCGATTGTGCTTTTACAAATTGAAGATCCGGCCAATATTAATCTGGTACGTCAACTCGTTCAGGCACATGCATATTGGAGATTAAAAGGATTAGCCGTCGATCTCGTAATCTGGAATGAAGATCACGCGGGTTACCGTCAGTTACTTCAGGAACAAATTATTGGATTAATCGCGGCAGGAATTGAAGCTAATAATATTGATCGGCCAGGCGGAATATTTGTGCGTTCTGCTGACCAGATATCAAATGAGGACCGAATCCTTTTCCAAACAGTATCTCGTGCTATTATTAGCGATACCCGCGGAGCTTTGGAAGATCAAATTAAACGGCGTGGCTTTGGAGAATTATCAGTTTCGCATTTCAAACCAACCCGTACCTATAGGCCTAATCCCAAACCAGACGTGGTATTGCCTCGAGAGGACCTGATTTTTTATAACGGGATCGGAGGATTTACACCGGATGGACGGGAATATGTAATTACAACATCGAAAGACAGTTTAACGCCAGCCCCATGGGTAAATGTTCTGGCAAACAAGGGATTCGGAACTGTAATTTCTGAGAATGGGGGGGCATATACCTGGGCTGAAAATTCCCATGAGTATCGTCTCACACCATGGTATAACGATCCTGTAACCGATTCGAGCGGAGAAGCCATGTATATTCGTGATGAAGAGACAGGTCACTTCTGGTCGCCAGTACCTTTGACCAACAGCGAATCGAAATTGTACCTGAGCCGGCATGGATTCGGCTATAGTGTATTCGAACACAACGAAGGAGGCATAATTACCGAACTTTGGGTTTATGTTGCTATAGATGCTTCGGTAAAGTTTTCGGTATTAAAAGTGAGGAACGAATCGGGGCGATCATACAAATTATCAGCTATAAGTTTTGTGGAATGGGTATTGGGCGATTTGCGGCACAAATCTGCCATGCATGTGAACACCAGTGTTGACTTAAACAGCAGCGTAATTTATGCAACAAATCCTTATAATTCGGAATTTGCTGATCGGGTAGCTTTTCTTCAGACTGACGATACATCAAGCTCTATTACCTGCGACCGTACAGAATTTATAGGACGCAACGGTACATTGAAAAATCCAGCTGCAATGTTAAGTTCGCGTCTTTCAGGAAAAAATGGAGTAGCTCTTGATCCTTGTGCAGCAATTCAGGTCCCTTTTGAAATTGCTGCCGGTCAGAGACGCGAAATAATATTCAGGCTTGGCACAGGAATGGATATGGAGAATGCAAACAACCTAATACACCGTTTTCGAGGATCAGGTCCTGCATATACCGCACTTGAAGCAGTCTGGCAATATTGGAAACATACTCTTGGTGCCGTGAAGATAGAAACACCAGATCTGTCAATAAATGTTCTTGCAAATGGATGGCTTTTATATCAAACTTTGGCGTGTCGGGTCTGGGGACGCAGTGGATATTATCAATCGGGCGGAGCATTCGGTTTTCGTGACCAGTTGCAGGATGTAATGGCCTTAATCCATACCAAGCCAAATCTCCTGAGGGAGCATCTTCTTCTTTTTGCAAGTCGCCAATTTCTGGAAGGAGATGTCCAGCATTGGTGGCATCCCCCTGGCGGAAGAGGTGTTCGTACGCATTGTTCAGACGATTACCTTTGGTTACCATTAGCGACCTGTCGCTATGTAATAGGTACCGGAGATACAGGAGTCTTGGATGAATCCATTCATTTTCTTGAAGGACGCCTTGTAAACCCGGAAGACGATTCGTATTACGATCTTCCAAACCGGTCGGAAGAAAAAAGTACATTATACGAACATTGTAAACGTTCTATCATTCATGGGCTTAGATTTGGCGATCATGGGCTCCCACTCATTGGCACCTGCGACTGGAATGATGGAATGAATATGGTTGGGAACCAGGGCAAAGGTGAAAGTGTTTGGCTTGGCTTCTTTCTTTTTGATATTCTAACTCAATTTATCAAAGTTGCAAAGGCTAAAGATGACTTTGAATTTGTTGAACTCTGCAGGAAGGCAGCTAAAAAAATACAACTGAATATTGAAAAAAACGCATGGGACGGCGAATGGTACCGACGTGCATATTTTGACAATGGCTTACCGCTTGGATCGGCAAGTAATGATGAATGCCAGATTGATTCCATCTCTCAAAGCTGGTCTGTGCTTTCAGGAGCAGGCGATATTGATCGCTCAAGGATAGCTATGGAATCTGTGAATAAAAGACTTGTCCGGCATGAACATTCGTTGGTTCAATTATTGGACCCTGCTTTTGATAAATCAGATTTGAATCCCGGCTATATTAAGGGATATGTTCCCGGAGTAAGGGAAAATGGCGGTCAGTATACACATGCAGCTATATGGACGGCAATGGCATTCTCAAAATTGGGAGACAGTAAAAAAGCATGGGAAATTTTAACGATGATCAACCCAATTAATCATGCCAAAACTCCTGAAGAAGTTGCAAGGTACAAAGTTGAACCCTATGTCATTGCTGCTGATGTCTACGCCTTATCGCCCCATATTGGCCGGGGTGGATGGACCTGGTATACAGGATCGGCCGGCTGGATGTATCGCCTGATTGTGGAATCGTTACTAGGGTTAAGACTTGAAACAGACAAATTATATATTGATCCTTGTCTTCCTTCCGATTGGGTTTCTTTTAAGATTCATTACAGATACAGGGAAACAATATACCGGATTACATTAACTCAACTACCTGAAGGCAATACAAAACCAACTATTATACTTGATGGGGCTGAATGTCAGGATATGTTTATCCGTTTGGTTGACGATCGTCAGGAGCATATGGCAGAAATAAAACTTTACCGGGGAAATATATAAAACCCGGATTCAGCAACAATTTTGTTCTTTCCGGGTGGTTAGTAAGACCAAATTTCTTAAAACGCTTCGCGAGGGTTTGATAAACCCGTTGTGCATCCTCTCTGTATTCGAATCCGATGAGGAAATCATCCGCAAATCGAATAAAGAACATCTCTCCTTTTAGCATCGGTCTTTATGTACCCTATTTGTACGTCAAGCAAAACTAGATTAAATTTAATAGCTGATTAATAGACACATATAAGGATTAGTTACTTTTTGTATTGGAAGATCATACCGATTACTAGGGGCTTGTATTCAACGACATAATATGTTTTCAGAATAGCACACGCAAAAAGACATCTATTTTTTCTTATATGCCTATAGATTAGGCCATTACTGTCTTAACGAATAGATTAAGGGAGTAAAATATTTTTTGTAATTAAAAAATCTTCTTTACTCAGGATGGGTTGTATACTTCTCACCGACCCCCAAATGCAGTGACGGGTGACGAACGGGGGGAGCGTGGCATTAGACCTCCAATAATTTCAAAATTTAATTTGATTTCATGACAGCCCTATGAAAATGTCAAATTTTTATTCTGGTTTTCAAGTATCTTTGTACATAATTGGACAATAAAAAGCCCGATCATCACTAGGTACAATCGGGCAGATTTATTAAATAAGTATTTCTAAATCAAAGTAGTATGGAAAAAGAAGATGAACTTAGTGTGAAAATTCATGAAGAATTATTTAAACAATTTCACATTAAAACTCGGGTATATAATCTTGAAGATGATTCATTCAGATACGAGTTATTTGATGAAAATGGTAAAATAAACTTGTGGCAGGTTGACTATACCAATGATGAGAGTGGTTTACATATTGATTGGGGAAATGCATTAATTGTAACCTCCAAATTTTTATAACCCTGTAGATGAAGCAAATAGTGATATATAAAAGAAGCGGCATCTACTTATTTAAGGATAATAATTTTCATCAAATCTTAATTTGATTGCTGTATATTTACTACATATCCGAATTATATCTCAACAATTAATTGATTGAAACTCTACGTCAAAAATATGGTTTCTCTCCGGTGCCGGATGGTAGTTAAATCCGAACTTGAAAGACTTGGAATTAATTATACCAATGTTGAATTGGGTGAAGTTGAAATAATAGGCAAAGTTTCAAAAGATCAATTGGACAGTCTGGCTTCTGCTCTTAAATTGACCGGTCTTGAATTGATGGTAGATATTAAGTTAATCCTGGTTGAGAAAATTAAAACCATAATTATAGAACTTATCCATTACAGCGATGGACAAATTAAAACAAACCTTTCCGATTTCCTTAGTGAAAAACTCAATCACAATTACACATATCTTTCCAATCTTTTTTCAGAAGTTAAAGGGACTACAATTGAGCAATATTACCTCGCAAATAAAATAGAGAAGGTAAAAGAACTCCTTGTTTACGATGAGCTCAACCTTACCGAAATTGCCTGGAAACTGAATTACAGCAGCGTAACCCATCTGTCAAACCAGTTTAAAAAAATGACTGGGCTTACACCATCTCATTTTAAGAAGCTCAAGCACAAAAGACGGATTTCTCTAGAAGACCTGTAATTGATGTAACCTATCCTTGGAATTATGTAACGGTTCTCAGATTAAAGGATTGCATCTTTGTATCTGAATTATTACAAAATTTCAAATAGTTATCTTAAAATTGTTACGTCATGGCCGTACTTAAAGTTATTGAAATTATGGCATCATCGCCCAAAAGTTGGGAGGATGCAACAATAATTGCTGTCAAAACTGCGGGGGAAACTCTAAAAGGAATACGCTCTGTTTATATTCATCACATGAATGCGTTAGTGAAGAATAATAAAATCACTGAATTCCGGGTCAATGCAAAGATCACTTTTGAGGTTCTCAACTGATCGTTTTAAAATACTAACCAAATAAATTAATCTTTTATCGATTACACATTCATCTATTTTATTGAAATCATTAAAACTGTAAGAAGATGCCACTAAAAAAGGGAAAGTCAAAGAAAGTGATCAACTCAAACATAGAGGAGTTACTTCACAGTTACAAGGAGGATGGAACAATCGGAACAAGCCACCCAAAGTCGATGAAACTGGCCCAGAAACAAGCTGTAGCTATAGTGTACTCAAAGGCAAAGAAGAAATAGCAACAACTGAAAAGAACGGAACTCCAGCCAAAATACATAATAATAATTTTTTCATAATTTAAAGAAATACAGTGCTTGCCATCCTGCAAAAGCTTGACGTCTTGACCACCGGTATGAAATACTGCAATATATTTCTTTAACCATGAAAGCATTTTATTACCAGATGAAAGCCATTCTAATAATAAATCCTTCTTCCGGGAAGATGAAAAGGGAAATGCCACCTGTACTAAGATGGACTTTAAAAAAATTAGAAAGAAGATTATCGGGATTATTCAAGCCTAAAATAACAGAAGATGACGTTATAGAAGAAGTAAAAAAGAAGTGTGATAAAGAGAAGATAAAATTAGATATAGAATTCACAAAATATCCGAAACATGCAACAAAACTAGCAGAAGCAGCAAAGGATAAATACGATTTAATTATTGCGGCAGGTGGAGATGGAACAATAAATGAAGTAATCAATGGTATGGCGAACTCAAAAGCCACCCTGGTAATTATTCCTTTTGGCAGTACGAATGTTTTAGCTTGTGAACTAGGTGTACCTAATGATCCAAAAATGGCAGCAGAATTAATTACAAAAGGCAAAAAGATAAAAATGGATTTAGGTTATGCAGAAACAAGCAACGGGTCCAAATATTTTTCAATGATGTTAGATGTTGGTCCTTTTGCTCAGGTTATAAAAGAGATGACTCCAAAATTTAAAAAAGGATGGGGAAGATTTGCATATCCATTTGGGTTGATTAAACTTCTTTTCAGATATAAATGGCATAAGATTTATGTCAAACACAAAGTAGAATCAATAGGATATTTTGTACTCATAGCAAATATTAAATATTATGGCGGGGAATATGAAATAGCTGATAAAGCAAACATAAGAGATGGCCTTCTTGATTTGGTGATAATAAATAGAAAAAATCCCTGGGATTTAATTGTGTTACTCTTCTCATTCACAACTGGTAAATTAAACAAATTTTTAAGAAAAGAATATTATCAAACAAAAGAAGCAGAAATTTACTCTCATTATAATATGCAGATTCAGGTTGATGGCGAGGTATTAGGCTTAGCCCCTGTAAGCGTTAAAATTATGCCAAAAGCGTTAAATGTGATTGCAGCTTCTCAAAATGTCATCTGATGAAAAAAACAATAAAAGCGTTTTTCAAAATTGCTGGCTGTGCTTTCAACCGTTGGTGGGGGAAAGATCCCTTTATGCAAAGTGCTGTTATTGCTTACTATGCTATTTTCAGTATGCCTGGTTTACTTGTAATAGTAATTTCTGTTGGCTCACTTTTTATTAAGCGAGATGTCATCACAGGGCAATTATATAAACAGATATCTTCAATAATGGGTATAGAAACAGCGAGGCAGGTTCAGGATATGATCATCACCATTGACCAAACATTGTGCTCATAATATTTTATGTGCTTAATTTTATTATTTCGTTTGGAGTCGTCATGCTCCTGTTTGCACTTTTGTTCAAAATATTACCTGACTCAAAAATTCAATGGAAACATTTATGGTGGGGTTCAATTCTTACTGCATTTCTTTTTATACTTGGAAAAACCGCAATTGGATTTTATTTAAGTAAAACAAATCCCGGTTCGGCATATGGCGCAGCAGGCTCCATTGTATTAATTCTTCTGTGGGTGAGTTATTCTTCCATGATATTTTTTTACGGTGCAGAATTTACCCGTGCCTATGCCGATTATTTCACTGGAAAAGTTTCGCCAACAGAAGTTGCTGTAAAAATTACGGACAAAGCAGATGCGAAACATTAAAGACGCAAACTACCAGAAAAGGTATAAATTATGTAACTTATTTCCAAAATTTTGTAACGCTTTCAGAAGTTAATAGAATTATCATTGTATCTTAAAAATTCTTTCAAAACTTAAAATTTAAAAAAATGAACACAACAGAATTAAAAGGAAACTGGAATATGCAGAAAGGCAAGCTCAAAAAGAAATTTGCAGTCTTAACGGACAACGACCTGATGTTTGAAGAAGGCAAGAAAGAGGAGATGTTCGGAAAACTTCAAATCAAACTTGGCAAATCAAAAGAAGAATTGGAAAAGATTATTGCAGCACTTTAATCTGCTTTATTGACTTTTGGAGAAGCATGATATTAATGCCTCCCTGAAGGTTAAATTAAAGTGTCTGGTCTTTATTCCGGTTATCTCTCAAACCTATTGAGATACAAAAAGTTTTGTCTGGCAGAACGTGTTTTGCGTATTTAACAAATTATCTGCGAAACCCATAGATCCAGGTCATATTTAGACGGTCACATTATTTTTAAAATACTAACAATAATAATTTAAAGAAACACCATGGGAAATTTACTTTACATCGTAGCAGTAATTTTAATTATTGCCTGGGCAATCGGATTTTTTGCCTATAGTGCCGGGAGTATTATACATGTCCTGCTTGTTATTGCAATTATCGCAATAGTTGTTAAACTCCTTCAAGGCAGAAGAGTACTTTAAATCGACTAATAATTAAATGTTGATTCAAGGTTCCCTTTCAGGTTATCGACAAATTCTGTAACCCATATATCTCCTTTGTAGTCTTTCTGACGATAGCTGACAAAGAGATTGTTATCGAAGGCAGGTGCGATGCTTTCTACAGCGTAAAAAGCTTAGCTCAAACTCTTTCCTTGACAAGTTTGTACTATTGCCAGACCTTAAAAATCAAATAACGAATATTGTTCAGTATTCAACTTATTTTTTACAATAAGATGTAAAAGCCGGTCATGTTGACCATATTTGGCCGGTTTCATTGCAATTAATATACATAACTAAATAACAAGTATTTAATTCCTGCATTTGGTGGTTAATTTATTCCGGCCAACTTTGGTCAAGGTCACTGGATTTTCCAGTGTATGGATTTTTTATTAAATAAATTTGACTTGTATTATAATTATTTTGTAACTTTGTGTAAGTCAATGGTTTATTGATTGCATAATTCTATCATCTAAAAGAAATACCTATGTATAGGTATTATATTAATAAGAATGCACAAACTAATGGAGCCCATGAAGTCCATAGATTAGGTAGTAGATTTTTACCAAAATCAGAACACAGAGTTAGTATAGGGTTTTTTAATAATATTCAAGATGCAATAAAAGAAGCCTTGAAAACACATCCTTCTTCAAAATGTTGTCCTTCTTGTTTAAA
Source organism: Bacteroidales bacterium (assembly GCA_003141525.1). GTDB lineage: Bacteria > Bacteroidota > Bacteroidia > Bacteroidales > VadinHA17 > LD21. Next base: position 24,030 of record PLML01000151.1, read on the forward strand.
GTTTGATAGAAGAAATATAATGTAATATATATACTGGGATTTGATGTTCGGTTTGCTCTATTAGAAGAGGGATAGCTTGGTAATTATCGTCTAAATTTCCACTCTCTGAGGATGGCCCCATTTCAAAGGATCGGACTCATGTGTTAGAGTATCAAGGATCATTATAAAGTTAGAAATCAAATGTGTGAATTATGTAACCTTTTTCAAATGTTGTGTAACATTTTCCGAAATTAACAGACTTACTTTTATACAGCGAAAAATTTTACACAACTTGCCTGCCAGTTGTTGTGACTAAATTTTAATAAAATGGAAACGAAAAAATTTGTGCTTGCATCGAAAAATTTATTAAATCCTTCGACAAACTGTTGGAGACTTTGGCAAAACAAGATACTGGTACAGATACAATAGGTTAGCGTTAGGTGGAAGCAAAAAAAATAAGAAAGGAGTATAAATATGGCAGTATTTGGATCGCCCTTTTCAGGGTTAGCAAATGACAGGAAGCTTACGGATGCGGAGCTTATCAGAGCAATACGTTTCATGGTAGCGGCAGAGTATGAAGCAACACAGTTGTACATGCAGCTTGCCGAGTCAACTGACAACAAGCTCGCTGTGGCGGTGCTCAAAGACATAGCGGATGAAGAACGGGTGCATGTTGGAGAGTTTTTGAGATTACTCCGCGAGCTTGCCCCTGATGAAGAAAAATTTTATGCAGAAGGAGAAGAAGAAGTAGAAAAAGTAATCAAGAAGATGAAGTAAAATGTTCCAGGTAAAACCTATCCAGTTGGCCATTGGACAAGCCTATTCATATACTTTTAATCGAAATAGTCCCTAAGTGTCTGCCTTTGGGAAAACATGAGGAGGACAAACAATTACTCCAAAAACCAAACTGTTATGAAAACACAGATCAAATTCGAATTTCAACCATTACCCTATTCTTATGATGCGCTTGAACCTTTTATTGATAAAATGACAGTAGAGATCCATTATAGTAAACATCATAAAGCTTATTATGACAACTTCATAAATGCAATAAAAGGTACTGAGATGGAATCAATGGATATAAAGGATATTTTCAGAAATATAAGTAAATATCCAGTAGCAGTCAGAAACAATAGTGGTGGTTATTTTAATCACACATTTTATTGGGAAAATATGAAAGCTCATGGAAGAGGTCAGCCAACTGGTAAACTATCAGATGCTATCACTAAATCATTTACCTCCTTTGATGAGTTCAAAAAACAATTTTCAGATGCAGGCAAAACCAGATTTGGAAGCGGCTGGGCATGGTTATTCCTCGATGATAAAGGCAATCTGTTTATTTGTTCTACACCCAATCAGGATAATCCGTTAATGGATATAGCTGAAAAAAAGGGAATCCCTCTGCTTACAATGGATGTTTGGGAACATGCTTATTATTTAAAATATCAGAACAAAAGACCAGATTATATAGATGCATTCTGGAACATTGTCAACTGGGAAGAGGTAGCTAGGAGATATGAAACTGCTTTAAAATCATTGAACATAAAGTAAATAAAAGAAAAATTTTATCATACTATCTGGTTTGAAAATTATTTATGCAATGACGCAACATATTGTAAAAATAAATTCTATTAAGCTCATCACACATGATGTACTGCAAATTGTTACTGAAAAGCCTCAAAAGCACACCTTCACTCCCGGGCAGGCCACCGAAATTTCCATAAACAAAAGCGGTTGGAAGGATGAAAAAAGACCTTTCACCTTCACATGTCTTCCAAATAGTGACTATCTCGAGTTTACTATCAAAACATATCCTTCGCGTAAAGGTGTTACCAATGAACTTCTTCAGCTGAAAAAAAATGATATGTTGATTCTGCATGAGGTGTTTGGCGCGATCACTTATAAGGGTGAGGGTGTATTTATTGCCGGAGGCGCTGGGGTTACCCCTTTTATTTGCATCTTCAGGTATCTTCAGTCAAAAAATGCAACAGGTAATAACAAACTCATTTTTGCCAATAAAACCAAAGGTGATATCATACTCGCACATGAATTTAATAAATTATTAGGCAGAAATTTCATTAACATTTTATCTGACGAAAAAGTAGATGGGTATGCTCATGGTCAAATCACAGAAGGTTTTCTCAAAGTTCACATTAGCGACTACACCAAAAATGTTTATATCTGCGGACCTCCGCCAATGATGGATGAAATAGAAAAACAATTGGATAATTTGAAAATCGATGAAAAACTAATTATTAAAGAAGTGTTTTAAATGTACAAGGCAACAATAATTTAATATTTATAACAATGGGAAAATCAATTGACAAAACAATGTCTGGAATGGCTAGAGCAGAATATATTGAAGTAGAACCCAATGTTCGTCTTCATATTACTGATGCAGGCGAAGGCAGGCCTATTGTATTAATACCCGGGTGGCCGTTAAGTGACGAAATGTATGAATACCAATACAATGATCTGATAAATAAAAATTTTCGTGTAATTGGTATTACATTAAGAGGTTTTGGCAAATCTGATAAACCATACGGAGCGTATAATTACAATGTTCATGTTCAGGATATAAAAAAGGTTTTAGGTAAACTGGATATAAAAGATGCTGTTTTAGGTGGTTTTTCCATGGGCGGGGCCATTGCGGTTCGTTATGCTGCAGAAGATAATGGAGCCCATGTTTCTAAGCTGGCTTTATTCGGGGCAGCAGCCCCGATCTGGACGCAACGTAAAGATTTTCCATACAATCTTCCACAGAGCGCTGTTGATGACTTAATTAAAATGAATTATAAGGACAGGCCAAAGCTTTTATCTGATTTCGCAAAGATATTCTCCGCTTCGGAAACCTCACTAAATGAAGGGATAGGTAGTTGGTTAAATGGAATTTGTTTGAGCGCTTCTTCTTATGCAACGGCTCAATGTTTAATCGCTCTGCGTGATACGGACCTGAGAAGTGATCTGGTAAAAATAAAAATTCCGACAGTGATTATGCACGGCAAAAAAGACAAAATATGTTCATTCGACCTAGCCGGACAGATGAAAACCGGAATCTCTGGTTCACACATCGTTGCTTTTGAAAATAGCGGCCATAGCTTGTTTCTGGAGGAAACTCAAAAGTTTAATGAAGAGCTGATAAAATTTGCAGGAAAATAAGTTGAATGGCCGAAAATGATTTTTTTTACAACTTTATGACATTTTGAAATTCTGTTTGGTATAGTTTTTACCGGTTTGTCAGGTTGGCTAAACGGCATCAGGAACATGGAAATTTTCCAACCTTCTTTCCATGACCAACGAAAAGGTACTCGAGCCTGATACCCGTTAATCAGTTCTTCATAAAAAGACTGCGACCAGGCAGAATTTCTTTTTCATGAATTCATTGCTCTGTTAAAATTATTCCAGATTACATCATGAACATTACTACAATTCGTAATCCACACTGTGACTTGTGAATTAAAGGAACAACAATAATTTAAAGTCTTAAAAGATGGAAAAACTACTTGATGAAACAATATAAGGAATGGCCAACATAAAATAAATAAATTAATAATCGGAGGGGTTTAATTCGATAAGGTATAATACTAATCAAGTTCAGGACAATAAATTAATGATATAATTTAAAGACATGGGCATGATTTTTTAAGCAATTTTTAGAAATAGCACTTTAAAATCAAGTATTAAAAACTTACTTATGAACAAAAATATATCGGACCAAATAGTGGAAGCATTAGTTGAAGCAGGTATCCAAAGGATCTATGCAATAACAGGCGATAGTCTCAATCATGTAAATGCAGCAGTGCACCGTAACGGCAAAATCAAATGGATCCATGTACGGCACGAAGAGACTGCTGCATTCGCGGCCGGTGCAGAGGCCCAGCTGAATGGTCTGGCATGTTGCGCCGGTAGCAGTGGACCAGGACATGTCCACCTGATAAACGGGTTGTATGATGCGCACCGTTCATCTGCTTCTGTATTGGCCATTGCTTCTACACTCCCTACCAAAGAATTTGGAACAAGTTTTTTTCAGGAGACAAACACAATCAAACTTTTTGACGATTGTAGTTGCTACAACCAGATGGCTACTACACCTGCCCAATTGCCACGCATGTTGCAGAGCGCCCTTCAGCATGCCGTGCATAAAAAAGGGGTGGCTGTCCTTGGTTTACCGGGTGATATTACCAACCTTCCCGCAGTAGAAGCAGAAACTACTACTATTCTTTTCCGAAACCGGCCTGTTGTCAGGCCAGCGGAAAACGAGCTGTTGCAACTGGCTGCACTACTAAACTCGCACAAAAAGGTCACTATTTACTGCGGATTGGGCGCTGCGGAGGCACACACAGAAATTATTCAGCTTGCAGAAAAGCTAAAGGCCCCGGTAGCCTATTCTTATAAAGCCAAGATGGCGATCCAGTATGATAATCCTTATGAAGTTGGCCTCACAGGATTGCTGGGGATTCCATCTGCTTATCATAGCATGCATGAATGTGAATTACTTGTATTATTAGGAACAGATTTTCCTTATACACCTTTCATGCCCGTTGAAAACAAAATTATACAGATTGACATAAAACCCGAAACCCTCGGGCGAAGAGCTAAACTCGAGCTGGGACTTTGTGGAGATGTGAAAGATACCTTGCAGGCGCTCATGCCTATGATAGAAATGAAGGAAGATACCACTTTTCTGGATTTGCAATTGAAGTTTTATAAAGAAGTCAAAAAGAATTTACTGATCTATGTAAAGGATCCCGGAAAACCAAATGCTATTCATCCTGAATTTGTCGTCTCAATTATTAATGAGCTGGCAACCAAAGATGCCATATTCACAGTAGATACCGGAATGTGTTGTGTATGGGCCGCACGCTATATTGACGGAACAGGCGAGCGAAAAATGCTGGGTTCATTCAATCATGGTTCTATGGCAAATGCGATNNATCATGGTTCTATGGCAAATGCAATGCCTCAGGCAATTGGTGCAGCACTTGCCTGTCCCGAAAAACAAGTGATTGCTTTCTGCGGTGATGGAGGCCTGTCTATGATGTTGGGTGATCTGATGACAATTATCCAATATAAATTACCTGTTAAGATCATTGTTTTTAACAACCGAACACTAGGAATGGTAAAACTGGAAATGGAAGTAGCAGGGATTCCTGACCTAGAAACTGAAATGATGAACCCTGACTTTGTGAAAATAGCAGAAGGAATGGGAATGCCTGGGATTACAATTAATGATCCCGGTGAAGTAAAACCAGAATTAGAAAAAGCTTTTCTACAGGAAGGACCCATATTGGTTACAATCCAGACTGATCCGAATGCCTTGGCCATGCCTCCCAAATTGGAATTTGACCAGATGCAAGGCTTAACTTTATATATGGGGAAAATGATGTTAAGCGGACGCATGGATGAGGTATTTAAAATTATTTCGTCCAATTATAAGCATTTGGGTGAGGTATTATGAGTTGAAAATGTATTCGTGATTAGCGTTTCATGCATACTGAGCGTGCCAAAAGTTGTTTAACTTAATAACTATTTACAGATGAAAAAATTAATTGGCATAAGGGTTGCTATTCTTACTGAAAATGGTTTTGAGCAAGTGGAACTTACTAGTCCAAAAGTCGCATTGGAAAATGCAGGAGCCAAAGTGGATGTAATATCTCCCCAACGTGTCAAGGTAAAAGCATGGGATAAGACTGATTGGGGAATTGAAGTGAAAGTGGACAAAGAACTTACCAATGCAAATCCTGCCGATTATGATGCGTTGGTCTTACCGGGCGGTGTAATGAATCCGGATAAATTACGTCAAAATGAGAATGCGGTAAATTTTGTAAAAGAATTTCTACAATCCGGTAAACCCATTGCCTCTATTTGTCATGGCCCACAGATATTAATTGAAACAGGACTACTGAAAGGTAAAACAATGACTTCATTCCCTTCTTTACAAACTGACTTGAGAAATGCAGGCGTAAATTGGGTGGATAAAGAAATCGTACATTTTGATAACCTGATTACAAGCCGGAAACCATCCGATCTTGACGCCTTTAATGAAGAATTGATAAAAACACTTTCATAATAGGAGTAATAGTAAACTCCATCCATCTGAGTTAACTATTGGGTGGATGGATTTTAATTAAAAGTGGTTTTCTGAGAAGAAAAACACGCAGCCTTTTTCTTTTAAATCAGACACAAAAAGCATAACACATTACTCTTGAAGATGTGTGAATTATGTAACTTATTTCTAAAATTTTGTAACGCCTTCAGGAGCTAATAGACCTATTTTTGTCTCGTGAAAATCCATTTATAATTTAAAATTCAAATAAATAAATACAACAGAATTAAAAGGAAACTGGAATGAGCAGAAAGCCAAGTTTAAACAGAGATTTGCAGTCTTAGCGGACAATGACCTGATGTTTTTGAAGAAGGCAGGGAAGAGGAGATGTTTGGAAAAATTCAAATCAAACTGGGCAAAACAAAAGAAGAATTGAATAAGATTATTGCAGCGCTTTAATCATCCGCTTTACCAAAAAAATCATTAAGTATTTTACAGTTTTTAAACCAAATAATTTATTAATTATGAAAAAAGTATTATTAGTTCTTGTATTAATTATGGCAGTTCTGGTTGTTAATGCACAGGCAGGTAAAACTAATTTTGCCGGCACGTGGACTTTAAATACAGAAAAAAGTACTCAGCCGCAAGGAGACCAGGGTGGTGGCATGAGAATGGGTGGAGGCAATTTTGTTGCTACACAGGAAACTAATCTGCTGACTGTTGAAAGAACAAGGACAGGCCAGGATGGTCAGTCCACAACTATGACTATGAAATATACTCTCGACGGGAAAGAGAGTATTAACACATCACCAAGAGGTGACAGCAAATCTGTTGCAAACTGGTCTGCTGACGGAAAGTCTCTTACTATTGAAACTTCAAGAACCATGGACATGAATGGTGAGTCCAGGACAATGAAATCGACTGAAGTATGGACACTAACTGACGCAAAAACACTTACAGTTGCATCTACAAGACAGGGTCCTAATGGTGAAGTAAAAGCCACAATGGTTTATGACAAAAAATAAATTTTGAATTTAAGAATGAATTTGAAGAGGCTCCTTATAGGGCCTCTTTTTGAATTTGAGAATAAATTAATCTCTTTGATCAAAACACCCTCATTTTTGTTCAAAATTTGGCTTAAAACTGACGCGTTTGTCAAAGATCAAAATACGGACGTCTTTACCACTCTTTTTCTGGTCTGATTACACTTAACATACATAACTAAACAACAAACATTTAACTCCGACTTTTATTGGTCAATTAAAACTGGCCAACTATATTCAAGACCACTGGCTTTTCCAATTAACACGGATAGCAGAATCTTTTAATGTATCTTTACTCATGTTGTCTGGAGTTCAACAAAAACCAAATAACAACTTTTTGGAGAGACTTTAGAAGCGTATCACTACTTTTTGAAATATTTTAGTTCAGAAATAGATAATTATGAAACCAAAAGTATCTTTTATTATTCCTGCATTAAATGAAGAGAAACGAATAGCAATTCTAATTGATAATATAAAAAAGCTTAACAAAAACTATAATTATGAAATTATTGTTGCAGATGGCAATAGTACAGATAAAACAAGAGAAATAGCAGTAAAGAGGGGGGCAATAGTAATTAGAGACAATAAGGATGCTCCAAAAACAATAGCAAATGGCAGAAACACGGGTGCAAGTTTAGCTTCAGGAGAGATATTTATTTTTTGTGATGCTGACACTTTAATGAAGGATCCAAACAAATTTTTAGCCGAAGTATTTTTAGTTTTTGAAAATCCAAAAATTATTGGAGGAGCACCAAACTTAAGCATCTTCCCGGATGAAAATAATTGGAAAGATAAAATATTTCATTTTCTCTTTAACAGTATTGTTCATTTCAGCTTTATTACTAAGACTCTTATATGTGGAGGTCAATGCCAGATTGTAAGAGGGAGTTCATTCAGGGAAGTTAACGGCTATAATGTAAATATAGTCCATGAAGAGGACTCTGATTTATTTAAGAGACTTCGTAAAATTGGAAAGCTTCATTTCTTTTCGAAACTTGTTGTATATGAGTCTCCAAGAAGATATAGAAAAGTTGGGTATATTACACTACTTCTGCAGGGAGTTTATAGTCTTGCTTATCAACGAATTTTCAAGAAGAATGTATTTAAAGAGTGGAGGAGAATAGAATAATATTAGAATCAATAAGATAACATTAATAATCATAATATTCCTTTAGTAATATTGTACGATAGAGATTAATCAATTGATGTTCAAAACTGAACATCTGGTCGTGTTTTAAGACGAACAAACCTCCTAATTCCCCAATTATCGTCAATTTTTGTTTAAATCTGTATATCAATAACATGCAATATGCTACGATCTATATTTTCTTAGATCTACCAATGCCTAAGACACTAAGTAGTTAAACAGCTTAATAACTGTATTTTAGAGCATGCTTTAACTAATGGTGTATTTCTATTAGACTGTATATCAATGCAATATATATATATATATCTTCTCTTCTGTATCTGTAAGTGGATTTGGGAGTTGTAAAGTAAAATTGCTTTTAATAAAACTAAGGTTTAATTTTGTTAGTAGCGTGAGTTTAGTCGAAACTCTAATAATTATGGAATGATTATCTATGAAAGCTAAGAGTGTTTCAAAAGACTTTCCTGTTGTTTGCGTAGGCGGTTCGGCCGGTGGTCTCGATGCCTATACCCGGTTACTACGTCATCTGCCGGCCGATATGGGTGTTGCTATCGTCATCGTTAATCACTTGAGAACCGCAGCAACCCTACTCCACGAGATTCTTCCACGATATACTAAGATGCCAGTTGAACTTATCACGGAAAGACTTGATATCCAGCCCAACCATGTTTTTATCATACCTGAAAAGCGCGACTTGCACGTTCTTGATGATGAGTTCCGACTAAAGCCGATATCAAAGCCTAGAGGATGGCCCGACGTGATTACGGTTTTTCTGCGTTCCTTAACGCAGCACTGGGACGGCAAACTCATCGCTGTCATTGTTTCTGGCTATGATGGTGATGGGGCAGAAGCACTACGCGGCATAAAAGAAGTAGGTGGCATTACCATCGCGCAGAAGCCCGACACAGCATCACAACCAGATATGCCGAAGAGCGCAATAGCAAGCGGGTGTATAGACTTTGTTCTTTCACCTGAGGATATTGCTAAAGAAATTGTACGAATTGCGCACGCGGTTGATACGGCTTCTTTCGTGCCAACTCCCGACAGCGGCCCGGCTAAGGCGATGGAGGCACAATTGCTCAAGGAGAATGCAAGACTTAAGGGTCTGCTTGAGGCTGAAGGTTAGTCGAGCAGACGTCGATATAAATTTTAAACAAATCCTGGACAAGGGAGTTTTAGCAATGGGAATCGACAAAGACAAGAGCCTGTTAACAGCAACCCCCCAACTGCGCCGCCGTGCGGAAGACCGGTTGCGCGCAAAAAAGGCTAAATTGCATCCACCCCGGACCGAGGAAGCCGCGCAGAGGATGGTCCATGAACTTGAGGTACACCAGATCGAACTGGAGATGCA
>PLML01000055.1 GCA_003141525.1 Bacteroidales bacterium
CCCCTGCGGCAGAAACTCCGAAGGCAAAGCCGTTAGTCTGGTCATTGTATGTATCAAGGAATACTATGAAATTATCATTCTTCAGAAAGTTGAAATCGCGGCGAAGTGATTCTACCGGACGCTTACCTGGTGTTGGATCGTAACAGACTATACCAACGTAAATATTCGATTTGTCGTAAATGACTCTCACCTCCGTCTGTGCGATAGCAAATCCTGTATCAGTAGGCAACACTCTTTGGAAATGAGTCGCTTTATCTGCAGTTAACCATACCGGTTCATCAAGAATTCCGTCTATCGTTATGTTATCAGTTGTCTGTTTAGTATTTATCTTATATTTCTCGCGGTTAATTCCTTTCGACTGACCAAAAAGTATTGTATTAAAGCACAGGAGAATAGTAGTGCAGAGTAAAAGAGAGAGTCTGAACATTGAGGATTTTAAAGTTTTGTCACAAGGTAAAAAGAAATTAGGAATTACGAATTATCAATGATGAATAATGAATTAGCTGGAATAAAATTGTTCTTAGATAGAATTCGTAATTTTACTTTGATTAATTTTTTTATATTATTCTGGACAGATGAAACAAGAGATAAAAAACCGTTTTACAATAGAAGGAGTTCATTATGAAACCGGAAATCCGGTCAGCATAGATATATATGATGGGTTTATTGAAAAAATTAATGAAAAAGTAGTCTTAATAAATGAAGACCGGAATTTGATTATTGCTCCCGGACTCATAGATAATCAGATAAATGGTTATGCAAATGTCGATTTTTCAGGTAACAATCTTTCAGTTGATGATGTAATTAACGCTACACATGCCATTTGGAGCGAGGGTGTGACCTCTTTTCTTCCCACGCTGATAACTAATAGTCATGAAAAACTGATAAAAAACCTGATGATTCTTGAGGAAGCCGGAAGAGATGAGAGCCTCAGGGATTCTATTCCGGGGTTTCATCTGGAAGGTCCGTACATTTCACCTGAGGAAGGTTACAGAGGATGCCATCCGGTTCAGCATATACGCAAACCATCGCATGAAGAATTACTGGATTATCAAAAAGCTGCTGGTGGAAGGATAATGCAGATAACCCTTGCTCCTGAAACTGGGGGTGCTATGGAATTCATAAGATTATGCATAAACGATGGTATTGTTGTTGCACTTGGACATACAAATGCATCTGCTGACCAGATCACTCAGGCTGTTGACAATGGTGCAAGTTTATCCACGCATCTTGGTAATGGCTGTGCAAATTTTATCCACCGCCATAATAATCCAATCTGGCCACAGCTTGCCAATGACCAATTGATAGCTTCAGTTATTGCTGATGGACTTCATCTGTCGCAAGAGGAAATCAGAGTGTTTTATAAAGTTAAAGGTCCGGATAATATGATTCTTACTTCAGATGTAGTTTACCTGGCCGGAATGCCTCCGGGAAAGTATACGTTTTTAGAAAGTGAAGTCATCCTTACAGAAGAAGGGATGTTACTTAATCCGGAACTGAATTGTCTTGCAGGAGCCTCATTCCCATTGAAAAAGGGCGTTGAAAACATAATGAATTTCACAGATTGCTCCATTAGCGATGCAATAAACATGGCTTCCGGGAATGTTGCGAGGTTATACGGATTAAATGACAGAGGCAAACTGGCTCCGGGCAGAAGAGCTGATATCATCATGTTTGAAAGAATGGGAAATCAGTTAAAAGTAAATAAGACCTTCCTGAAAGGGAAACTGGTTTATCAGGCATAGAATTGACAATTTGGTAAATTTTAAATATGGTAAAAGCACAAATTAATGGAACTAATTAATTTTTGATTATTTTTTTCCCTTTGTTATTAATTAATTCTATTGATATCTTTGACCTTTAATTAACAAATTAGAAAGATGGGAAATTTAGGAGCTACTGAGATTTTGCTTATTCTGCTTGTTATTGTACTTCTTTTTGGTGGCAGAAAGATTCCTGAACTGATGAAGGGTATCGGACAGGGGATGAAAGAATTTAAAAAAGCTTCCCGTGTAGAGGATGATAGCGACAAGATGAGCGCTGAACCAAAAAAAGACGAAGAAAAAAAATAAAAAGTTGCCTGAAGAGTACTCTATCAGACAATCCTCGTTGCATAACATATTGTTAATCAATCTGAAACAATATATTTTGGAGTTTTTCTGTGTTTAGTTCCCTGTTCATAGCTGTATGCTATTTCCAGCAGTAATGGTTCACTCCATGCTCTGCCAAAGAATGTAACTCCTACCGGCAAATTATCAATGAATCCCATAGGAACGGTGATGGCAGGGTACCCGGATATTGCTGCCAGTGATGAACTTCCGCCAACAGAATGATCTCCCAGAATAAGATCAGTTTTACAGGCCGGTGAGCCGGTCGGTGCCATGATTGCATCGAGCTTATATAGATTCATCACTTTGTCTATTCCATCTTCCCTTGTAGCTTTTAACATTGTAGCCAGCGCCTTTTTGTACTCTGTTGAATTAAGGTCTCCCTTCTTTTCAGCCTGTTCAAAGATATTCTGATTAAAATATTTCAACTCTATAGTATCTGAGTTGTTGAATTCTATTAACTCCTTGAGATTCTTAACCGGTGAATCACTTCCGAGTCCGGCAAGGTATTTATTAAGTCCATCCTTAAATTCATAAAATAGCACCTTAGATTCTGCTTCTTCATAATTCTCTCCTTTTGGGAACTCAATCTCAATAATTTCTGTACCATTTGCTTTAAGATAGGCAACTGTCTTATTCATCAGGTTATCAACTTTATCAGAAAAACCCATAGCTTTTTTTAGCAGACCTATCCTTTTACCCTTCAGGGCGTCTTTCTTCAGATACTTTGTATAATCGGTTTGATATTTTCCCTGTGAAGCAAGAGTTTTGGAATCAGATGAGTCGATACCGGTTAAAGCTCCCAGTGTTATTGCTACATCTTCGACAGTTCGTCCCATCGGACCAGGAGTATCCTGTGTGAATGATATAGGGATGATACCAGAACGGCTTAAAAGGCCGACCGTCGGTTTAATCCCGACTATTCCATTGTTATTAGACGGGCACACTATTGAACCATCTGTTTCAGTGCCTATTGCCACCATACAAAGATTGGCTGAAACTGCTACTCCAGAACCTGAGCTGGAGCCGCAAGGATTACGATCGAGCACATAAGGGTTCTTCGTTTGCCCGCCAACACCGCTCCATCCGCTTGACGACGGTGTTGCCCGGAAGTTTGCCCACTCGCTCAGGTTCGATTTTGCAATAATTATTGCTCCGGCCTCTCTTAACTTCTTTGCAACGAAACTGTCACTTTTTGGGAAAGAGTTTCTCAATACAGTTGCTCCTGCCGTAGTAGGCATCTTGTCGTGAGTATCAATATTATCTTTAAGAATTACAGGGACTCCATATAAAGGTCCTTCAGGCTTGCCAGCGACAGCTTCATTTTCAAGGTTTTCAGCAATATTGAGAGCATCAGGATTAATCTCAATTACTGAGTTTAGCTGGGGACCATTTTTATCGAGCTCGGTGATCCTGTCGAGGTAGACTTTAACCACATCTTTGACCGTATATTTTCCCTCTTTGTATCCTTTCTGAAGTTGTTCTATCGTTAACTCTTCAATCCAGTTATTGTCGGCTTTTTTCTCAGCCTTATTGTTTACAGGAGTCTTGCAGGTGATCAGGCACAGAACTAAAGAGATGAACAACAATGGGAATTTGGTAAAATTTGGTTTCATAATTTAATGGTTTTATGTTTATTATGTAGAGACGCCCAAGTTGGGCGTCTCTACCCGACCAGATGAATCATTTCATACACTATATCGTATATACCATAAAATTATGAATATTAAATCAATTTGAATAAATTTGTTGCTGCGAAATTTTATTGACGCCCGGTAGAGACGCCCAACTTGGGCGTCTCTACAATATAAATTTATATATTTAGGGTAAATAAGAAATATGAAAAACATCTATCTGCAATTTCTTGATCATCAATCCGATAAATCCCCTCTGGTTCTTGCCACTGTGAGCAGAACGCATGGCTCAGCTCCCCAGAAACCAGGCAGTTCGGCATTATTTGGTAAGAAGGGCCTCATTTGCGGAACTGTCGGCGGTGGCGTTGTGGAGGGGAGAGTTGAAAAACTCGCAAGGGAGGCTCTTTTGTCAAAAAAATCAGGACATTTCCTTTTTAACCTCGGCAATGATATCTCAAAAACAGAGGAGGCTATTTGTGGTGGACAGATCAGTGTTCTTATTGATGCCAATCTGATCAATCATTTATCTGTCTTTGAAAAGCTTAGAATTTCGATTGAAAACCGTGTTCCGGGTGTAATGATAACAATGGTAACCGGATTCAAGGAAGAGACGGTTCTTATTAATCGCTACTGGATGAGCAATACATTTAAACCTTCGATAGCGGCCGCGTTTCTTGAAAAAATTGAACCTGTCGTAATTAATATGCTCTCTGAAGGAAATCCATCGGATTACAGGGAAATGGAACTGACAATAACTGATGAAGAACCTTTCTCCCTGTTTTTTCTCGAAGCTGTTTTCCCTCCTGAACATCTGATAATTGCCGGAGCGGGTCATATAGGCAAAGCATTGGCACATCTGGCTGATATTCTTGATTTTGAAGTCACGGTAATCGATGATCGTCCTGAGTATGCAAATTCTGAGAATATTCCTGAAGCCAGCCATATTATAGCTAGAGATATAGGGGAGACATTGAAGGAACTGGAAAAAAATTATAACACTTATGTTGTGATCGTGACACGTGGCCATAAAGATGACGCTGCCGCTCTTAAACCATGCATTGGATCTGAATTGGCTTATATCGGCATGATAGGAAGTAAAAGCAAAATTGCAGCAATGCGGTCAAGTTTCATTGAGAAAGGATGGGCAACAGCTAAACAGTGGGATGCTATTCATACTCCTATAGGGCTTGATATCAAATCGAGGACAGTTGAAGAGATAGCCATAAGCATAGCAGCTCAACTGGTGTTAGTCCGTAATAGTAAAAAGTAAGTAGCAGGTAGTTTTATGAGTGAATTATGGGCAATAATTCTTGCTGCAGGAGAATCAAAGAGGATGGGTTCTCCGAAAATGTTACTGAACTTTAATGGCAGGTCAATGATAGAAAATGTTATTGTCAATGTTACTGAATCAAAAGTTGATAAAATAATGGTTGTGCTTGGGGCTTACCGGGAGGCGTTAGCTGATCAGATTGGGAAATTACCTGTTAGGTATTGTTATAATGATAATTATAAGGAAGGGATGTTGTCATCTGTTCAATGTGGATTCAGAAATCTGCCTTCAGATTTTAAAGCAGCTCTGGTTTTTCAGGGTGATCAGCCTTTGATCACTTCAAATGCAATTAATAAAGTAATAAATGCATATTTATCATCGGAGAAGGGTATAGTGATTCCGGTTTATAAGGATAAACGCGGGCATCCGCTTCTTATCAATATAAAATACAGGGACGAAATAGTAAAACTCAGTCCTGAAAAGGGCTTACACTCATTGGCCTATAATTTTCCTGATGATGTTCTGGAAGTTGAAACAACTGAATCAGGCATCCTCAGGGATTTTGATACATATGAGGAATACAAGGAAGGAGTAAATTAAATACAATAATTATGGAAGAAACAATTAAATTTCGGTTAAACGGGAAAAATACCGAAGCAATGATTGATCCCACTCAGACTCTGTTATGGGTATTAAGGAATCATTTCGGGCTTACCGGAACAAAATTTGGTTGCGGTATGGGATTCTGCGGAGCCTGCACTGTTCTTATGGATAATGAACCTGTAAGGTCCTGTCAGTTGTCCGTGAGTGAAGCGGCCGGCAAAAATGTGGTTACTATTGAAGGGCTGGCAACAAACGGTAAACTGCATCCTGTTCAAAAAGCATTTGTTGAGCATGATGCATTGCAATGCGGTTTCTGTACACCGGGGATGATAATGAATGCAACAGGTATATTATTAAAAAATCCGGCACCATCAACTCAGCAGATAAAGGATGGTATGGAAAACAACCTCTGCCGTTGCGGAGCACATTTAAGAATTGTTGAAGCTGTTCGTACTGCTTCTGAAGAAATGAAAGGAGGAAAGTAATCATGAAAGAAGAACAAATAGAAAAGCAGAATTATTTAGTGGGCGACAAACCTCATGGAATAGTTAGAAGAGACTTCTTTAAAATCCTTGGAGGCGGTATTTTTATTTTTTTCCGCCCCTGGGCCGCTTTTGACCTTTTTGGATTACCGGCTGAACAGAGAAGAGGTCTGCCAAAAGACTATAACGCCTTTCTCCGTATAGCTGAAGATGGAACTGTAACCTGCTTTACCGGCAAGATTGAAATGGGTCAGGGCATTATAACATCGCTGCCCCAGATGATGGCTGATGAACTTAATGTACAGGTTGAAAAAGTAAAGATGGTTATGGGCGACACCGATCTTTGTCCTTACGACCAGGGGACCTGGGGATCAATGAGTACAAGATTTTTTGGTCCTAATATGAGAGCTGCAGCTGCTGAAGGAAAAGCTGTACTTCTTGAACTGGCATCAACACAGCTGGGAGTGCCGGTCTCACAACTGGAAGTCCGCGACGGGATAATCACCGATGCAAAAAATCCAAAAAGTTCGGTAAGCTATGGTCAGCTTGCAAAGGGTAAAAAAATTGAAAAATTTCTCGATGTCAAACCTGCCGTGGAAGATTACACCAAATTTACTTATGTTGGAAAGTCATACAACCATAGTGATGCAAACATTAAAGTAACCGGTGAAGCAAAATATGCAGGCGACATGAAATTGCCGGGAATGGTTTTCGCGAGAATATTACGGCCGCCCTCACATGGAGCTAAGCTGACTTCAGTTGATTATTCAGGGGCTGAGAAGATTGCAGGTACAAAAGTTGTCCGTGATGGTGACCTCATTGCAGTAATTAATGAAAATCGCGAAAGAGCTGATGAGGCAATCGTTAAAATCAAAGCTGAATATTCATTTGATGAGATGCCAGTTAATGATAAGACGATCTTTGAATATATGCTGAAGGCTGATTCAAATATAAATGTATTAAGGTCAAGCGGAGATATCGAAGCCGGACGCCAGGCTTCTGACAAAGTTTTTGAATCGGAATTTCATGATCCTTATCTTGCACATGCTGCTATAGAAACACATACTGCCCTGGCACAGCTTGAAGGAGATAAAATGACAGTCTGGGCTTCCACACAATCACCATTCGGTCTCAGGGATGGGATAATGCATGAACTTGGTCTTCCGGAGGAAAAGGTTAGGGTTATAGCGCCATTTGTTGGCGGAGGATTTGGAGGCAAAGGTGAATATCAGCAGGGTATTGAAGCGGCAAAACTTGCAAAACTGACAGGAAAACCGGTTATGCTGATCTGGACTCGCGATGAAGAATTTTTCTATGATACATTCCACCCGGCCGGTGTTATCAAAATAAAATCAGGGATTGACAAATCAGGTTTTATTAAGTTTTGGGATTATAATTTGTATTATTCAGGAGCCAGGGGATCAGACACACTATACGATGTTCCGAATTCTAAAACAACACATTACGAACAGAAAAGAGGAGGATCTCCTGTCCATCCGTTTGGAACAGGCGCATGGCGTGCACCGAATAACAATGCGAATACTTTTGCAAGGGAGGTACAGATAGACATCATGGCCACGTCTGCAGGGATGGATCCGCTTGAATTCCGCCTGAAGAATTTGAAGGATGAGAATCTGAGAGCCTGCCTGAAAGCTGTTGCCGATAAATTCGGATATGTTGCAGGCAAGACGCCAGGTGGCAGAGGAATCGGTATAGCCATTGGTACGGATGCCGGTTCATGGGTGGCACACATGGCTGAAGTGAAAGTTGACAAGACTACAGGAAAGGTTCAGGTGATCCGTATTGCCTGCGCCCAGGATATGGGATTGTGTGTCAATCCTGAAGGTGCAACTATCCAGATGGAAGGTTGTATAATGATGGGTCTTGGTTATACATTTACCGAAGAGGTTTTATTTGAGGGAGGAAATATTCAAAACAGGGGCTTTGATTCCTACACAATCCCACGCTTTTCATGGCTTCCAAAAATCGATACGGTTATTCTCGAAAGAAAAAATGAACCACCTCAGGGAGGAGGTGAACCTGCTATAATTGGTATTGGAGCTGTGATTGCCAATGCAATATTTGACGCAACCGGAGCCAGGTTATACAGGATGCCTATGACACCGGCAAGAGTACTGGAAGCGCTGAAGAAAGTATAAAATAAGCTTATGGAAATATGTTCTGTCACCACGAAAACAGACCTGAATAGATTTATTCAATTTCCTTATAAGCTTTATAAAAATGATACCGTGTGGGTAGCCCCATTACGAGTTGAACAATATGGTCAGTTTGACTCCAGACGAAATCCTACGCTTGATCATTGCGAGTATTCCTTGTTCCTTCTTATTGATAACCAAGATGTTATTGGTCGTGTTGCCTCATTTATCGATACACTTGCACTCGAAACATGGAAAGAACCAGTGGGATTATTTGGCTATTATGAGTGCATCGATGACAAAAAGGCATCGGAAATGCTTATGGAATGTGCTGCTACATGGTTAAGAAACAAAGGCATGAAGCTTATGCGAGGTCCATGGAGTTTCGTTTCGCAGGAGTGGGGACTGGTGATTGAAGGATTCGTACCTTCACCAGTGATAATGGCACCATATAACCCACCTTATTATGAACAGCACATGGAGTCATTTAATCTGCATAAAATAAAGGATCTCCTGATATATTATATGTCTGTAAAAGAGGGTTATAGTATCCCCGATAGAATTATGACCATGACCGATGATGTTGCTCAACGGTACCATATACATGTCCGGCATGTAGATATGAAGAACTATGATAAAGATGTTCAGAATGTTATCGATCTGTCAAATAAAAGTCTTATCAATAACTGGGGATACACACCGGTGACAAAAGCAGAAGCTGAAGCAGTTGCACGTGACCTGAAGCCAATTCTTCAGTCAAAGGGAGTTATATTTGCCGAAGATCCTGAAAATAAACCAGTTGGTTTTGCTATTGCCCTTCCTGATGTTAACCGGTTACTTAAAGGTCTGAACGGTCGTCTGTTTCCTTTCGGATGGCTTAAGCTTATGCTTGGATTGCCAGGACTACGTAATTATCGTCTTTTTGCCCTCGGTGTTGTACCTGAATATCACGGAAAGGGTATTGATAGTCTCCTGTATCGGGCTCTTTGTGAGTCGCTTTACACTTCAGATACCTGTATGGAGATCAATTATGTTCTTGAGGACAACGCTCCTATGAATAACGCTATCAATAAACTGAATGCTAAGCCGTTAAGAAGGTACCGGATCTATCAGAAAGAGATCTAGAGACTGTAAAAAACATTACGCATAAGGTGTTATAAATTCAGCAATGTTTTTTTGAACAAATTCCCTGAAATTGTAAGATTGTCGTATTTTTGCAGTTTACTCTACTGATGTGAAACTATTAATTGTTGAAGATGACCGGTCGCTAAGCCGTTCCATTAATGATTACCTTAAAATGGAGGGTCATATTTGCGAAGTTGCACTGACTTTGAATGAAGCGATACAAAAGGCTGGTGTAAATAAGTACGATTGTGTTATTCTTGATATTGGTCTCCCTGATGGTAATGGACTGGATTTAATCCGGGAGATGAAGTCGAATAGATTAACCGGCGGAATTCTTATACTTTCTGCAAAGAGCTCTCTGGATGATAAGCTTACAGGATTAAATATTGGAGCGGATGATTATCTCACAAAGCCGTTTCATTTTGCAGAACTCAGTGCACGAATCAATTCAATATACAGAAGGAACAATTTCCTGGGATTGAATGAAATAATTTTTAATGAGATTAGAATAAATACAGAGGATAACCAGGTTTATGTACATGACAGACTATTAATTCTGACAAAAAAAGAGTACGATCTTTTACTGTTCTTTATTGCTAACAGGAACAGGATCATAACAAAAGAGTCAATAGTAGAACATCTATGGGGAGATAATGTAATACTTACCGATTCATTCGATTTTGTATATACTCATGTTAAAAACCTTCGTAAAAAGATTGTTGCTGCAGACGGAAGGAATTATATTAAATGTATCTACGGTTTTGGATATAAATTCATTGATAGTTGAAATTATTAACTAAAAGCACCTATTACTTTTTATTTTTATCCATTCTGGCAATGATTGCGGGTGGGGCCTTTTTATATTACACCATAAAGAGAGTTATTTACAGACAGATTGACGCCAGCCTGATAACTGAGAAAACAATAATCCAAGATCAGATTAAACAAACTGATACAATACCTGATTTTGAAGCGACCTTTGGTCATCAGATAGAAGTTAAGTTGTTTAACTATTATATACGAAAATTCCAGTATATTAAAGACACTGATATTTATGACTCCCGATCAGATTCTTTTACATCCTTCAGATACCTCTTTTCTTCGGGTAATACTGTTGCAAGGAAAGGTTATACAATTACTATTATTCAGACCTTAAGTGAAGAGCAGGAATTACTCAAAGATATAAGTCTTTACAGGTACTTTTTATTATTTTCGCTGCTCTTGATTTCAATACTTTTCAACTATCTTATAGCCAGAAAACTATGGAGACCATTTTATATTTCTGTAAATAATGCCAGCAGGTACGATATACAATCTGATAAACCTTTGGAATTACCTGAAACTGATATAAATGAATTTATACAGCTAAATGAGGTCTTTGAAAATATGACACGTAAAATGAGAGATGATTATCTTAACCTGAAAGAGTTCAGCGAAAATGCATCTCACGAGATACAAACTCCTCTTGCAGTAATACGGTCAAAAGCCGATCTGCTTATGCAACAAAAACACCTTAATAAGGATAGCCTAAGCCTTATAAAATCTATCAATGAATCCACAACCAAATTATTTAAACTTAATCAGGGATTGCTTCTTATTTCCAAAATCGAGAATAAGGTTTTTCATGAAAGGAAGATAGTCTCCCTGAAACAAATTATTGTGAACGGACTGGATAGTTATAAAGAAATTATGCAGCTGAAAAAGATAACTGTCGAAATGGATGCCAATGATGAAGCTTTGGTTGAAATGAATGACGTACTGGCAGAAATTATGGTTTCAAACCTGCTCAGTAATGCAGTAAGATTCAATATTGATGGTGGATTCATTAAATGTCATATTGATAAAATGTTTCTGATATTGACAAATTCAGGATTGGCTTTAACCATTAAACCTGAAGATCTCTTTAAAAGATTTCATAAAAGCAGCAATAATCCTCAATCGGTGGGTCTGGGTTTATCTATCGTTAAAGAGATTACTGAAACTTATGGTATGCAAATAAACTATATCTTTCACGATAACATTCATGTTATAAAACTCCAATACCGCTCTAAAGGGAACTCACCACGTGCATTTTAATGAGATTTATTAATTTTTTGTTAAAAATTTCCAACTTCAGTTCATCTTCAGAATTGCATAATAACTTCGTCATATCAAACCAATTAAATTATTAGATATGAAAAAGTTGTTATTCGTTATGGTATTAGTTATGGGTGCTCTTGTTGTTAATGCCCAGAAGACCCCTGTAAAAGTTGCAGACCTTAAGAAGGCTATTACTGACAATATTGCTAAAGACTATGTCGGTTTTACTGTCAAGGAGGCAACCAAAGTTGTTGAAAAAAGTGATACTACTTTTGCTGTGGTAGTAATAAAAGGGACAACCCAGGAAACCCTGTGCTATGATAATAATGGCAAATTCCTGAAAAAAATGGAAGCAAAGTCTGGTACACCTAAACCAGCACCAAAACCAGCTACTACCAAGCCTCCAACAAAGTAATAATAACAAAGGGCTGTTAATCATTAAAAAAGGCTGTCTTCTTGCAAAGACAGCCTTTTTTTTATAACTCCCATCCTTTCCTGTATTCCCTTACCAGGAATTTATTTGCTTCAGGGACATTGGTAATCTTCATGTTCTCGGTATCGTATTCCACCCTTTTACCGGCGCGTAATGCCACTCCTCCAAGAAGAATAGTTTCTGTAACCGGTCCTGTATTTATAAAGCTACCGGGTGATTGTGTGTTGTTTTTGAATGAGTTGATCCACACATTGTTGGCATCCTCACCGGATCTTTCGGGAGGAGTTCTTTTAGGAGTGATGTTGTTGTTCTCTACATATAGCTGAGGGTTTTCACCTCTGAATCCGGCTATTATCTTCCCTTTTTCACCAACAAACATCATACCTTCACGTTCCAGCGATTTGCCTGAAGTAATATATTCGTCAGGAGTGACAGGTTTCATGCCTCCATCGTACCAGAAAAGATCGAACGGAGATAGTTCTGCCTGTGCTTTGAACTTAAATCTGATTATACATGAAAGAGGAAAGGCAACTTCATTCTTAACACCGACCGCCACATTACCCTGAAAAGCACATGTTGTCGTGGCATAGGCTTCAGCACTTATTGCCGGAGAATTTATTCCCAGCGTCAGGAAAAGAGGAAACAGACTGTAATGTCCCATATCTGCTATACTTCCTGCACCAAAATCGTACCAGCCTCTGAAAACGGCATTCGTATAATATGGATGATACGGCCTGTCGGGTACAGGTCCCAGCCATAAATCCCAGTTAAAGTCCTTGGGTATAGGAGGAGTTTCTGTGGGATTTGACTGCCACTGAGGCCACATCGGTCTGTTAGACCAGTTATGTATCTCCTTTAGTTTACCAATTGAGCCATCACTTATCCATTTCTTAATTAAATCATAGTCAGGTCTCTTACTCCATGCAAGCAGATGCGTGCTCAATCCTGTCTTTTTAGCAGTTTCAATTGTAAGCCTTGCCTCATACATCCTGTTGGCAATTGGTTTATGCGTAACTACATGTTTCCCTTTTTTCATTGAAGCTATAGCTACAATTCCATGAAGATGATCAGGAGTCATGATTTTTATTGCATTAAGATCTTTCTCCTTTTCAAGCAATTCCCTGAAATCCTCATAAGCAGTACATCCTTTATAAGTACCTGAATCTTTGGATTTTCCATAATATTTCTGAACAAATTCCTGTCCGATATCCCTTCCTCCGGGTATTCCACTGATACTTTCTCCCCATGAATTATCACCTAATGCTCTCCGGATACTATCACGCACATCGTTTAATGACCAATCTATATAGTTTGTACTGAATTTATTAGGGTCGCAGACAGCCACTATCTGCAATGCAGGATTCGAAATTAAGGCAGTCATTTCTCTTAATCCCTGCGTTCCGCAACCGATATACCCAAGCGTGATCTTATCGCTTGGAGCTATATAACCTGGTCCGCCCAGAACTTGTCTTGGTACTACTGTAAGTGCAACGGAAGCAGCAGCAGCTGATCCGAGGAACTCGCGACGGTTAATTTTTTTTGAGATAGCCATTTTTTAAAATTTGTTTATTATTATCGTTAGTGATTTAATTGGCTTGAATTTATTTCCTTAGTTTACGATATTCAAAGACTATGAATATAATCGGCACTCTCTTTAAATGTTTCTATTCCCATTTCCACAAAAAAATTCTTTACTCCGGCTGTTTTGAGTGTGGCGAAGAATTCCTTCCAGTCAACTATCCCTTTGCCAATTGGTACTTGCTTCTTTTCGGTAGCAGACCAATCTGCAAGGTGAGCAGAAATAAATCTTCCGGGGTATTTTTTAAAATAAGTTGAAGCTTTATAACCCTTGCTTATCACTGCTACCTGAAACTGCATTTTGACATATGCAGGATCGAGCTGACTCATCAAAGCATCATAGATAAGTGTATCGCCGATTTTTTCAAATTCCATATCGTGATTGTGGTATCCCATCTGGATACCTGATTTGCTGGCTTTCAGACCCATGGTATTCAATTCATCAGCGGCTTTAAGCCAGTCGCTGATTGTCGCCTGTTTAGGCAGGTCGAAGCTGGACAGGATCATTTGAGCCTGGCCTGATTCCTTGGCAAATTCAACGCGATCGTCGATGTTCTGTCTGAGTTCGTCCATTCCATAATGTGTGCTCGGCCATGAAAGACCAGCGTCATTAATGATCTTCTTCAACTCTTTGGGTTTATATTTTTTCAGGGGACCGAATCCTAAACTTTCATAACCCACTGGCGAACACATTTCAACACTTTGATATCCCATATCCGCAACCATTTTTAAAGTACCCGGGAAATCATTACCAATCTTTTCCCTCACGATCCATGACTGGAATCCAACAGGCATTTTAACAGGTTCCGGACGAGAGCCGGCATCAAGATTCAGAGGAATCTGTGATGCAATAACAACTGATCCTAGTCCCAGGGCACTTTTCCCCAGGAATTGTCTTCTTGATAATTTATTCATAATGTGCATGTTTATATTAATATGATAAGATATGATTTCCTGTAACCACAGGCTGGTAGCTGTACAAATTTATTAAATTAACAGGATAAATAACTGAATCTCTTAATGTTTTTTAATCCGGGTTATCAAACTAATTTAACCAATTAAATTATCTTTAGGATATGAAAAAGATTTATTATTTATTGTCCGTACTAACACTTATCACAATGCCATCTGCAAAATTTCCACAAACAGAGATCAGTAACGGATTAATCCGTGCTACAATCTACCTTCCCGATGCCACTAAAGGGTATTACCAGGGAACCCGTTTCGATTGGTCAGGAAATATGGCCAGTCTTGAGTATAGTGGTCATAATTATTTCGGCCAGTGGTTCACCAAATACAGCCCCGAAATGCATGATGTTATAATGGGACCTGTAGAAGAATTTGCTCCTTTGGACTATGCTGAAATAAAACCAGGTGGCAGCTTTATTAAAATAGGAGTAGGAGTAGTCTACAAGCAAGATGATGAGCCATATACATTCAGCAGATTATACCAGTTATTAAACCATGGAAAGTGGTCAGTAAGAAAGAAATCAGATCAGGTTCTATTTATACATGATCTTGAAGATAAAACGTATTCATATCATTATGAAAAGACAGTCCGGCTGACTAAAGATAAACCTGAACTCATACTGAGCCATACCCTGAAGAATACAGGAGTACGTACAATAGAAACCAGTGTATATGACCATAATTTCTTTGTAATTGACAAGCAGCCTATCGGTCCGGGAATGGTCGTGAAATTTCCTTTTAAGCTGAAGGGTAACGGAGTAGGATTTGGAGAAATAGCTGAAATTCAGGACAACCAGATATCGTTTCTAAGAACCATCGGTAACGGGGAACATGCCGAGTGTTATTCTTTGGAAGGATTTGGACCCAGTGCCGATGATTATGAGATCAGAATTGAAAATCGTATTACCGGCGCCGGAGTGCGAATTACCTGCGATCAGCCATTTCTTAAACTTGCATTCTGGGCCTGTCCGACAACTTTGTGTCCGGAACCTTATATAAAAATTATGGTAGAACCAGGGAAAGAAATTAGCTGGACGATTAAATATGAATTTTATACTCTGACAAAATAACAGCCCAACACCATTCGGCCATTTACACAAGGCAAAAAGGAAATACCCAACTCTGAATTCTACACGTTATGCGCTAAACGCGGAACACTAAACGCTTAATATTAAACGCTGGACAATCAGTTATAAACTAATGTTCCTGTATTATTTTATTTAACCTCAGTTCTGGCTCCTGTTTTGACTACAAGATTCTTCCTCCATTCGTATTTAGCACCATTTCCAAAAGTGAGAAGAACATCATATGCTCCCGGTGGACAGGCATTAGTTAAAGTAAGGTTGTCATAACTGCCTAACTCAAGATTTTTAACAGGAGCAGGGGTTCCTGTCTGCTTTGCAGATGTGCCTGCAGGATATAGACGCATATTTTTTACTTCCTTATTTCCACCTGTGTAGATGATAATACCTCCATTGAGATTGGTCACAATCATATAATTGACATCAGGTTTCAATGTAAAATTTTCAAGCCAGACTTTCTGGGCTTGTCCAGATATTCCGATTGAGACAAGCACATCATAAGTTCCCGGCTTTATTTTACCTGATGTATTGTTAGTGGATTCATCAGGATGAATAGCTTTATCATGTTTGCCTTTAGCATAAAATGACAGAATACCCATGTTGCTGCTTTGTTCTGTATTCCCTTTGAATTTGTTGATTTTTAAATCATAAAATGACAAACCCTTAAGGGTTCCGGGAGACTCTGCAATAGATATCTGGTAGTTGTAAATAGTTATTGTAACGGATGTTTTTGTCTGAGGTTTTATTAATACATTACCAATTACAAAGCTAAGTATACCTGGTTTCCCGGAAAGCTTGAAAGTTAGTTTCAGGTCATAAGTTCCTGGTGCAGCACCCAGCATCTTTATTTCTTTCCCTGCACGTAGAAGTTTAAAAGATGAACCTGACGTAAGATCACCAAGTGTTCTGGTTATTACGGCTAAAGGAGTCTTGTCGCCGGTTTTTAATGCGGCATAATCCTGTTGTACCCATACCTGGTTCCAGCAGTGTTCATTTCTGACGGTTATACCGTTATCAAGTTTATAGCTGTAATCCGAAACGGGCTGGGCATGAAGGGAGAGAATTAAGATTGCCTGCAAAGCCAAAAAGGTAAGTAGTTTTTTCATCAGAGTGTATTTTAATCGTTGGGAAAGACCCTATCAAATTTACACTTTTTAAATAACAGATAAAATTTTTTTTATTCCTGTCAGAAAGTCGTAATTGTAATGTAAAATATATATGATGTAATTCCAGTCCAAGATTTTTTTTGATATCCTGAGGAATATTTGCGCCTGGATTGTTGTCTATTAAAGATCAACTCACTTAAAAATAAAAGAATATGAAAAGAAAAATTGAGAAACTTCAGGTTAACAGCGCTACTTTAATACGGTCAGCATCATTAATACTTATACTGGCACTTATTACGCCGTGTTTTACAAATGCACAGGCCGGTAAAACGAATTTTGCAGGTGACTGGACATTAAATGCAGAAAAGAGCACCATGCCACAGGGTGGCCAGGGTGGTGGCGGTGGTATGAGAATGGGTGGCGGCAATTTCGTTGCTACACAGGAAGCCAATCTTCTGACGGTTGTCAGAACGAGGACCGGTCAGGATGGTCAACCTACTATAATCACTATGAAATATACCCTCGACGGTAAGGAGAGTGTCAATACATCACCCAGAGGCGACAGCAAATCCATAGCAAAATGGTCGGCTGACGGGAAATCTCTTACCATTGAAACTTCCAGGACCATGGATATGAACGGAGAGTCAACGACAATGAAATCAACAGAAGTATGGGTGCTGACCGATGCAAAAACACTTACTGTTAAAGCTACAAGACAAGGCCCGAATGGTGATGTGAAAAGCAATATGGTTTATGAAAAGAAATAACTTTTAAATATAATTAACGTTTTCTGGGCTCCGCGAGGGGCCTTTTTTATTGAATTTGAGAATAAATTAATCTATTTGGATGTCTAATAGTAAAAGAAATTATCCTGAATTTTAAACAGGAATGAGTTTTAAAAAAACATAGATTAATTAATTATTATCATGAAAAGAAATCTTACAATCATCGGATTATTGCTTGTGCTTTTGATAGCAGGCAATGCATGCCACAATGGGAGGCATGACAGGAGAGACATTAGAGATTCGGCAAAGATGATCTGGATGAAAATGGGTCAGAATTTCAGACATAAAAGAGGAATGCCGGTAA
Source organism: Bacteroidales bacterium (assembly GCA_003141525.1). Lineage (GTDB taxonomy): Bacteria > Bacteroidota > Bacteroidia > Bacteroidales > VadinHA17 > LD21. The sequence continues at coordinate 17,715 of PLML01000055.1, forward strand.
TGTGGGGAATGATGCATCATGGTATGAGAAATGGAATGATGAGAGGCATGGGCCCCGGAATGGGATTTGGAATGATGAGAGGCATGGGTCGGATGCCGATGGATAGCCTTGGATGGATGCCGATGGCACCAGGGAGAAGGATGCTGGAAAGTATTCCAAACGTCACAGATAATCAAAAGAAGCAAATAGCAGATCTGAATAAAAAACAGATTGATGAGATGAAAAAGGTAAGGGAAGAGATGTTTTCTAAAATGCAGGGTATCATGGATTCGAACAGGAAAGACATTCTCAACATTCTTACTGATGAACAGAAGAAGTTTCTTACTTTAAGCCGGGTGCATTCATAAGATCCCTGATTTGTCCCCAGCCAATAAGAATTATATGATTTGTCTTTAAGAGATCTTTAAATTCATTGCTCAGCACTAAATCGAGATCATGCTGGCGCCAGGCAGAGCCATAATCATCGTGCCCCTTACTTATTGCCTGCATTTCGTCGTTATCAACTGCCAGATGAACAATCATCTCGTTTAAACCGGGTTTCATTTCTTCAATAGCTTTTTTATAAGCATCAATCCATTTGCCTGTAATCATTTTTGGATCGAGCATGAATAAATTATCAAGCAGGAATATTTTTGATTCCAGTGTTTTAGCCACATCGGGTGGAAACCAACTCAAATATGAACGTGGGAACAAAATCGGCAAATGATATATTTCGGAAAGGTTCAGATATATTTTTATCAGTTCCGGATTAGCAAGAACACTAGCCATATGCGTATCAAGGTGAGTAGGCTGAACACCTGAAGCTATTGCTTTGTCAATCTGGGCTCTGAGTTCTTTTTCAGCTTCCGCTCCTTTTGCTACCTTACCAAGTTCTTCCACTGACGCATAAAAATAATTATTCTTATCAAGCAGGCTGGGGATCTGGTCTGAAGAAGTTATGCCACCCCATTTATACTGATCCCATTCTGCTGTCATTGTAAGATGAATTCCAACATCCAGTCCGGGATGGTCTTTTACATAAGACGCAATTTCAGGGGCCCATGGGCATGGTACCATAATGCTTCCTGAAGTAATACCTTTATTATCGAAAGCTCTTATACATGCCGTGTTAACTGAATGAGCCAGACCCATATCATCAGCATGGATTATAAGCAGTTTAGAATCCCTCGGATAACCAAGCAATTCAGCCAGATTTTGATTTCCCTGTGAACTTACGCTGAGAGTGATTAATAAACAGATAACAGCAAGTAACAACTTTTTCATTTTGAGATTAATTAAATTCATTAATGATGGAGTTTATCAAAATATCGGTCCTAAATTCATAAAGGATTAGTTTTTTACGAAATTATAAATAATTCTGACTCAACGGTAAGTACCGCACTGGATCTTAACACATCTTCTTATAAAAAAAAGACCCCACAGGTTTTAGATCCTGTGAGGTCTTATACTTTGCCTTTCACAACATATGCCTGCAGATCAGAGCATAATCCTTCTATTATTATTTTACTTCAACAACAGCATACTTTGAGATTTTCCAGAACTGGTCGGGATCTTTTATATCTATGCTGGCTATTTTGTTGTCTTTATCGCGAACAAGCTCGTAGGAACTGCTTGGGTGACTGGTAATAAGCTTTGCCTCTTTTGAATTCACCGGAATACTTTTCAGATCCTTAATGTTGACCTGGGTAAACAGATTGTCAGCAAAATCGCGGTGTAAGGATTCTTTTTTCCCTAATCCGAGGAAACCGCCTTCTTTAGAAACAAGTCCCTTTGCTTTCAGAGATTTATAGGTTCCGGAAGTAAAATAACCTTTATTCAATTCTGAAGTTTGATTAGTTATTTTCTCATCCTTTTGTGCGATAGCTACCTGCTGGTCGCTCATACGGGTATTAAGCTGTCCTATCTCAAAATCCTTTTTAGTAAGAGTAGTTTTCAGATCAGCTATTTCTGTCTCGCGCTGTTTCATTGAAGCTTCCAGTTCAGCAACCCTAACCTGAAGACCTTTTATTGTTCCCCCTGAAGCGTTCAACTGGGCTGTTAATGATGCTATTTTCTTTTTATTCTGATCAAGCAGTGTATTAACATACTCAATATCCTTCAGGATCTGTTGTTTTTTGTCTTTGGAAAATTCTTTATCCGATGATTTCATCGTGATTATATTTTCCTTCTCTTTTACAGTGCTCAGGTCCTTTTCTATCTCATCAAATGTCAACATCCATTCGTTGATCACTGAATCACGTGAGGTTAATAATTGTGTAAATGAGTGTTTCTGGTTTTCAACGATAGCAACATGTTTTTTCTGCTCATTTTTATACGTTGAATTAACCACTAAACCGGCTGCCAGAAGAAGAACAAAACAAATTATGGCGGTAGTGGTGACACCTTTTTTAATTCCTTCTTTCTTTGCTTTTTTTTCATTATTACGTGAAGCTGCATTATCATTAACCACATTACGGTTACTGTTTACTTCATTTGTCATTTTTAATTCCTCCTTTAATTTAATTTATTTAATTGTTATAGTTTTTATCTTATAATTATGTGTATCCCTGACTTATTGATCTGCTAATTCTGAGTAATTTATAATCCTCCTTAACAGGAATACTGCATACCTTTATTTCAAAAGGCATGCCTTTAATCGGTACGTGCTCTAACATATTTAAAATGAGTATATTGTATATATATGATTTGATAAAGAACTGTTCATTTTGAGAAAACAATTCTCATATTGAGAAATAAGGATGTGAGATTGAGAGTTTAACCGGAGGATTTAGTAATCACTCCTTTTCTTCCTTTAATATACGGTAGATAGTCGAAATTCCAATATCGAGCTTTTCGGCTGCAAGTCTGATATCATTGTTGTTTTTCTTCAGAGTGGCTTTAATAATTTTCACCTGGTATTCCCGTAAGGTCAGATTGTCATTGGCAACATCTGACAAAGGATCGCCTCTGTCAACCACAAGGTCTGCTGGTTCGACCTCATCACTTGCTGAAAGTGTGACTGCAAGTTCAATTACAGATTTTAATTCGCGAACATTTCCCGGAAATGAATAGCTCATTAGTTTTTTTTGTGATTGTACCGTTAACTTTTTTAACAGAATGTTATTTTCATCGCAAAATTTCCCGATAAAATACCTGGCAAGTATCAATATATCATTTCCCCTTTCACGTAATGGCGGTAATTCTATGGGCAAGCCTAATAGCCTGTAATACAAATCTTCTCTGAACTTTCCTTTTTTAACCTCCTCTTTCAGGTTTTTATTGGTTGCTACAACAATGCGGCAGTCGGTTTTGACAGGTTTGTTACCGCCAATACGTATAATTTCTTTTTCCTGCAGAACACGCAATAATTTTGCCTGCAAATTCATTTCCATTTCTCCTATTTCGTCAAGGAAGAGTGTACCTTCGTCGGCTTCTTCAAATCTGCCAATCCGGCGAAAGGCTGCTCCTGTAAAAGAACCTTTTTCATGACCAAACAATTCACTCTCGATCAGCTCACGAGGGATTGCAGCAACATTTACTGTGACAAATGATTTGTCTTTACGCTTCGAGTTGTAATGAATAGCTTTTGCCACAAGCTCTTTTCCGGTTCCTGTCTCACCCGATACAATTACGGTAATGTTCGTACTCAGAGCTTTGTCAATAAGATCGTAAACAGTTTTAATTGCGGGACTCTCGCCAAGTATGCTTTCACGAAAGCTGTATTTTTTTTGAACTTCCCTTCGCAGAGTTGTTATCTCTCTTTTGAGGCCGATGCCGTTCCTTATATTCTTCACCGTGTTAAGCAGACGGTCTTTAATATCTTCTGACTTGCTGATATAGTCATAGGCCCCCATCTTTAGCAGGCTTACCACTGTGTCAATATCTTCCTGTTCCGAAATTAGTATAACCTGAACATCTGAGTTTTCCTCCTTGATTCTTTTCAGGACATCAAGTCCCGTAAAATCCGGAAGCCGGTAATCAAGGGTTACAATATCAGGCAATTCATAAAGACAATTCAGAAAATCTTTTCCGTTGAAAAAACTCTTTATCTCATAGTCAGGATTTAAAGAAAGAGTGTGTACTAAAAGCCTGTTATACCATTCGCTGTCTTCTACAACAAATATTTTAAAAGGCTTTTCTGACATATCCTGTTGAATTCTGGTTCATAGTTTATTACGGCTCTTACAAAGTAAAGCAAAAATGGCCGTATTTGCCAGAGTTTTAACTGATTTTCGCGATATGTTCTTTAATAAGTCCGCTAACGGCTTCAAATTCAAGTAAGGATTCTCCAGCAAGCGTTTCCAGATTATTTGGCTCGACCTTCTTCTGAATATTTTCCTCGATCTTTCTAAGGAGATTGCAGAGATCCAGTGCGCCAATATGCCGGCAAGGCGATGACATTTTATGAGCAAGGTCGGCTACTGAGTCAATCCGTCCCGATTTTACAATCTCCTGCATTTCGTCAAGCCCTTTTTTTGTGGAATCAATGAAAGAAAACAGCATCTGCTTTACAAACTTTTCATCACCACCTGAGATATGATAGAGATTTTGCAAATTAATTTTACCAGGACCGGCAGAGTCAATATTTTCTTCAATTGACTGATCAGCTTCTGAGACCGGTGCGTAATCTTTTATTACAGAAAGAATTGTCGTAAGTAACATCTCTTCGGTAAATGGTTTTGGAAGAAAAGCGTTCATCCCTGCCTTCTGGTATTTTTTCCAGTCTTCATTTATTATGGCAGCCGAAATACAGATGACCGGCATTTCCGATTTCGTGATTTTCATCTCCTCCCGGATAAACTGTGTTGCCTTTAACCCGTCTATTCCCGGCATCCTTTCATCCATAAACAGCATATCATACCGTTCGGTTTTTAAAATTTCCAATGCCTCTATTCCATTTACAGCTTCATGGTACCTGACTTTCCATCGTTCCAGTATAGTTTTGAAAAGCAGACGGTTATATTCCTCATCATCGACGATCAGAATATTCATATTTCTGATTTCTTCAGGAATATAAAGGGGAGGTTCGACTTCTTTTCTGACCTGTTTTTCATCACCGGTCAGGTATGGGATATGGCAGGCAATTCTGGTTCCCTGGTTTTTCCTGCTGACACATTCAATAGTCCCACTGTGCAATTCAATGAGCTTTTTGACTATTGATAAGCCTAATCCTGTTCCGCCATATTTACGGGTGGTGCTCATCTCCTCCTGGGTAAAATCTTCAAAAATGAAATTTATTTTGTTCTCCTCTATTCCGATACCCGTATCGGTTACCTCTATAACAAGCTCAATTTCTTTCGTTTCCCTCTTAATACAATTTACACTGAAATCTACAACACCATTCCTAGTAAATTTGACTGAATTACTGACCAGATTTATAAGAATTTGTTTTAGACGATACGGATCACCCAGCAGAAAATGAGGAGTATCCGGACTTATTGTATAGGTCAATCTGGTATTATTTCTGAGGGCCTGTTTCTCAAACAATGTATAAACATCCTCGAAAATTTGCACGATTGTGAAATGTACTTTTTCAAGCGCCAGTCTGCCGTTCTGCAATTTCGAAAAATCCAGGATATCGTTAATAATATTCGCGAGGTGGTCGGAAGATGATTTGATAATTTTCAGCGAACGGGTTGTACTTTCATCCAGAGGTTCATGCAGGAGCTGTTCTGTAAATCCTGAAATGGCTGTTACAGGTGTACGGATCTCATGACTCATATTTGCCATAAAGAGTTCTTTTGTACGGGCCAGTTTTTCAACTTCATCCTTAGAATTCTGGAGAGCAATCTGATAAGCATGGGTTTTTCTTACGTAACGTACAATTATAAACATTACTAATATTGCAAGGAGAGTGCCTGATACCGAAAACATAGCCAGCCAGATGTAAGTTTTTGCTGCTAATTGATCTGCGGCTAAGGCTTTTGTTTTAACGAGCCCGTAAATCTCATTTTCTATTTTGTTAATCAGATCATAAAACTGTTCTTTGATTTCGCTGCTGGTGACTGCTAATTTCGACTCTCTTATCGTCAGTTTTACCTTCGTTATGCTATCTTGATGTTCTATTTCTTTGAGATCGCTTAAAATTTCCTTTTCATTCAACCTGTTTTTATTGGCACGACTGAAAACACGTTTAAGAATGCTTTTTTCAGTTTTACTGTCTTCAACCGAGTTACTATCCAGCCGTACAGATAAATGTTTGAGATTTTCAACTACAGTGTAGTTATGATGAAGATATAACAACTGGTTCCAGATATCAATGTTTTTTTCAATTAACTTACTAATGGTATCAGTCTGTTGCATTAGTAATGAATCAGTTATACACTCGGAACGTAAATTGCTTACTTTTTCATCAATGTTGGAGATTATAGTGTAATAGGGTCGAAGATCCAGTGTATCATGTGTATTTGTATAAATACGGATACTGTTTTGTGCTTTTTCCAGATCCATTGAAATGTTCCGTATATATGAAAGTCTTAGGTCGGGTTTTAAGTTCATCTGAATTGAAGCAACAATTGAAGAAAGATTCCGATAGGATAAGTATCCAGTTGCTGAGAGTAGTACTACTGCCAGTATCATTAAGAATCCAATCTTTATCTGAATTGAAATTTTCTTCAAGGCTTGTGGCAGGATTAATAATCCCCAAAGCTATGAAAATTTATTTTCAATAAATTGATCAAGGTATAATCTGCAAAGCGCAGGGGCGAAGGTATCCTTAATAACGCAAAAATCGTAATTGTTCTGGGTGCTTCTTTCTTCAATGGCACGCGTTTGAGACAGCAGTATAGCAAGGGTATTACTGTTTTCTTTTTTCAGCTGCCTTATGATCTGGGCACCGCTAATCTCATTTCCCACATTATAATCAACGAATGCGACAACATCATTATCAATAAATTCACGAGATTCAATTTTTCTCATGCAGTCAGATAAATCAACAAATGAATGCAGAACCAGCTGGTACTTCATTTTCTGCTGAACAAAATGAGTACTTTGTTGCAAGGCATTGAAAATCATATTATTGTAATATTCATTATCTTCAACGACGAGGACATTAATTTTTTGTTTCATTTCGCTGTTAGATTGGTTCTGCCCATATTATTCCAAAACTGTGCCAGATTATCTCAAAATGGTAGCCGAACCTGTATCTGATTAACAGATAATAAATTAAAATATTAACAAGTTTATTATGTTATGCCCCGGGTAAGAAATAATTCTCAAAATGAGAAAAAGATGAGGAACAAAAGTGAGAAAGAGAGAAAGAGAGAAAGAAAGAAGGGTAAAGAGGAAATGAAGAGGAAAAAAACGAATTCCTGCTTTCACAGGAATTCGCTATATGCAATTTGGTTTAATTTAAGAGTTATTGCCTGTTGTGATCAGGTTCCTTTTTATCACCCTCTTTCGTATGAGTCTCTTTTTTCACTGTTGACACCGACTTTTTCTTATTTACAATCTTTCGGTTGGAAGAAGTTGCAGCAGGTTTTGTCTGGTCGTGTGAACGGTTTATTCCCGCATTTTTTCCTGAGGGATGATTTATCACCGACTTATCGGTAACTGTAGTAGTAGACCTCCTGTTTATGTCGGTGTTATTACCAGGATGTGGATTTGTGACGGATTTGCTGGTTCCAGTGGTAGTTGACCTCCGGTTTGTTACGGTATTGTTACCAGGTTGTGGATTTGTGACTGATTTGTTTGTCATTGTGGTAGTTGCCCTCCGTGTTATATTGGAGTTATTCCCTGATGAGATCGCTTTCGATCTTCTGTATTGATCCGGATGGGTATTGGCGAACATAGATTCCCCATCTTTTCTCTGCTCGGGATGCGAATATGTATTTTTATAATAACCCATCTCTACTCTGTGATGAATATCCGGTGAATATGAACGTCTCCCATTGTAATAAAAGTCATTCCATCTTGAATAGCGATGATAGTTCCACTGGCGGTAATGTCCGTAATAATAACGGTTCCAGTTATACTGATACCCATAGTAGTAATTCCAGGAGTATGGATGCCATGTATGCCAGTAACCCGGGTAATAGCCCCAGTACCATGGTGAGTGCCATACAATATAAGTGGGAAGGAAAAGAAATCTTATCAGGGGCCAGGCAGCAATTTGAACCGGTGTTGTATTAACATAAGTAACAGACTGTCCATCAACTATTCGTGTATTTCCTGCGTATCCCGGATTGGCTGTCCCTCCCGGATTTGCATTATCATATATAGGTTCAATTATGTAATCCTTGCCATATAATTGTTCGTCGCCTGTAAGCTGGATCTGCACCTGTCCATTCTGAAACCTCTGCACGGTAAAAACGGCAACATCCTGATTTTCCCTAGGGCTTACTGCTACCTGCAGAACAATATTATGAACATCTCCGTCTACATTATCGATCACCTTTATATAGTCCACCAGGTTATCGCCATTAAGGTCGAGATTATTTATATTGGATTTAGTATCATTAAGGTCTCTTTCAAAATCTTCAAGTGTTTTTGATTCCTGAAACAGTTTCATTACTGCATAAAGATTAAGATTATCCCCTGGCAAACCCAGGTATTCAGGATGATTATCCTGTGCCTTAAGTATTGCGCCGGTGGTAAATAATGCCACCAGAATTGTAGTTACTATAAACTTTTTCATAAGATAAATTTTTAAAAGAACAAGTTAGTACAATATAGTAATAACAAAACTTATACCAACTTTTTTTGATAAAGTTATAATCATGTATTCAGAAGTAATAAAAGCTCACAGGTCAACCCGGATAAAGTATTATCCATTTATTAGCAGTACTATTACACGATATTGTTTTTATTAATAGATTTTCAACACAAAGGAGTTTAATTACTTACAAAAGGAAAGGAGCTTAATATGTGTTTCTCAGCCGGGGCAAGTTTTGCAGGAGGTGTCATCATAACTGGTATCGGAGTAGCTACTTTTAGAGAACTTCATAAACCATCTCAACTGGTTTTTGCCAGTATACCTGTATTTTTTGGAGTTCAACAAATTGTCGAAGGTTTTCTGTGGTTAACTTTGCCTGATATAAATTACGTTTATAAGTGAAGATTTCAGGCAAAATATTTACTACAATATTCTTTTTTGCCATCATAAGCCTGAGCAATAAGCTGACAGTTGAAGATATTGATATTCACCAAATATGGCTGGAGTGCAAGCTGGAGGAAGAGATATCCTTCGAAATCTTTAATACTGCAATTACAGGATACCAACATATAAATTATCTTAATAAGAAGGACATTATAAGTATAATTGATTTTTCAAAGCCGTCGACTGAAAAACGGTTTTATGTAATTGATCTGGAGAATAAACGACTTATATATAAGTGTTTTGTTGCGCACGGGAAAAACTCGGGAGATAATTATGCTAAAAGCTTCTCAAACCAGCCGGGATCTCTTAAAAGCTCACTGGGCTTTTTCATTACTGCCGAAACATATTATGGCGATCATGGCTACTCGCTGAGGATTGAAGGTCTCGAAAAGGGTATCAACGACAATGCAAGGATCAGGGAATTAGTCATTCATGGTGCTAAATATGTAAGTGAAGCATTTATTAATAAGAATGGCCGGCTTGGGCGAAGCTGGGGCTGTCTGGCTCTCCCGGTTGAAAATTCAAAAGAAATAATAGATAAAATTTCAGGGGGTAGTTGTCTCTTTATTTATGGCAATGATTATACCTATAAAGAGAATTCAGCTTTTCTTAAAAAGAATTAGAACTCACCCGAGCCCACCCATTACAACCCGGAAACAGCATATTCTTTACCGAAGACCACATTCTGCACTCATTATCAGTCCCCAGCCTCTGAGGCCTCTTTCACTACCTCCAGATTATGCCTGGCTTTTTCTGCTATTACGGGATCGGGGTTTTTCACAAGCTGTTCCAGAAGTTCAATTGCTTTATTCCAGTCTTTCACAAATATATACTGGTTGGATTCTTTAAAGATACTGCCCGTATAAAGTTGTTTTGTACCATGGATAATTTGAGGATAATACTTGGTTACATAATCCTGCCCGGCCTGAAATGACAGGTATCCGATCTCTTCTGTCGCTCTTGAGATGGATGGTACCCTGATAAACCCCGGCATTGCAGACCTGGGTACGAAGATAGATGATTGCTCCGCTTCACTCCGGTCTATCAGATTGCCATCATCAGTATACAGTGACAAAAAAAACATTGCAGTCAGTTTGAAATTTATTGTTCTGTACTTTATTCCATAATAAGAGTTGGCAACTGTATCCCGCTCAAAAAAGATCCTTGCAGAATCAAGAGTCAATAACAGGTTGGCATTAAATCTGTTACAAATATTGTTAATAGTATCAACAGGCAGCACAGTTGTAAGAAGTCCGGGTTCATCGCTTTTTTTAAGAGTATCACCAATGGAGAAATTAAAGGAACTATCACTTGAAAATGATGATAATCCGTCAACTAAATTCATTACTCCTGCATGGTACACAGCCCTGTCCTTCTTATTTACATTTGCCGGTATCGTGTAATTAAACAGATTAACAAATACAATATTATGATGTTCTTTCTCAAGCTGGATTTCAGGGGCAATATTTTTGCTGATATATACTATTCTTGTGCAGGAAGACAATAACATTATTATTGACATAGAAAGTACAAGCTTAATAAACACTTTCATCTGTTCTTCTGGTTCAGTTCAGCAATGTTACATTATAACAAACAAAGTAATAAAAATTATAACGCAAATATGAGATAATCATTGTCTTCCCTGCGATCAAATCTGACAGCAAAATACAATTTGCCATTCTTTTCACCCTCTCAATAGCCGAAAGACAATTTCAGGTGGATGTGTCTGGAATTATCCCCCTAAAGTAAAGCATAACGTTTTGTTATAGCTAAATAATTGAAAAAACATATCAACTTTATAGTTCAGTATTCTTCCTCTTTGTTTTTGCAATATGTTTCCTAATTACCAGATCAACTGGCGTTATGCTCTGACTAAAAAATAATCCGAAATACTTTTAATTATACGGATTTTGCATAGTCTATCATCCCCTGGAAATCGACTACTACCGCCGGTTCATTTCCAACAACCCACGCATCATGACCCGAAGGTAGGAGAGAGACATCTCCAGGCCGACATATAAACTCAGTTCCATCATCCATATGTACTTTCAGCACTCCTGAGATATGATACTGAAAATGAGGTGCTTCACAACTCTTAGTCTTTGCAATTGGTTGGACTGATTCTGACCATTTCCAGCCTGGCTGAAAGATAGCCCTTCCGACTGTTGCACCACCGATTTTTATAAGTTCGAGCCGTCCTTTTGGGAACTCCCGAACTTCATACGGTTTGCCGAAACTTAAAACTTCTGTATTTTTCATTTTGTACCTCCTTTTTTTTAAAGCCGGTTTAGTAAAACCGGCATAAAATAATTAGAATCATATGTGTACTTTGTAACTTTTAGCTTAATTATTTATAAAATATTTATACAAGTCTGGCTATAAAGAGTCTATAACCTTTTTAATCGCTGTGATGTTTGAGTAATTCATTAACATCTTTCAGATTGAACTTGTTGAGCTGTGATATTTTCGTATCTTTTCTGTAAGCCGGTGGAACTACCATTAGAGCTTCATCTTTATTGCTGGCATCCATGAAGAACCAGGCCTTATGTTCTCCATCCATGCAACCCCAATCTGCATTAGTAAGAAAATGTGAACCTGAACTAAGCAATATTGCCACTGACCTCAGACATTCAATTTTCTCTGATCCATGAGGAATTTCTATTAGATATTTTGGCATGATTAGTATTATTAAAGTTTAAATAAATCTATTTTCTCTCCCTGCTACTGGAAATTTTGACTAAAGATTATTTTGTTCATTTAAATAACTTCTCTTTAAACAATTTATGAATGCTAATGTTCATGGAAAATAGTGCTGCATTCCGACAGGCATGACAGAGCATTCTTATCTGTACTAAAGTGAATTCAAACTGTTTTTAGAATCATTAAATTCTTAAATTTGCTAAGTTTAATCAATCATTACTAATATGAAGGAACTTTTACGGTGCCGCCCTTGCGGATTTGTAATAGAAGCAGATAAACTGGGAGAGGTATGTCCGGCTTGCGGATTACCAAGAAAAGTTTTTGAACCTTACAGGGAAAGGGTTTCCCGTAACAGGTTAGTCTTGCTCAATTTTGACCTTCATCCTATCGCCATTCATCTTTCTCAGGCTCTTGTCATTGCAATTCCCATCCTGATAATTGTGACAAATCTTTTTAAACAATTTCAGCCCGAAGTACTGAAAAATGTTTTAATTTTTTCAGTATTTGTTTTCCCATTCACACTTATCCTGGCAATTATCACCGGAGTTATTGACGGACTGACCAGATTCAAAACGCTTGCAACTCCTATATTAAGAGTAAAAATTATATTCAGTCTGATAATTCTTTCATTATCGGTTGCATTATTTTTTATAGCTCCTCAGGGAAATCTTTACCTTCTTTCAATAGCATTAAGTATATTATCTCTCGGGGCAGGTTTCCGGCTGGGTTTGTGGGGCAAAAAACTCATTAATGTGATCCTGCCAGGTTCATATCCTCAAAAGAAAGGAAGTAAAGTAACTCAGACTGAAGGGGAGAAAGTGTGAAAAGTTGCTACTCAGATTATGTCGATGAAGGCTGTAACCATTAAAGATCTCAAAGAAGAATTAACTAATAATACTCCTAAAGAACTGCGGGATTTATGCTTGCGTCTTGCAAGATTCAAAAAGGAGAATAAAGAATTATTGACATACCTCCTTTTTGAATCGTCAGATGAAGCTTTTTATATAGAAGATGTAAAAAAGGAGGTTGATGAGCAATTTGAGATAATAAATAGAAAGAGCCATTACTTAATTAAGAAAAGCTTTCGGAAGATATTACGCACTATCAGGAAGTATGCCAGATATTCACAAAAGAAAGAAACGGAGGTAGAATTATTGCTGTATTTTTGTATTAAGCTTAAAAAATTTACTCCATCCATTCATAAGAATTCCGGACTTCAGAATTTCTATAAAAAACAAATAGAGGCGATCAGGAAAAAAGTGACACTCTTGCACGAAGATCTGCAATTTGACTATGAAATTGAACTTGAAAACCTAACCAATTCCAATGACGTTAGACTACATTGAATTATTCCTTTTCTTTTTGTTACAGTTACCAGTTTGTGATATTCTTGATTCCGAATATCCGACTGGTATAGAGATGAGGATCCGTATATGCCTTAAAAACAAGCTCACGAGGGGCGTTAAATTCCCTGTCGCAAGACAAAAAATCATTAGATTTGTTTAGTACTTATAAGATTATTCAATGAAAGCAATGATACTGAATTCCATAACTGACCTTGAGCTTAATACTAAGCCATTGGAAATGGCTTATATACCAAAACCTATTCCTGCCGAATATGAAGTTCTCGTTAAAGTTCTGGCTTGCGGTGTCTGCCATACTGAAATTGATGAAATTGAAGGCAGGACTCCTCCTCCCGGATTTCCGATAGTTCCGGGTCATCAGGTGGTCGGAGTAGTGGAAAGTATCGGCAAGAAGGTGACAAAAATAAGACCGGGAGAGAGAGTTGGCATTGCGTGGATATTTTCCTCATGCGGGAAATGTACTTTTTGCCTGTCGGGACGAGAAAATCTATGCCGCGGATTTATTGCAACCGGCAGAGATGTGAATGGAGGATACTCTGAATATATGACGGTTCCTGAATCATTTGCATATCATGTACCACAGGTTTTTACTAATTCACAGGCAGCTCCCCTGTTATGCGCCGGAGCAGTCGGTTACCGGTCGCTTATGCTATCGGGTCTTAAAGACGGCAGCAATTTGGGGCTCACCGGGTTCGGAGCTTCGGCCCATCTTGTCCTTCAGATTGTCAGGTACAGGTTCCCTAAAACTAAAATATTTGTCTTTGCAAGGAGCGAAAATGAAAGAACATTTGCAAGAGAACTTGGAGCATTCTGGGCCGGCGACACAACAGCTGATATTTCGGATCAAATGGACTGCATTATCGATACAACACCTGTCTGGAAACCCGTAGTTGATGCTTTGAATAAACTTAAACCGGGCGGCAGACTGATAATCAATGCAATAAGAAAAGAGGAAACCGATAAAAATCAATTATTAAACCTCGACTTTTCAAAACAGTTATGGATGGAGAAAGAAATCAAGAGTGTAGCAAATGTCACACGAAAAGATGTTATTGAATTTCTTAATCTGGCTGCTGAAATTCCAATTCTTCCTGAAATTCAGGAATATAAACTTGATGAAGCTAATATTGCACTTACAGAGCTTAAGCAAAGAAAAATTCGCGGTGCTAAAGTGCTGGTTATGGACTGAATTGATATGCTGATCAGCTCCAGTCCATGTGGAAGTAAAATTAATGGAATTGATTCTTTTGTATTATCTCTGAAAAAGAGTTACTTTTGACAAATGTTGAATACCCGGGAAAATATCAGAATTGTAAATTTTGATGCAATTATTGTAATATCAATTCTCTTTTTCGGACTATTGATTTACAGTAATTCTTTAAGAACCACTAATGAACTTACCAGGAAACCGGTTTCTTCTTATATGCCTGTGAGTCAGAATAGTGCGATATCTGGCCCGTGTGTCAGGTTACAGATATTTCAGAAAACATGGATTTCAAATAAAGATAATTTTAACATACTGGCTTTTAACCGGAATCCACTGTCTGAAAACAAGAGAACAAATCTGAAAATCTCATATCTTCAGACTATCAGCCAGGGCATAATCAAAATTCCTCAATTCATTCTCTTTTATCATCTGTTTTCCGGGGAAAAGGATGAACCACAACATTTAAGTTAATTTCCTGTTCTGTATTGCTACAGATTGTGTTTCTCTTAATCTATCAACTTAATATTACGAATTATGAAAAGCATTATATATTTAATTGTTTCAATTGTTATTGCAATAACATTAACTTCTGCAGTTCAGAAAACAACGGAAAGCGCTAAAAGTATCACACTTCAGGCAACAGGTAATAATGTCGGGTCAGAATCATTAAACCGATCGGCAGATATTATTTCGGCCAGGTTAAAACTATATGGGCTAAGCTCATTTGAAGTAAAGGTTTCAGCAGATAAGGGACAGGTTATAATTAAATTTCAGGATAATACTGACATATCTGAAATTGAAGGAATCCTGACTTCAAAAGGTGACCTGGCTTTCTACGAAACATATACCCAAGATGAAATTGCAGAGTTATTGAAACCGGATAATCAGCTTTTAAAAATCCTGAACCACGATCAGGAACTGAAACCTTCGGATCCCAGGGTCGGATGTTCCAGCGCTGAAAGCCGGAAGAAAGCAGATGAATATATCCGGTCCTCTGTCCCTGTCAGGAATTGTAAATTAGTCTGGGGACTGGAATCAGAAAAATCTGGGTATTGTTTATTCACCTTAAAAACGGATGATGCCGGAAAACCTTTATTGGTTCGATCGGATGTAGAATCTGTTAAAATTGTAACAAGTAAAGATTCACAGAATTCAAAAATTCAAATCAAATTAAAACCTTCATCAATAATTATTTTTGCAGATGCAACAAAAAAGAATCTGAACAAAGCAATTGCAATTGTCATTGATGATAAGGTATACTCCTGGCCAATAGTGAAATCCGTCATTGAAGGAGGAGAAATTGAAGTTACCGGAAGCTTCACTGAAAAAGAAGCAAATTATTTCCCGGTTCTCTTTAATTCTGAACCACTTCCGCTTAGTTTTAAATTACTCAGGTAAGTAAATGCAGAAGAGGTTGTAGATGATACAACCTCTTTTTGTTATTTAATACATTCCTCAGGATCCCGCCAGGCCCCTAGAGGACTTTTGAAATCTAGCTCCCAAATACTTTCTTAAGCAGTTCTGATGTCCTGGCCATAGGATCTTTGCGGATTTTTAATTCTTCTTTTGCAATCATAATAAAAAGACCATCAATTGCTTTTTGAGTAACATATAAAGTAAGATCCGGATTCATTTTTTTAACCAGTGGGATCTTATTGTAGGCCGTGATCAGGTCACTCCAGTATCTTGTAGCATCAACCTCATCAAGCGAAGTTTTAATTATGGGCTGAAATTTACTGATAAGCTCAGGTGAGGTGGTATTTTTCAGGTATAGAGTGGCTGCATTATCCGTTCCTTTCACAATATTAACAGCATCTCTGACTGTCATGCCCTTAATAGCTGCAACAAAAATAGGTTTTGCTTCAGCTGCAGCTTTTTCTGCACCTCTGTTCATCGATTTGTTAAATTCATCCACTTTTTTCCCCATTCCGATTGCTCTTAGTTTTGACTCCATCTCCTTTGCTTCGGGCGGGAAGGGAATTTTAATTTCCGGATTGCCCCAATATCCATCAATAACCGAAACCAGTTTTACACTTTGTCCTGTACCATTTACAAGCGCTTCCTTTATTCCGTCGGCAGCATCTTTTTCAGTAAGTCCTTTATTATCGGAGTTAAGCAGTTTTTTTGCATTCTTTAAGAACTGGGCATCGATGTGTTGCATACCAATAATTGCTATGATCAGAAGGAAATATATTTTTTTCATATTATAGATTATCTAGAGTTTGGAATTGGCTGTGCAAATATCCTGCCAGAAATTTGTGCATAGCTTCACACACTGTTCATCCTGTTGAATGCTTTTTGCAAATCTTCCGGACCGGATTTTGTCATTGATTCTGTGAATCCGGAAGTTATCTCAATCTTGCCTTGTTTCAACTGGGCAAAAACAGACTCGATAAAATCACTTACAGGAGGTGCACTAGTATGTAATCCTTTTCCACCCAGATCAGTGTTCAATGCCGGCGGGATCACTTCAATTACCTCAATATTATTTGATTTCATTAAATGCCTCAGAGAAAGTGTGAATGAATGCAAAAATGCTTTTGAAGCACAATATACCGACATTCTGGCGATTGGTACAAAAGACAGTCCTGAGGATATATTAATAATTGTATCTAAGGATTTCAGGCTGGTGAAAAGTGATGAAAGATGAATCGGAGCCTCAATATTAATAGCAATTTCCTCTATTGCTTTTTGAAAAAAGTCATTGTCCGAAATTGAGCTCCTTTGCTGAATGCCGGCATTGTTTATCAGCACATTTAAGTCATTATGATTTTCTGAGATCCAATCAAAAAGTTTTTCCCTTTCGCCGGCAACTGATAAATCACATTTCCTTGTAACAACCGAGGGAATCCTTTTTGAGACTTCCTTCAGAACAGACTCTCGTCTCCCACATATAATCACAATGTTGTTCTCTTTGACAAATCTTTCGGTCAGTCCCAGCCCAATGCCTGAACCGCCCCCTGTGATTAAAATTTTATTATTTGTAATTTTCATTTGACATTTTAGTATTATTGACTGAATTTATAAATAGTTCCGCTCTCATACTTTAAATTTTATAAGATAAACACAAATCTTCTTCTATTGTTTATCCCTTTCTCTATTCTCCTCCATTCTTTAAATACATTTTTTTTAAAAATCTGTTGATAAGCCAGACTGTAAACGCCCTGAAGCAGTAATACTATATATCCGAAACGGCGATATCTTCTGGGAGACTCATAAACCACCAGGTTATTAAAAAAATGAAGTCTTCCAAATTTACGAAGTCTCCTGAAAAAATCGGAGTCTTCTCCATGAACAATATTAGCGTTATACCCGTTGACTTCCCTGAATGAATTTGCTCTTACAATCTGACACTGTCCTCCACAGATAGGACCCTTTGTTCTAAAGCTGATGCGGACAATATTGTTAAAGAGATAATGAAAGACTTTATCTTGCAGAATAGTCTCATCAGGGAAAATCCTTAAACCCGGAGCTCCACCGATAATCTGTGTATCTTGAAATACTGAAAATATTTCGGATAGGAACATATCCGGATCTTTAATCACGGTGTCAGCGTCGCAAAAAATAAAGATCTCGCCCGTAGCAATGCCTGCACCTGTATTTCTGCCATTTGCTATAGTTTTTGGAGCATCTTTGTTATCGCTTATTACAATTGCTCCCTTCTTCTCTGCCAAATGGGCCGTTTGATCCGTACTGTGGCCATCCGCTACAATAATTTCATAATTGTATTTTTTGTCGAGTATTTTGATATTATCGATAAGCGCCTCTATTCTTTTCTCTTCGTTTAATGCAGGAATAATAAAAGATACTTTTGTTTTCATATAGTCCATAATAATCCCAGATAGGAAGTAAACGTGTTATCTTTTGTAAATGTATGGCCAAAAGAAAAAATGAAATGAAATTTCTCAGTAGGATTAATTGAACCTCCCAGATTAAATCCGGTTTCAGAACTGGTGATTTTAGTATCAGCAGTATGATAATAAAGTTCTCCGCCCAATGTTATAACCTCTGAAAAGTCGTACTGGATCTCCCAGCCTGAAAATATCCAGTTTTTATTATTTGAGCCTGGATTAATCCAGTAACCAGCTCCTCCATAAGTAGTCAGTTTTCCCCATGTTTTTTGCAACCATACCGGAAGATAGATCTTCATTTTCCCGTCACTGAATTCGCTGTTTTTTATTGTGGGAATTTCCAGAATAGGGAACGTACCTATCTGAGGGCAGCTTTCTGTTTCCTGAACAAAACGGTATTTTATTCCAAATTCTGTATTCGCGTATCCGTAATCAGAACCATGGGGTCTCGCATAATTATAATTCATTGGCAATAATAAATGGACCTGAACATTTGGAATCAACCCATAATTTAATTCAATATGAGGAGCTGTTCCGGACCATACTCCTGTCTGCAGGTTATTTATTGATGAAATGTAATACTCCCAATGTTTAAATCTGACAGTTTCAGGGTCGTCAGTATCGAAAGGTGGCCCGGCATGGATCAATTGAGTATTGAAAACGACATATATGACTGAAAAAACTATATATTTTTTATCAATTTTTGACATATTATGTGATTTCAATACTTCAAAGATTTTAAAATCAGATTATCAACATCATGCATTGTTTTAATTATTTATAACATTAAAACATGACTTTTGTTTAAACATTACGGTCATTTATCATGAAAGAAAAGCAAGATTATACTAAAGGTATTGCGTATAAGTGACTTGATAGTAATACCGGAAATAAAATCTTATCTTTGAGTAAATTCGTCCGGCTGGATAATTATTAACGAAACAAATCTCAATTTATGGGCAGATCTCAGGAAACATCTAACAAAAAAGAAGTAAAAAATAAAAAGGATAAGAAAAGAAAAGAAAAAGAGAAAAAGAGGCTTATCAGGAAAGAAAGTGGAAAGAGCAGCTTTAACGATATGATTGCCTATGTTGATGAGTATGGAAAGCTTTCTTCAACACCTCCCGATCCTAACAAAAAAATTGAGATTGAAGCAGAAAATATTGAGACCGGAGTCAGGAAAAATATTCCGGCTGAGAAAGCCAGTTATATCAGAAAAGGAGTGGTGACCTTTTTTAATGATTCAAAAGGCTTTGGATTTATCCGTGATATGGAAAATAAACAAAGTGTTTTTGTTCATGCCAACAATCTGCAGGAATCTGTCAAAGAGAATAATATTGTTACTTTTGAAATAGGAAAAGGGCCAAAAGGTTCGACAGCTTTAAATGTAAGGTTGTTAAAGGAGTAGCAATGTTCGCGCCATTTGACTTCGTCGGGCTCGTCGCGATAAATCGCTCCCCGGTTCTTTGTTTCAAAGCAAATAAAAAGGTCTTATAATATAAATTTTAAGATACAACAACGCATCTAAGCAATTAAATAAGCTTCCCGGTGGGCTTATTATCATAATGCTATAATTGGTTTTACTATAATTTAAATCCCAACCTTACACCTAAGTTAACAAAAGGATAAAAAGATACATCATTATTAGTGGTATTTGGATAAATAGTTGTACCGGGCAGTGGATATGGGCTATAAATTTCATGGATCATGACAGACATTGTCCGACACCTGAACCCTAAACCTCCATACCAGTCTGTAATTAAACTATGATTATATGATTGTATGCCAAACATTATGCCAATTCCTAGAACATGTGAATATTTAGATTCTGTCTGATAATGTGAAAACCCACTATAGTGTATGGCAAATGTCTGATCCTTATAAAAACAGAATTTATATGTTGACTGTGGGGCATAATAGAAAGATTTTTTATGGTTTGTTGTTTGAGGTGAATTAATTTCTCTGGAATAGATCCTGAATTCCGTCTTCAGGTTTATTCCAAAATCATTATTAAAAGGGCTTCTCCTGTATGAAAAAAGTCCCTTATCGGTTGCCATACCTTCCTCTCCATTAGAAGTAAAAGCATTTTGATTCATCCAACTATTTCTTCTCGGGAAAATGAAGCCAACCTGGAACTGCAAACTTCTCCCTGGTGTTCTATAGATCTCAAATGAAACAGGGATCTCACTAAAAATCGGTTGAAATGGATTGATCTTTAATGTCCCGAAGGCTCTCTTTTCAGGGATTGAATCTGCATTTGAACAGCCATATAATTCATTTAATAATATGCTGCCATTGTTGATACCGAAGCATTCTAAATAAATACAGAGAAAAGCGATAATAAAAAGCGGAGTTTTCATGATTGACAGGTAAAAAGGCTAAAATCTAAATTTACGACATTATCAAGATAAAGTCAATTTTATATTAGCGTCGTATCAAAACATTTCTGAAATTTGATATCAGCGGTATTTCCTTCTTCAACTTGACTTCAAAGCAGCACAGCAGGAATGCAGCGAGACTTTCAATCAGTAGATGCCGCTTCTTTATTCTATAAAACCCACCAAGCGAGTACCCACTATCTTGATTTAATTAATACAATAATTTAATAGCTTCAAGACAAAGAAAGTGACATGTTTTCAGTCAGGGTTCGGGGCAAGACTCCGATAAGAGAAAGCCAATCCCGGGAAGAGATATTAACATCAGTTGTGAACATCTTTTATAGATTAAATTAAACAATTCAACCATTCCATTGTTTTTGTTACTATGATTGAACTGTTATTGAATATGAAACTGATCTATAATTTCTCTCAGGAAAGAGAAATATCAAGCTCACATGTTGCAGTTAAGGCAACAACTGACAATAGTGCCTATTACTCACTTTTTTTATGATTTTGCTATGAAATGTATTTTAAAAAAGATAGTCTCGATTACCTTTTTGCTGACATTGGCATTCAGGGTATTTGCTCCAGCCAGTGAATCTGTTATTGTAGTCAAACCTTTGCCGCTGGAACCGTATAAAAGTCTTATTCACGCAATAGGTATGGTCGAAACTCAATCTGATACACTAGCTTATAATCCTCTTGAAGGGGCTGTAGGTTACTTCCAGATCCGTCCAATACGTCTTATTGATTATAATAGCAAAACAGGAAGCATGTATTCAAGGAATGACTTGTTCAATTATAAAATTTCCGAGAAGATTTTTTTATACTATGCTATGGAGATAGGTCCGTACAATTTTGAACGAATTGCCAAGACCTGGAACGGTTCAGGGAAAAGTACTATTCTCTACTGGGAACAGGTAAAGAGGTTCCTTTAGGCAACCTGTAATAAAACAGGAATCCGCCTTCCTGTTTTATGAACGTGCAATCGGGATGCTTATCAAGCAATATTTTTTTTGTGGATTGGGTAACTATATAGACAGGTTTATCAATTTCCCCATTTAACAGCCATTCTTTATTACTGCTTTCTATGTTGGCTCCAGGCATTTTCCGGAAATAAAAATATGGTGCGTAACTATAATATCCGATTGTAGTAACATAAACATCCTGACCAGAAATACTTTTATAGAAGTTAATCGCCGGAGCCTGCGAATATCCTTCAATTTTAGGAACGACAGCCCTCAGGTAGAAAAAAATGCAGAAAGCGGTCGCATAGAACAGGACAATTATTCCCCTGAAGAACTGTCTCCGGTTTATCATTACCACTGCAGCATAAAGGAATAAGAGATAAATGGCACCAATCAGGAACTCATAGCCATTCCATTTTACCGGGGTGTTCAGACAGGCAATAGCAAAATCATCTTTTATATAAGGTATTATAAGATCTTTATACCTGGCTATCAGAGGAATGCCGATAAGTATAATTGAAAATATTGTCCCGGTTACCAGGAGGAACCATGTAAGATATTTTTTGAATGTATTCCTGCCATTAACCAGTTCATATACAAAGGAAGCGGCAAAATAGGAAAGCGGAAAATATGCGAGAGATGAGTAGTGTACAATTTTTGTTTTAACAATTGAAAATAATATCATTACAACCCAGAAAAGGATAATCATCCATCTGAGAACATATTTGCCTTCATCAGCAGAAACGGGTTCTTTCCTGAAAAGAACCGGCAGTGCAAGAATTGATATCGGGAAGCATCCCAGGAAAACGATCAGGAAATGATAATAAATGGGCCCTGAATGTCCGGCACCCGGTTTAAGAAACAGGTTTGTCTGGTATTTAATAAATTCTCTGATAAACCAGAAACCATTATTGATCATTTCAGGCACAAACCATAAAGAAGTAATTATTAAACAGGATATTGAGAAGATCAGAATGTTTTTCCAGCTTGAAATTTTTTTGAATTTCATAGTTGCCCAATAGATCAGCACAGAAATAGCTGCAATGAGCAATCCGACCGGACCTTTTGTGAGCGTCGCAAGACCGATCGAAATTCCTGCAAATAAAGAATACTTTAATTCCTTGCTTTCACCTTTTTCTCTGATGCTTCCTGCAAGAAAGATAACAGACATGAAAATGAAATAATTAAAGAATGGATCAATAATCCCTGATTTAAAATACAAGTGAGGCAAAAATGATCCGAGATAAGCAAGGGCCCATATTAAACCGAATTTTTCGTCATATAACCTTTTTCCGGTAAAATATAATGTCATAAGCGTAATGATTCCAATTACCGCATTCGGGAAACGGGCAGCAAACTCATTAATTCCAAATAACTTCATACTCAAAGCCTGCATCCAGAAGAATAGTGGTGGCTTTTCCCAGAATGGATGAAAGTCAATTTGTACCCGGCTGAAATTGCCAGTGACTATCATCTCCCTCGCGGATTCTGCAAAATTGATCTCATCCCAGTCGAAAAGATGCACAGAGCCCAGGAAAGGGATAAAAAATAGAATTGCTGAAATACCTATTATTATCGGATAGATTTTTTTATTCATAACTGACTAATTAACCAGAAGCCTCCATTTGTAAATGCCCGTCTTGGTTAAAAAGTAAAGGAATGATACGCCCAGTACTCCAAAACCGTATCTGATGCTTCTTCTGAGATTAATGCTGGATGCTTCTTTAAAATATTTAGTGGGGCAGGTTATCTCGGCTATCCTGAATCCATTGTAAAACAACTGCGCAATCATTTCATTATCAAAGATGAAATCATCAGAGTTTAAATCAAAATTTATTTTTTTTAATACCCCGGCAGAATATGCCCGGTAACCGGTATGATATTCAGTCAGCTTCTGGTTCAGTAAAAGATTCTGGATAAAGGTCAGGAACCTGTTTGCGAAATATTTATATTTTGGCATTCCACCGGTGATAGCGCTTTTACCTAATATCCTCGATCCAAATACAACCGGATATAAGCCGCTTGCTATAATACTGACCATTGCCGGGATTAAAAGTGGAGTGTACTGATAATCAGGATGCAACATAATTACAATATCAGCACCTAATTCAAGAGCTTTTCCGTAACATGTTTTTTGATTACCGCCATACCCTTTGTTTTCTTCGTGGTGAATTATATGCTTTATTCCCAGCTTTTTAGCCAGATCAAGTGTATTGTCTTTGCTGTCATCATCTACAAGGATTACTTCGTCGACAATATCAAAAGGAATTTCCTGATAGGTCTTTTCAAGTGTCAAACCTGCATTATAGGCAGGCAGAACAACCACTATTTTTTTGTTGCTGTACATTTGTTTTTTGAAACCATTAGTATCATATTGTTCAAATTTAAACAGATATTCTGAATTCCTGATTCCAGTTAATAAAATGCTGAAATTTTGTAATGAGGTATTTGTGGTATGATTGAACAAGTATACTTAACTTCACGTTTGATAGAAATACATTATGGAAGAAAGAAATACTATAGGCTGGCAAAATTTCCTGCCAGGATATCCCTGGTTCAGGTGCAAAGGATGTTACGGGATAACAGCTTATTCGGAATTTATGCCCCCGCCGCGCCTGGGCTATAAACCGTATGGCAAACCTGATAATCGTATTTTACAGGA
Organism: Bacteroidales bacterium; assembly: GCA_003141525.1. Taxonomy (GTDB): domain Bacteria; phylum Bacteroidota; class Bacteroidia; order Bacteroidales; family VadinHA17; genus LD21. Next base: position 41,921 of record PLML01000055.1, read on the forward strand.
AGATGATCCGTTTGGGTGGGAAATCTCAGAAATGGAAGAGGAATATGAACTTAAGCCGGGGATTGAACATATTGGCCATCAAATTATGAGTAATATTCTGAAACTTGGCAAGGGCCTTCCGGAACATTTTATAAGCGGACATGGTGGAGAGAACCTGTTGAATAACCCATACTGGCCATCTGAACTGGCTAATCATGCCGGATCATTATTACACGAAAGGTATGTGACATTACTGCCGCTTATGCTTTCCCGAACCCAGGATGATAAGGGAAGAGTTATCTGGACTTTCTTCGGAAACAGCATTCATAAACCTGAACAGGTTTTCTGGAAAAGTTTTTTTTCTGCACCGGGCAGAGAAATATCTGAAACTGAATCTACATCTTTCTTTACCGGACTTTTATCTGAAGCATATGGAGAAAACATAAATGATGGTGAATCTCTTTATAATGCGGGATTCAGGATAATGACTTCCGACGGATCTTTGCTTCCGGCATGGACAAAGAGATTTATTATAAAAGACGATTCATTATTCAATAATGTAAGATATCTATTGACATTCAGACCTTTCAGCCAGATGTCTGAAACATTAAAAAATAAATACCTGTCAGGTAATTTATCGCTTATTCCATTTCCGGGGAGCCTTGTATTCTGGGGCATGCCTGGTTACCTCCGGCTGAAAAAAGAACTCCCGGTAACTGCACAGATCCCGTTATTGAACCTTGTTGCAAGGAACAGGGGGATTGGTGGTTTGAGGGTAACCCAATCGGGATGGCTTCATGAGCCTCATCCTGGCAGTAAAAACCTGATAATGAATGAAAATCTTATTCAGCATTCATATCATCGTACTAATCGCTGGCAGCGTATCCAACGATATCAGGATGAACTAAATGAGGTAGGGCATAAGATGAGGTTGATAAAAGCCTTGTTCAGTACTGAACCCGATGCTATGGGTTTGTATGACAAGCCATTAGCATGTAACAGCCACCTATGGAACAATAAATTCGAACTTCTGTTAAACGGGCCCAAAGCAGGAAAGAGAAAAATAACGGAGGTTGAGAAGACCCTTCTAAAAGGAGGATTATTTGGTTACAGGTTCTTTTATCCACCTATGCGTGTAGGGGAGCATGAAATATATCTTCACAGGCCTCTTGTAGCTTTTATACCTGCTAAATATGATAAGATTGAGATAAGGACTGAATCTTTATATGGATATATCACTGGTTATCACGATAGTGACAGAGATATGTCAAATCCGGTTGAACTTTGGCCAAGGATGCAGAAACGTGACCTGTATCTTTCTGCCCTTCATGATTTCAATACGGTTAATGATCATTATGCTCATCAAACTTCTTTTAACATTATCTCATTGCTTGAGAGCTGGGAGATGCAGAAGCGAAAGCTCTTAAAAAGATCATTTGCACAAAACCTTTTAAACATAGCAAAACATAAAACGCTTGAACATTGGTTTGAAGAACTGGATACTCATCTTTGCTCTCCGGGAAAAGCGGGTCAGATACAGAAGGATCTTGGAAAAATTATAGAGGAGCAGTATGATTCTACTCTTCCTGAACCACTTACTTTCGCTGAGACCTCCACAAGAAAGTTTGAAGAGAGCTGGTGGAATGATATAAAATTCCTGGCGCAGGGCGAATTCATCTACAAGGATAATGCTGATATAATGCTTGATGACGTCACTCTTTCGCTGGTACAGAAACAAAAGCGTGATCTTGAACAACTGGGTGAATATCTTCTTGGAAGATACCGTAAAGTGATATCTGATACCGGCATGGAAGGTC
>PLML01000167.1 GCA_003141525.1 Bacteroidales bacterium
CACTCACTTCCTACTCGATTATAGATCTTAATAAGGCATCGTTGTTTATCCTGAACTTATCCATTATCAAAGCCAAATCATTAAAATTATGTTTGTTCTGTCGGGGAGCAATAATGATATAAGCATACCTAAAGCCGTTACCCATGTATAGAAGAATATCGTTTATCAAAATTCTAAAAACTAATTGATATTTTTTCATACTTTAGCATTCTCGAAGACCTATAGTTAAGGATTTCAACAGTATTTTCCACTTTAGAATTTTGAGTAGATCAGATGTTGAAATTTCATTTTATTATTAAAGCTTGTTAGTCTCAGAGTTGGGACTGACGGGGCGAAAGCTTACCTGATCCTTAAGAATTATTTTACTTTTTATTTTTTATCTTTATATAGATATCTAAACACTAAATATGTCCACAATGGATAAAATACGAATAATAAATCTTCCCAAAATCGAGGATGATCGCGGTAACCTTTCATTTATTGAGGAAGATAATCATATTCCATTCAAAATAAATCGGGTCTATTGGATATATGATGTGCCAGGCGGAGAATATAGGGGAAGTCATGCTTTTAAAGAATCTGAAGAATTCATTGTTGCTCTGTCTGGGAGTTTCGATATAGTCTTGCATGATGGGAAAGAGGAAAAGAGGTTTTCGCTGAACCGTTCTTACTACGGCTTATATGTATCAAAATTACACTTTCGCCGACTTGAGAATTTCTCAACCAATACCCTTGCATTAATATTAGCTTCCACACCTTATAATGAAAATGACTACATCAGGGACTTTGATGAATTCTTAACTTTTGTAAAATGACAACAAGATCATCTATTTATAATTGTTGCGTAATTGAATTGAATAAAGTTCATAATCGTTCCGGCAATCTTACATCTCTTGAAGTCCAGAAAGACATCCCTTTTGATGTAAAGCGTCTGTATTACCTTTATGATGTTCCTGGAGGAGCAGAAAGAGGAGGACATGCACATAAGGGATTACATCAGCTTATAGTAGCTGCCAGCGGTTGTTTCGATGTCATCCTTGATGACGGTAAAAACAGAAAAGTTGTCGAGCTAAACCGGCCATATTATGGATTATACGTGGTACCGGGAATCTGGCGTGAATTAATCAATTTTTCTTCAGGAGCGATTTGTCTTGTACTTGCTTCTGAAATATATGACGCTGAGGATTATATCAGAGATTATGAAGAATATATAAAATATTGCAATGAAAATTCATCCCACATCTGATGTCCAATCAAAAAAGATTGGTGATGACACTGTAATATGGCAATATACAATTGTATTACCTGGTGCCACTATCGGGAATAACTGCAATATTAATTCGCATTGTTTTGTAGAAAATGATGTATTCATAGGTAATAGTGTTACGATAAAGTGTGGAGTGTATATCTGGGATGGTATCACCGTAGAAGATAATGTCCATATTGGACCTAATGTAACTTTCACCAATGATTTATATCCAAGATCCAAGCATAATTTTGAAATTTCAAAAACAATCTTAAAACATGGAGCTTCAGTTGGTGCAAATGCAACGATTATTGCAGGAATTACTATTGGTGCATTTGCATTAATAGGTGCCGGCAGTGTTGTAACAAAAAATATTCCTAATAATACGCTTTGGATGGGCAATCCTGCCAGGCAAAAAGCTTATGTTTGCGACTGTGGTCAAAAGCTTGATGAATCTTTACACTGCAAAAAATGTAATTCAGACTATAAAATAGTTAACGATTGTGTCGTAAAACAATGATAAAGTTTTTCGATTTAAAGAAATTAAACGATAGTTTTGAACCACAGATTTCAGATGCCATAAAAAGAGTACTGGATTCCGGATGGTATCTTCTGGGAAACGAGGTGAAATCTTTTGAAAGTGAATATGGTAGCTTCATTGGATCTAAACATTGCATCGGCGTTGCTAACGGGCTGGATGCTTTACGTTTAATACTCAAGGCCTATATTGAATTAAGCCAGATTAAAGAGGGTGATGAAATAATTGTTCCCGCAAATACTTACATTGCTTCGATTCTGGCTATCACCGATAACCGGTTAGTACCTGTTTTGGTGGAACCGGACCTGAATACTTACAATATTGATCCCTATAAAATTGAAGAAAAAATTACATCCCGTACCAGGGGAATTATGATTGTTCATCTTTATGGACAAAATGCAATGCACCATGAAATTTTACGATTAGTTCAGAAATACAATCTTAAACTCATTGAAGATAATGCTCAGGCACAGGGTTGTCATTACGGAAATAAACGTACTGGATCTTTAGGTGATGCTTCTGGGCATAGTTTTTATCCGGGGAAAAATCTGGGTGCCTTAGGTGATGCGGGTGCGGTTACCACTAATAATGATGAACTGGCTGATGTTATACGTACATTGGCTAACTATGGGTCAAAAGTAAAATATCAGAATCTTTATAAAGGTTTAAATTCACGACTTGACGAAATACAGGCTGCTGTCATGCGTGTTAAACTTCCGCGTCTCGACGCTGACAACCAGCGGCGCCGTGAAGTGGCTCAAGATTATATCACTAATATTACCAATCAGAGTATTATTTTACCTGCAACATACAATTTGCAGCGGGCAACCGACTACCCGGGACACATATGGCACCAATTTGTAATCCGCACAAAAAGTCGTGACAAGCTTCAGCGATATTTACATGAAAATGGCATAGAAACCATGATTCATTATCCTATTCCTCCTCACAAACAATATGCTTATAAAGAATGGAACAATCAAAACCTTCCAATCACTGAACATATCCATTTGGAAGTTCTTAGTTTACCAATTAGTCCAATGATGCAAAACGAAGATATTTCGCTAATAGTTGATAAAATTAATAAAGCCTTGTGATATTTAAACCTCCGAATTATCATATAGAAAATTAATTATAGCAGATTTTAGAAGGTCTATTCTTGAGAGGTACTTTGTAAAATATTAATTGTTCGCATATTTGTTTTAGGCTTATAAAAGAGAAAATTCAATTTCTAAATTAATGGAAAATCATGATTGGTGGCATTATCCATCTGAATCTGATTTCCCGCTTTTTAGTCAGACACTTTTTCAGCAAGCGGTCCCGAAATCGATAAATAGGTTTTTAAACCATTTAAGCTCATTTGCAAATAAAGGTTTGGAACACAAATCATGAATAAAAATATAAAGCAAAAAATCTGAAACCTGAAACCATCAATGGCAGAACAACAATCATCTTACCGTCAAATCATGAAAGCCACTTCCCTTTTTGGCGGTGTTCAGGTGTTTAATATTATAATTCAAGTTATTCGCTCTAAGTTTGTAGCAATATTACTTGGCCCATCCGGAATGGGAATATCCGGGCTACTTTATTCAACAATTGGACTAGTAAAAGGATTTACCGATTTTGGACTTGGTACAAGTGCTGTAAAGGATATCGCTGCTGCAAATGTTACCGGCAATGAAATCAAGATTGCAACAGCCGCAACCGTAATCAGAAGGTTGGTGTGGATAACAGGTACATTTGGTGCACTGGTCATAATGATACTTTCATCATGGTTGAGCCAGACTACATTTGGTAATCATAATTATACTATAGCTTTTATTTGGGTTTCCATTACACTTTTATTTAACCAGATCAGTACTGGACAAATTGTGTTACTGCAGGGAATGCGCAAATTACAGTACCTGGCAAAAGCCAACTTGGCTGGGAGTACGCTAGGCTTAATTACGACAATCCCTCTTTACTATATCTGGGGGATCGATGGGATTGTACCGGGAATTATAGTTACTTCAATAATTACAATGCTACTTTCCTGGTACTTTTCACATAAAGTTAAACTTCAACCAGTTAAGGTTACTTTTGCTAAAACTATTGAAGATGGCAAGAGTATGCTTAATATGGGTTTTATGATTAGCCTTAGTACAACAATAACCATATTATCTTCGTATGTAGTTCGAATCTTTATCAGAAATCATGGAGGTATTGAACAAGTTGGATTTTATAATGCAGGATTTACATTGCTCGAAACATATGTAGGATTAATATTTACTGCCATGGGTACTGATTATTATCCACGTCTGACAGCAGTGGCTCATAGTAATCAACTTTGCAAGAACACAATTAATCAGCAGGTAGAAATAGCATTGCTTATCTTAGCGCCCATTCTTGTAGTTTTTCTGGTTTTTATAAACTGGGTAGTTATTTTACTGTACTCCACCAAATTCATTCCCATAAATAAGATGATCTACTGGGCTTCTTTAGGCATGTTTTTTAAGGCACCAGGTTGGGCGATTGGTTTTATTCTGCTTGCAAAAGGGGCAGCCAGACTCTTTTTTTTGAATGAAGTAATCGCCATTTGTTACTTTTTAGGTTTAAATTTATTAGGGTATTACTATTTAGGTTTGTCTGGCCTGGGAATCTCGTTTATGGTTGGGTACCTGCTTTATTTAATCCAAATGTTAATTTTGAGCAAAAGAAAATTTAATTTTGCCTTCAGCAGCGCTCTTATCCGCATTTTTATCATTCAATTTTTACTCGCGATAGGAGGTTTTATAGCAGTAAGATTTTTAAATAGTCCATTTAGTTACTTATTTGGTATAGGTTTAATTGCACTTTCGACCTGGTATTCTTTCAAGGAGCTCGATAAAAGACTTGGAGTTCGATCAATCCTGATAGAAATAAGAGACAGATTTTTTAAGAAATAATTATAATGCCGGAAAATACTGAACAACCACTTGTTTCCATAATAGTTATTACCTACAATTCATCTAAGTTTGTACTCGAGACGCTTGAAAGCGCCAAAGCACAAACTTATCACAATATCGAACTCATTGTAAGTGATGACAACTCCACTGATGAGACCGTAGAAATCTGCAAAAAATGGATTGATGAGAACAAACATCGGTTTGTAAGAGCAACTCTTATTTCAGCCAAATCTAATACAGGTATTCCTGCGAATATTAACAGAGGAGTAAATATATCTCAAGGTTATTGGATCAAATGTATTGCCGGTGATGATTTGCTAGCCGAAGACTGTATAACTGAATTAATTTGCTTTATTTCCACACAGGAAGAAGATATTCAAATACTATTCTCGGACGTTGTAAGATTCTATGGGAACTCTATAAGTAATGTTGAAATTAAGAAAAATCAAAATACCCTGTTCTGTTCCAGGGAATCCACTGCAAAAGAGCAATACGAAATGCTGCTAAGATATAACAGGGTCTCTGCTGCATCAGTGATTATTAGGAAGGATTTGTTACTATCATTACATGGTTTCGATGAAAGATTCAAACTTTTAGAGGATTGGCCATTATGGATAAAAATTACCTGTGCGGGATATAAAATATACTATTTAGATAAAGCTTTAGTTTTCTACCGTATCCATGAAAACAATCTCAGCATGACGACTGATCAAAATTATCTTTATCATCCTGTCAGTAAAATTAATATCAGCTTCAAGGAAAAAGAATTAATTCCCAGATTGCCATTTATTGAGCGATGGGGATTGAAACATGATATCCTGGGGATAAAGGTTTGTTTCTTTTTAGGGAATAATAAAAAAAATCCTTTCACCAGGTTTGTGCATCTGTTTTTCCATATTTCAAATCCATTTTATAATTATTTACGAATTAAAAATATACTTGGAATGGAATAAATTTTAGCCAAACCAAGTAAATTTAATTTTGAGATTTGGATTAAGTGATAATTGATGAGATTGTTGAGAGAAAATTATTGATGGCCCGTAGATAAAGTATTAATAATTTCAGAATCTTCATTTTATTAAGTTATTTCATGAAAATGAATTCTAGATGACCGAAAAGAGAATAGCAACATTAATAATATCGATAACTTCGCTATTAATTTGGAGTTTATTAGCTACAAATAATATCATTGGGGGTAAAATTCAGACAATTCTGAGCATTCTTTCATTAATTCCATTTGTATATTCTTCTTTTAGGCTTTTAACAGATTACAAGCTTGAGAGCAGTTATTTTAAATTCATTTTTTCATTATTTCTATGTTACGAATTAATAATAGTTATTCGGGGCTGGTCTTTCTCATATAATGATATAAAGACCTTCGCGCAATCGGGGTATGTATTTTGGCCTTTTATTATTCCGTTGTTCGTTTTCTTTGACAAAAGGATTACTTCTTTTGGTTTGTTTTTCAAGTGGATATACTATTCAGGCTTATTTGCACTTTTTCTTACCTTAATTTTCCCGTCCTTATTATTTCGCAGGTTAACTGCAGAAACATTTATTGGGTTACTTGTTCCATGCGGCTTTTTATTATTGAATGCTACCTATTTAAGCAACAGAAAAATTAATATTTCATTCTTTTTAATTTTTATCTCAATTATTTCATTAACTTATCTTGCAAGAAGGAGTGGACTGATTAGTCTTTTTGGATTTGTTATTTCCGGTTATTTTCTAAATATAATATATAAATCAAAATCAAAATTATTTCGATACTTCCCCTTGCTAATTATCATTGGCGTTTTTATTCTATTCAGCCAATATTTTGAAAATTCCAGGGAAGCTCTTTTTAATAAAATGATATCACGGATTTCTGAAGACACCAGGAGTACTTTATTTCAAATGTTTTTTTATGATTTGAGAGATAATATGCTTTTTGGCAAAGGAATGCTTGGAACATATTATTTCCCTGTTGGGGGAGGCTCTGATCTTGATGAAGTATTTTTTGCAGAAGAAACCTACAGAACCTTAGTCGAAAACGGTTATTTGCAGCTTGTGCTTACTGGAGGAGTTATGCATATTATCCTTTTTTTACTTGTATTAGTCCCTGCTGCCCTTAAGGGTATTTTCCTGTCTTCTAATCAATTCACAGCTGCCTGTGGTGTAGTAATTTTGTTGCGATTACTAGATATGGTTTTTTATGGATTGCCAACCATTTCATTGACTTATATTTTTGTTTGGATATGTGTTGGCATATGCTATAAACCAAGCATAAGGAGAATGACAAATGATGAGATCAGAAGTGAATTCAGAAAAATTAATTTATTATGAGAATTCTTTATTTATTATATAATCAACAAGATTCATTGACAGAATTTAGTAATAACCTAAAAATAAATTTATCCTGGATAGATGCATTGTTTGATGAATTGATAAAATGCGAAAGCATAACTATTGCTTTAGCAGTACCATTAAATAGTAATAGTTTTCAAAAGAGTCAAAAAGAAGGAATTACAGTATTTGGTTTGCCAAATACTGAAGAAAAAAGTATCTTTAGAAAAGCATATAAAAGATTGACTCGTGCCATTGAAAATTCCAATGTAAACTCTTACATTACCCGGGCAATAGATGATTTTAAACCAGATATAATCCAAATCTTTGGTTCGGAAAATATTTTTGGCTTAATCGCTAAGGAGCAAAGCACACCAGTCATAATACATATTCAGGGATATTTACTGGTTTGGCAAGGAAAATGGTTTACAGGAATTTCAAAATGGGAGCAATTTGGATATGCAAGCTTAAAGGATTTGTTACTTATGCGTGGAAGTTATAATGATTTTTTTGCTTTTAGAAAAAGAGCAGAAACGGAAGCTATTATCATAAAGAACTGCAAGTATTTTATGGGTCGTACTAATTTTGACAAAAGGATTGCATCGTTGATTTCTCCCGGTTCAAAATATTTTCATTGTGAAGAATTTATCAGGAAAATATTTTTTGAAAAACAATGGGATTTTCAGCTCCAAAAGGAAATTACATGTGTTTCTATTTTAAAGGGGACCACTTATAAAGGTATTGATTTATTAGTTAAAGTCTTATTGATTTTAAAAAAGCATTCAGTTTTATCATTTAAATTTAAAATTTGTGGTACTTCAGAAAATGATGACATAATCAAAATAATCAAAAAGAAATATAGAAAAGAAATCAACTTTATAGACATTGAGTTTTTAGGCAGACTGACTGCTGATGATTTAGTGAAGCAATTATGCAATTCAAATTTTTATGTCCATCCTTCCTATATAGAGAATAGCCCGAACAGTATTTGTGAAGCAATGGCATTAGGTATGCCAATAATTGCGACGAATGTAGGTGGTGTTTCTAGCTTGATAGAAGATGAAGTGGAGGGTATTTTAGTTCAGGAAGGAGAGCCTTATTCATTTGCCGGTGCTATTGTAGATTTAACAAATAATTATGAAAAGGCAAAACAACTTGGTTGCAATGCGAGAATAAAAGCTTTAAAGAGGCATCAACCGGATAACATAATGAAAAACCTGTTAAAAATCTATGAAGAGATAATTTATGAAGATGGAAGAAAAGATTTACCCTAAAATATTAATCATAGGTCAATCATTCAACAAAAATAGTGGGTGATGTGGATTATAATATTCAATATGTTTTATGGTTGGCCAAAAGTTTGAGGTTAGCCAAGTTATAAATCAAGTGTCAGAAGAATGACAAACAATGAGATCAGACGTGAATTCAGAAAAATTAATTTATTATGAGAATTCTTTTTTTATTATTTAGTCAACAAGATTCTTTAGCAGAATTTAACAATAATCCAAAAATAAATTTATCCTGGGTGAATGCATTGTTCGACGAACTGTTAAAATGCGAAAGCATAACTATCGCCTTAGCAGTACCGTTAAATAGTAATAGTTTTCAAAAGAGTCAAAAAAAAGGAATTACAGTATTTGGTTTGCCAAATACTGAAGAAAAAAACATCTTTAAAAAAGCATATAAAAGATTGACTCATGCTAATGAGAATTACAGTGTCAACTCTTATATTCCCCAGGCAATAGATGATTTTAAGCCAGATATAATCCAAATCTTTGGTTCGGAAAATAATTTTGGCTTAATCGTTGAGCAACAAAACAAGCCTGTTATAATACATATTCAGGGGTACTTATTTGTTTGTCAAGAGAAATGGTTTACAGGAATTTCAAAATGGGAGCAATTTAGATATGCAAGCTTAAAGGATTTGTTACTTATGCGGGGAAGTTATAATGATTTTTTTGCTTTTAGAAAAAGAGTAGAAACGGAAGCTATTATCATAAAGAACTGCAAGTATTTTATGGGTCGTACTAATTTTGACAAAAGAATTACATCGTTGATTTCTCCCGGTTCAAAATATTTTCATTGTGAAGAATTTATCAGGAAAATATTTTTTGAAAAACAATGGGATTTTCAGCTCCAAAAGGAAATTACATGTGTTTCTATTTTAAAGGGGACCACTTATAAAGGCATTGATTTATTAGTTAAAGTCTTATTGATTTTAAAAAAGCATTCAGTTTTATCATTTAAATTTAAAATTTGTGGTATTTCAGAAAATGATGACATTATCAAAATAATCAAAAAGAAATATAGAAAAGAAATCAACTTTATAGACATTGAGTTTCTAGGCAGACTGACTGCTGATGATTTAGTGAAGCAATTATGCAATTCAAATTTTTATGTTCATCCTTCTTATATAGAGAATAGCCCGAACAGTATTTGTGAAGCAATGGCATTAGGTATGCCAATAATTGCGACGAATGTAGGCGGTGTTTCTAGCTTGATAGAAGATGAAGTGGAGGGTATTTTAGTTCAGGAAGGAGAACCTTATTCATTTGCCGGTGCTATTGTAGATTTAACAAATAATTATGAAAAGGCAAAACAACTTGGTTGCAATGCGAGAATAAAAGCTTTAAAGAAGCATCAACCAGATGAAATATTGAAAAACCTGTTAAAAATCTATAAAACGATAATTTATGAAGATGGAAGAAAAGATTTACCCTAAAATATTAATAATAGGTCAGACATTCAACAAAAGTAGTGGAGGAGGTATAACTATTTCCAATTTGTTTTATGGTTGGCCAAAAGATAGACTGGCTGTTGCATCTAATGATAATTTGTATCATGATTTAGATATTTCAATTTGCGAGCAATATTACCAATTAGGATATAATGGCAAATTACATCCCTTCCCTATTAATCTCTTTCTACCTAAAATAAAATGTGGTAGTCTTATTCATAAAAACAATAGTTATACCAAAGCAAAGCAAAGGGGAAATGCAATAAAGGGGAAGTATGGGAAAATCTATAAACATTTGTCTGCACTTCTAAGATTTTTAGGGATTTACAATGTCTTATACAAATTAAAAATTACACCGGAATTTAAAGAATGGGTAACTGCTTATAACCCTGATATTATTTATTCCCAGCTTTCGACTTTAGAGCTTATCAGGTTTGTTATGGAAATTCATGAACTATTTGACAAACCAATAGCCTTGCATATGATGGACGATTGGCCAAGTGTAATTAATAGCCCTGGATTGTCATTCTCATATTGGAAAAAAGTTATTGACAGGGAATTCAGGGAATTGCTGGATAAATCTTCGGTTTTAATGAGTATTTGCGAATCAATGAGCGAAGAATATAAAATCAGATATAATAAAAAGTTTATTCCTTTTCATAATCCTATTGTTATTGATAATTGGTCACTATATTCCAAAACTCAATGGGAGATCAGGGGAATATTTAAAATATTATATACGGGTAGAATAGGGAAAGCAAATGGGAAGGCAATATTATTTATGGCAAATATTATTGGTGCGATGAATTCTGAAGAAATCAAAATAAACCTTGACATATTTACACCGGACTTTAAAACAAAAAATGCTGCTTCAATAAATAATTTGAGAGGAGTTCATATAAGGAATACAGTCCCACACGAAAAAATGCCTGCTCTTTTAGCAAGTCACGATTTGCTTTTTTTACCACTTGATTTCGATAAAATTGGAATTCGTTTCGCTCAATTTTCTATGCCCACTAAAACATCAGAATACATGATTTCAGGAACTCCAATTTTGGTTTATGCGGATAAACGAACAGCTCTGGCAAAATATGCCATCAGAGATAGCTGGGCATATGTAGTTACTGATAATAATAAAATGGTTTTAATGCAAGCTATTAATGAACTATATTCCAATCTTTCACTAAGAAAGGAATTGGCTGAACGAGCAATGAAAATAGCAATTAAAAACGAAGATGCAGAAATTATAAGGGAAAAATTCCGAAAGATCTTTATTTTGAAATGAAATGTAACCTAACAAGAATATATACTAAGATAATTTACGAAAATGGGAGAAAAGATTTATCCTAAAATATTAATCATAGGTCAGCCATTCAACAAAAATAGTGGAGGTGGGATAACAATATCAAATTTGTTTTCAGGCTGGCCAAAAGATAGACTGGCTGTTGCATCTAATGATAATTTAACCAGTGATTTGGATATTTCAGTTTGCGAGCAATATTACCAGTTAGGATATAATGGAAAATTACATCCATTCCCTCTGAATCTCATGCTGCCTAAAATAAAAATTGGTAATCTGATTCATAAAAACAATAATAATACCGGAGAAAAGCAAAGGAGAAGTGCAATAAAGGGTAAGTATGAGAGAATCTATAAGTATTTATCTGCAATTCTAAATTTTTTAGGGATTTACAATACCTTATACAAATTAAAAATTACACCGGAATTTAAAGAATGGGTAACTGCTTTTAATCCTGATATTATTTATTCTCAACTTTCTACTTTAGAGCTTATCAGGTTTGTGTCAGAAATTCATGAACTATTTGATAAACCGGTTGCCTTACACATTATGGACGATTGGCCAAGTGTTATTAATGCCCCTGGATTGTTATTTTCATATTGGAAAAAAGTAATTGACAGGGAATTTAGGGAATTGCTGGATAAATCTTCGATCTTTATGAGTATTTGCGAATCAATGAGTGAAGAATATAAAATCAGATATAATAAAGAGTTTATTCCTTTTCATAATCCAATAGAAATTGGGAATTGGTTACCTTATTCAAAAACTGACTGGGAATTGAAAGACAAATTTACCATTTTATACGCTGGCCGTATTGGAAGAGGAATAAATAAATCAGTTTTTGAAATTGCTAAAGCAGTAAATAATTTAAACGCCACAAATAAGAATATAGTTTTCGAAATACAGACTCATAACTTCTTTGAGATAAAAAAAATAATAAAACTAAACGATCATACAAAATGGATAAAGCCTATAGATTATACAGAGCTTCCCAAAAAATTCTCAAATGTCGACTTGTTAATTCTTCCGGAAGACTTTGATTCGGCAAGTATAGAATTTTTAAAATATTCTATTCAGACTAAGGTGCCTGAATATATGATTTCAGGAACACCGATACTGGTTTATGCAGATAAACGAACAGCACTTGCAAAATATGCTATCCGAGATGGGTGGGCTTATGTGGTCACTGATAATAATGAAATGGTTTTAATGCAAGCTATAGAGGAGCTCTATTCTAACGTTGCACTTAGGAAGGAACTGGCAGAAAGGGCCAGGAAAATTGCAATTCAAAACGAAGATGCAATGATTGTCAGGGAAAACTTCAGGAAAAACTTGTTATTAAATTGAATTAATCTAAATATGGAAAATTTATTCAGTCAAAAGTCACTTCTTATAACTGGCGGTACGGGCTCGTTTGGTAACGCTGTCTTACGCAGGATTCTAAATACGGAAATTAAAGAAATACGTATTTTCAGCCGCGATGAAAAGAAACAGGATGATATGCGGCAGTTATACAACAACCCCAAAATTAAGTATTACATAGGTGATGTCAGGAGCTTTGAAAGCATTAACAGCGCTATGAAAGGAGTTGATTATGTATTTCAGGCAGCTGCATTAAAGCAGGTCCCTTCATGCGAATTTTTTCCAGTGGAAGCTGTTCGTACAAATGTTTTAGGATGTGAAAATGTTCTTAATGCCGCTATGGAAAACAAAGTTGGCCGGGTAGTAATATTAAGTACAGATAAAGCTGTCTATCCGATAAACGCTATGGGAATGTCTAAAGCACTCAGTGAAAAGGTTATGGTTGCTAAGTCGCGTAGTCTGGATGGAACAGGCATGGTGTTTTGCGGAACCCGATATGGCAATGTGATGGCTTCAAGAGGTTCGGTAATCCCGCTTTTTATAGAACAAATAAAAAAGGGGAAACCGCTTACTATTACCGATCCTGGTATGACCCGGTATATGATGACCCTCGATGATGCTGTCGATTTAGTTATTTTTGCATTTCAAAATGGGAATCCTGGTGATATTTTTGTTCAAAAATCACCTGCCGCTACTATAGATGTACTTGCGAAAGCTTTACTGCAATTGTACAATGCAAGTAATCCAATTAAAGTTATTGGAACTCGACATGGTGAAAAGCTTTATGAAACATTAATAAATCGCGAGGAAATGTTAAAAGCTGAAGATTTAGGTGACTTTTATCGCATTCCTGCTGATACCCGGGATCTGAACTATAATCGGTTTTTTATTGAAGGAGAAGCACAGATCTCTCAAATGCGAGAATATACTTCTCATAACACTACACGAATGAGTATTGATGATACCAAACAAATGCTTTTGAAGCTTGATATGATCCGAGAGGATGTTGAGAAGATAGGTTAAATGCTTAAGGAGGTTTATGTTAGAAAGGTATCCTTCAAACACTAATGACCTGGAACAAAAAACATGATAAAAGTTGGAATAACAGGGCAATCCGGCTTTATTGGTACACATCTTTTTAATTTCCTTAGCCTTAAAAAGGAGGAAATTAATACGATCACCTTTAAAGATAGCTATTTTGAAAACGAAGATCAACTAAGAGTATTTATAACCAGCTGTGATGTAATCGTTCACCTGGCTGCATTGAATAGGCATGGTGATCCGCAGGTAATATATGATACAAATCTGAAATTGGTCAATCAGCTAATAGAAGCAATGGAGATAACAAATAGCCGTCCACATTTGCTATTTTCCTCTTCCACACAGGAAGCGTGCGATAATCTTTACGGCAAATCAAAACACGATGGCCGTTTGCTTTTTGAGCAGTGGGCACTAAGGAATAGCACCCGGTTTACATCATTCGTTATCCCGAATGTTTTTGGTCCCTTTGGTAATCCATTTTACAATTCGGTTATAGCTACCTTCTGTCATCAGTTAACTCATAACGAACGGCCTGAAGTATTGATTGATGCAGACCTTCAACTTATTTATGTTAATGAACTTGTCGACCTGTTCTATCAAAAAATCTTAGGTGCTGTTGCAGGATCAAACATTGACATGTTTAAAGTTCTGTATACATCGGAAAACAAGGTGTCAGAATTACTTCTAATGCTCAAGGTTTATAAAAAAGTTTATTTTGAGGAACATTGTTTCCCGGAATTGAATAGCCAGTTTCAAGTAAATCTTTTCAATACATTCAGAAGTTATATAGACCATTCTACCCATTACCCGGTTCAGCTAAAAAAGAAAACTGACCAACGCGGCACATTTATAGAAACCATAAAAACATCACTAGGCGGGCAATTCTCTTTTTCCACAACTTTACCAGGGGTGACCAGAGGCAACCATTATCATACCAGGAAAATTGAAAGATTTATCGTGATCAAGGGAAAGGCAGTTATTGAGTTACGTCGTATAGAAACTGCCGAAGTACTGCATTTTGAACTTTCCGGAGAACAGCCATCTTTCGTGGATATGCCCGTTTGGTATACTCATAACATTTCGAATGTCGGAGATGAGGTGTTAATTACTCTATTTTGGATAAATGAGTTTTTTAATCCGGATGATCCGGATACATTTTTTGAGAAAGTATAAAACAGAAACCGGCTTTCATTGTTTGACTATCAGTAAAACTTATAAGCTTCAAGCTTATTAACTGAACCCAATAATAAACTACATATCGAATGGAAGAAAACAAACTTAAAGTAATGACCTTCATTGGGACCAGACCCGAAATAATTCGTCTTTCCCGTACAATGCCATTGCTTGATAAGCACCTTACGCAAGTAATTGTGCACACAGGACAAAATTATGATTATGAATTGAATGAAATTTTTTTTAAGGATCTGGAACTTCGCAAGCCAGATTATTTTCTCAGTGTCGATACATCTTCTCTCGAAGCATCAGTTGGCGAAATAATGCTTAAGTCCGGTGAGGTTTTGAGGAAAGAAAATCCGGATGCGGTTTTAGTTTTAGGTGATACTAATTCATGCCTTGCGGCCTACATGGCCAAGCGGCTCCACATTCCTGTGTTCCATATGGAGGCTGGTAACCGGTGTTTCGATTTTAATGTTCCGGAGGAAATTAACAGAAGGATCATAGACCATATTGCGGATTTCAACCTGGTATATACCGAACATGCACGAAGAAACCTGATTTCAGAGGGATTACCACAACGAAGGATATATCTGACCGGAAGCCCGATGAAAGAGGTATTGGATTATTATTTGCCTAAAATTAAACTATCCGGGGTACTTGAAAATTTATCTCTGAAAACTAAAAACTATTTTCTTGTTTCCACTCACCGTGAAGAGAATGTTGACAATCATGATAATTTGCATAAAATTCTCTTTATTTTGAATAGACTTGCTGAAGATTTTAATTTGCCCATTATTGTTTCAACTCATCCGCGTACAAGAAAAAGATTGGAAAAGATGACTGAAACGGAAATTAACCCATTGATACAATTCCTTAAGCCATTTGGATTCATTGACTATGTCTGTTTGCAAATGAATGCGTTATGTACCATCTCCGACTCCGGAACAATAAGTGAAGAATCGGCGATTTTGAATTTCCCTGCAATATCTTTACGCCAATCTATGGAACGACCTGAAGCACAAGATGCCGGGACTATTGTTTTGACGGGTTTTGATCCTGATGTTGTTATAAATTGCATTCAAATTATAATGAAGGAATTTGAAAAGAGGCATAGTTATAAGCGAATTCCGGATGAATATACAATTGATAACACCTCATGGCGGGTATTAAAATTAATTTCCGGTCTCGCTAAATTAAGTAATGTATGGCACGGAGTAAAGTAAAAATTAGCAGAATTATTAATTTTTTATTATAGATTCCTTTTTAATAATAAGTTATGAGAGATATTAGCGGATTGATTTTCAATAAGTTTAGTTATATTATTCAATTGAAAATATTGAATATATTTAGTTCTATTATCTGTAATGTTATAATTAGAATTAAGGGAATTCATTTAGGCAAAAACTGTTCCTTTTTTGGGTTGCCAAAATTTTACAGAACAGAAAATTCCAAAATTAAAATATCGGACAGATGTTCTTTTCGATCAAGAAAAACCTCAAATCTTATTGGAATAGATAGGCCTTGTATTCTTAGTACGCTAGTCCCTGGAGCGGAATTGATTATTGGTGAAAATTGTGGTTTTAGCGGTACTGTAATAGGCGCATTTAAAAGTGTTCGTCTCGGAAATAATGTACGATGCGGAGCGAATACGTTGATCACCGACAGCAATTGGCATTTGGATGACCCGCGCAGCGGATATCCTAAAGAAATCGTAATTAATGATAATGTCTGGCTTGGTGCCGGATCGACAGTTCTTAAAGGTGTTGAGATTGGCGAAAATTCAGTTATTGGAGCAGGCAGTGTGGTTACAAAAAACATTCCGGCAAATGTTATTGCCGCAGGTAATCCATGCAGAGTAATTAGGGCAATAAATTAACAAAATTTTTAACTAGGAATAACCTGTTCGTTTCCAGCCAAATAATTGAAAAAAATTGTAAGATAAGCTTTGATTCATTTGACTTTTTTTAAAAAATGAGAAACTTTACTTTAGTTCATTTTTAATTAATTTAATTAATATAAATACTATGAATTCCAAAATTGCTTTAGTATGCGGAGCTGGTGGTTTCATCGGCAGTCACCTGGTAAAAAAACTTAAAAAAGAAGGTTTTTGGGTACGGGGTGTTGACTTAAAATATCCTGAATTTTCCAAATCAGGAGCAGATGATTTTATTATTGGAGATTTAAGAGATCCGGAATTATGCAAGAAAATATTAGATCGGCAATTTGATGAGGTATATCAACTTGCAGCAGATATGGGAGGTGCTGGTTACATCTTTACAGGAGAACATGATGCGGATGTAATGCATAATTCAGCCACTATTAATTTAAATATGCTGCATTTTGGTGAAAAGGCAAAAATTAAAAAAATA
Source organism: Bacteroidales bacterium (assembly GCA_003141525.1). Taxonomy (GTDB): domain Bacteria; phylum Bacteroidota; class Bacteroidia; order Bacteroidales; family VadinHA17; genus LD21. The sequence continues at coordinate 17,019 of PLML01000167.1, forward strand.
TTTTATTCTTCATCTGCATGTATTTATCCTGAATATAATCAAATGGACCCGGATAATCCTAAGTGTTCTGAAGAGTCAGCATATCCGGCAGCCCCTGATAGCGAGTACGGATGGGAAAAATTGTTCAGTGAACGATTATATATGTCCTACCACAGGAATTATGGTATTGAAGTCAGAGTTGCCCGGTTTCATAACATTTTTGGTCCTGAAGGAACCTGGGAGGGAGGTAAGGAAAAAGCTCCTGCTGCATTATGTCGTAAGATAGCTTATACCAAAGATGGAGGAGAAATTGAAATTTGGGGTGATGGAAAACAGACCAGATCGTTCCTGTATATTGATGAGTGTTTGGAAGGCATTCGCAGATTGATGAATTCAACTACTTTTTATGGTCCGGTTAATATTGGATCTGAGGAAATGGTCTCAATCAATTATCTTGCTGAGATTATAATGGGAATTGGTAATAAAAGAATAACTCTAAAACATATTGAAGGACCATTAGGTGTGAGAGGCAGAAACTCCGATAATAAATTAATAAAAGAAAAATTACAGTGGGCACCTTCGCTTCCTTTAAAGGAAGGACTTGAAAAAACCTATGTATGGATTTCAGAGCAGGTTGCTAAAAGATCAAACACTTAATTCAGTTTCTGAATGCATATTTTATTAATTGATTCAATCGATCTGCCATTTGGTGGTGCTCATAGTGTTCATGTCAGCTTAGTTATGAAAGGCCTTAGGGAAAATGGAGAAAAAGCTTTCCTGATTATTCCCTATGGAAATAAGCGTGAAATTCTATCATCAAATAAAAAGAATTATGGGCATCACGATGGCATACCGTATTGTTTTCTAAGAAAACATGGAGACAGCAAAAAAACATCCCGTTTCTTTGATGTCCTCATTGGAGTATTAAGTACTGCTCTATTAATTTATAGACGGAAAAAGAAGAAAAAAATAGACGCAGTAATCTTAGGAGGCATTCCTGATATTCTAAAACAAGGCCCTATTATCTTTATATGTGCTCTTTATAAAATTCCTTTATATATCTGGTTTGTAGAAAAATCAACACTTTATGAAGACTATCATGGTATATCCGGTTTCTTAAATTTTCAAAGTCAAAAACTATCTGAAAAATATTTACCCCGCTTTTCAACAGGGATCATTGTTATTTCCTCATTTTTAAAAAACAATTATCTTAATTCTATTCCTGAAAATAAAATTTTAATCAATCCTATACTTGTCTCTCATGACACCTTTAAAACTCTCAGGACTCCTGCTATGGAGCTTATAAAAAGTAAGCTGGCAGACAAAATTAAAGGTAACAGATTATTGGTTTATAGCGGTTCCTTTGGAGAAAAAGATGGGATATATTATCTTATTGATGCATTTAATGAAATAGTAAAAAAATATCCTGATACGCTTTTTATAATGACCGGCAAAAATCAGAATGAGCTAATAATGAACAAGATTGAGAAATATAGGAATGGATGCTCTCAAAAAGAAAAAATACAATTGGTTGGATTTATTAATTCAGAGGAGCTTTTAAGTTACAATTATCTGGCTGATGTTTTATTTGTTTGTCGCACTAACAGCCCTTATGCAAATCATGGTTTCCCCTGGAAGTTAGGAGAATACTGCATGACGGGTAAACCAATTATAGCATCAAGGGTAGGCGACTTAGAGCTTTATTTTAAAGATAATGAAACACTATTTATAGTCGAACCGAACAACTCTAAAGCCATTGCAGAAAAAATTTCTTACATTTTTAATAATTACGAAAAAGCGCTTTTGGTAGCTAAGAATGGGAAAGATAATGCAATAAAATGTTTTGGATATCTTGAAAGAACAAAAGACATTATATCGTTTATTGAAAATAACAATAAACCAATAGTTGTTAATAATCAGTAGGTTAAATGCAATACACAGAAAGACTAGTTCTTTATTGTCAGTTTCGGTTTTAATGTTTGAAAAAAGTTATATATTCTTCATAATAATTGTTTTATTATTCAGGCAATACATAAGTAATAGAACATTTTGTCGGGTCATCTTTTCTGATAATTTTCCCGGGATTGCCAATTACAATAGAGTTTTACGGTACATCAAAATTTATAAATGAATTAGGAGCAATAAGTACATTTTTACCTATATTAATTTCGCCTACCAAAACTGATCCTGCCCCAATACATACATAATCATCAATGGTTGGACGGCCAATAGTGCAATTTTTATAAGCCCTTCCTATGGTTACATTATGAGAGACATCACAATTCTTTCCGATTTTTATCGGGCCAATAATTACGGTCCCACGATGATAAAGATGAAAACCCTCACCGATTTGAGCCTCTTGACTAATCTGAAACCCTCTGTACGGAAACAATAACTTTATTAATCTAAAAAAAATTCCTCTGACAGGCTGTCTTTTGTAAAGCATAACCTTTCTCAATAAAAAGGTATACCAGAATCCGGGAATATGCATCCCTTTTATAAATCCTTTTATACTCTGAAGCCCTCCATATCTATAAAGGTCAGCTTTTGTAACTCTATCCATTCTTGCTTTAATATTTTGAATAAATAATTAAAAAAATTTCAATTTCAAACTTATACAAAGATATATATATATACAATTTTAAATCTCATAGTCAACGAATCCAGTTAAAGGAATATTGTAAAACTAAAACCTAATACAAGAAATTATGTCTAATCTTAAGAAATTTAGTGTTTTAGC
>PLML01000191.1 GCA_003141525.1 Bacteroidales bacterium
TCTTCTTTGAAAGTTGATTCGAGTTCCGTCTTAAGAGCTTCAACAAACTCACTGACCCACCTTTCGCCTTTGTTGTCTTTTTGACGGTAGCTGATAAAGATGTCGTATGTGTAGCCCGGAATAATGCTTGACATCGTGCAAAGAATTTTTCAAAACGACCCCTGATGATCTAAATACTTCTTTATCAAAGTTAACCCATAGTTATTATAAAAGCAATTTTATTTCTGTTAGCTCATATTCTTGAAGGCAGTAAACCCGGTAGCCAGGTATCATACTTGTCATCTGCAGGACGATAACTGATGAAAACAGAGTTCTCAAAACATGATATTAGACTCGTCATGTCAACCAAAAAACTACGGATTATAATGTAATATGATTCACTCATATACGAATATTAAAGATTCATAAAAAAAACTTGACTTTTAATATTGGCTGGCGTATATTTGTTAGTTAAGAGTAATTTGAACAAGATTTATATAACCTGATATCGTTCTGTTCTAATTAAACATTAATGCCTAAATAAATATTCTGTAATGATATGCAATACAAAACAGGCTTAGTCCTTTTGTTATTTATTTTTTTGTTATCTGGACTGAGATTATCCCAGGCCCAGCAGCCTTCGCAATGCCTTGCTGTTATCACCGAAATAAATGGCGAAGCGCTTTTAAAAAAAGTTAACAGGAGTGAATTTTCAAAAACCTCATGGGGAACCCAGTTATTCCAGGGCGATGAGATTAAAACTTCAGAAAAATCTGAAGTTAAATTACTCTTTTCAAACAGCAATTTGATCAGCCTGGGGCCAAATAGTATGATCAAAATTTCAGGGAAAGAGTCTCCTGCGACTGAAACAACAGGCAATGTCAGGAACATTTCGTCTGCAGCAATGGTCAATTTATCCGATCTGATCCCAAAGAGAGAAGACAAGAATGATGCAGGTGCATTGGCTGGTCTGCGTTCAGTGAGTATGGAACAGTCAATCGAGCTTACATTTCCAAACAATACTATGATCAAAACAGATCACCCCACATTTTCCTGGATCGCCAGGAAATCATTTGACAATTATATTGTAAATCTATACAATAGCAAGGGTCCGGTCTGGAGCAAAAAAGTATCAGAAAATATTCTGAAATATCCTGAAAATGAAAAGGGATTAGAGTTTGGAGAATCTTATTTCTGGAATGTGGAAGGGGAATATCTTATTGATACTGATAAATCAGCCAATCACAGGTTTTCGGTTCTTTCACCTGAAAAATACAAAGAGGTGGAAGAGAATGAAAATACGATCAGGAATACTTTCAAAAATGACCCCGAAAGCAGTAGTATGCATTCTGTGCTGGGAGCATATTATGTGAATAAGGGATTATTACAGGATGCAATCATTGAATTCCAGACTATCGCAAAATTAAATATAGATGCCGCTTTGCCACATGAGCTTTTAGGTTCACTTTATTCTGAAGTGGGAGATAAAGACAAAGCAATTGATGAACTACAAAAGGCATTGAAACTGGCAAAGGATAAAGAAAAATGATTTTCTGAATACATAACTTCAACTTTGTTCATCAGACTGTATAATTTTAATTTAACAGTCATGGCAAACAGAATTAGATCAATAAAATCTGATGGAAGAATTTCCATTCTGTTACTATTTATATTTATTCTCACCTCAAATCTGGTAATAGCATCTCCACAATCACAACAGCTCACTCAGGCACAATTTTCAGAAGAGCTTGGCAAGGCATACATTCAAAACAATGATCAGCTGGCTGATTCGCTGATAAAGGGTCACAGGCTGTTCGTAAAACCATTCGTAAATGACCTTGTTACAGAAAGCATAAGCAAGGAGCTGAAGAGAAAAACTTCGGAATCAAAGCAAGAATTGGGTATTGCAGAAAAGGCATCAACAACTTTTGAAAATATTTTTGGAGAAAAGAGTCTTAAAACTGGTGTAAGTTATTTAACATCATGGTCGAGGGAGCAGAAAGAAAAAAAACTGGTTGCTGATAGTGTAAACGCTGTCGCAACCAAATTAAGGGGAAGTGAGCCTGAAAATGCTATTCTGAATTATAAGCAGGCTTTGACAATTTACAGAAATATCGGCGATGAGAGGGGAGAGGCAGATATTTTAGGTGCCATGGGTCTTATCTACTATAATTCACAGGATTTTGAACAGGCGCTATCTTATTATAAAGATGCATTAAAAACAAGGGTGAAAATTGATGATAAACAACTTACAGGTAACAGCCTTAACAGCATCGGAGCAATATATCTCAATTGGCTTCCCGACTTTGAAAAGGCGTTGCACTTTCTTGACAGTGCTGAAATTGTACGTACAGAAATAGGGGATCAGGTGAACCTGGGCAGGACTATCGAGGCAAAAGCATCTGCATATAATAAGCTGAATATGATCGATCAGGCACTTCAATGTTTCAAAAGGGCCCTGAAAATAAATCAGAAAGCAGGAGACCAGGAGAGAGTAGCTGAAGGATCCATGAATATCGGAATCATTCTGAACAGCAAAGGGGAATATTCTGATGCGTTAGATAATCTTGATAGAGCTCTTAAAATATATATGGATCTGGGTAAAAAACCAAGTATTTCTGAAGTCCTGCGACATACAGGATTTGTTTATTCAAACCTGGGCGATTATAATACAGCTGTTGAAAAATTGAGCGAAGCAGTGGAAATTTCAAAGGAAGCTGATGATAAAAATGGAATGGCAGGCGCATATAATAATTTTGGGATTGTTTTACAAAATGCAGGAAGACTTGAAAAAGCAAAGGATTATTTTGATAATTCCCTTAAATTGTTTGAAGAACTGGGGGACCAGTTAAATGTGATTTCGGTACTCAATAATTTAGGGAATGTTTTTTTTGCTCTTAATGATTATTCAAAAGCGGCAGATTATCATAAAAGAGGGCTTGATCTAAGTCGCAAAATTAATGATATAGATCTTGAGGCACACTGCCTGTTAAATCTATCCAATGATCTCCTTCGTCTTGGAAGGATGGAAGAATCGATGTCCAATTATGAAGCAGCGCTTCAGATTGCCAGGTCTTTAGACAGCCCTGAACTTACCTGGAAGTCTTTTGCAGGTATGGCGGAAAATCATAAAATAAGGGGAGAATATGAACAGGCAGTGCAATTAAATGATACTGCCCTGAAATTTCTTGACGGGATCCGGAATACAATAAAAGATGACAAGTTGAAGGTAAGTTTTATGGCAGCTGAAAGATATGCTTTTGAAGATATTATCAACATGCTGGCTGATCTTCATTTTAAATATCCCGATAAAGGATATGACCTTCAGTCATTCCGTTATGCTGAGGAGAGTAAAGCAAGAGCTTTCCTCGACCTTCTTACTGAATCAGTTGCTAATGTAAAAGAAGGTGCAAATGTTGATTTATTAAAGAAACAGGATGAAATACTGGTCAGTTTGACACAGGAAAAACAGCTTCTGGAGAAGGAATCAAAAACTGAGCAACCTGATCAGAAAAAGATAAGCGAATTAAAAGGAAATATTAAAGTATCAGAAGAGGATCTAAGTAAGATTAAAAGGGACATCAGAAACACAAATCCAAAGTACGCTGACTTGCATTATCCTGAAACGGTTTCGCTTAAGGAGGTACAGGCATTGTGCCCCGACAAAAATACGGTCATCCTGGAATATTCAGTCGGGGACAGCAGCTCATGTTTATGGGTAATAACCCGGTCGGCCCATCAGCTTTTTAAGCTCCCTGGCATAAAAGCGCTCCAGGAACAGATTGAACCTTTCAGATTTGCGTTGCTGAATCCTGATCAGACTAATAATGATTTTTTTACCAGGGGTGGATATTCACTGTACCAGACGTTATTACAACCTGCCGAACCATACTTTGCAAAAAAGAGCAAATTGGTAATCATTCCGGATGGTATTTTAAATTATTTACCCTTTGAGGTATTATTAACTGATAATAAAGTAATTGGTTCTAATGTATTATTTTCATCTCTTCAATACCTGATGAAAAAATATCCGATAAGCTATGGGCAGTCAGCAAGTGTCTTAAAGAGTCTTATTTCAGAACAAAAGGGCATGACGAAATCGGGTTTAGACGATAAGAAACTTATTGCATTTGGTGACCCTGTTTATGAGAATTTAAATGACACTGCACGTTCTTCTGCAGGAAACTATAAAAGGCTTGAATTTAGCGGGAAAGAGGTTGAAAATATTGCATCATATTTTAAGAAAGGAAATGCTGAAGTGTACTTAAGGAATGACGCTACGGAGGAAAATGTAAAAAGGGAAGGTGAATTGAAGAAATTCAATTACATCCATTTTGCAACTCACGGATTTATTGATGAAGCAAAACCCGACTTCAGCAGTCTTGTACTTACAAAAACTAATAACTCTGAAGAAGATGGCTTACTTCAGGCAACTGAAATATTTAATCTGAATCTTAATGCTGACCTGGTTGTACTATCAGCCTGTCAGACCGGTCTGGGGAAATTGATAAGAGGTGAGGGGATGGTTGGTCTGACGAGGGCTTTTATGTATGCCGGCACACCTACCGTTCTGGTAAGTTTATGGAGTGTATCTGATATTTCGACGGCCACTCTTATGGGAGAGTTTTACAGGAATCTGGTAAAAGAGAAACTTGGTAAAACCGATGCCTTGCGTAAAGCTCAGCTCACAATGCTGAGTAATGAAAAATTTGCCCATCCTTTTTATTGGGCTCCGTTCGTACTTATTGGAGACTGGAGGTAGTAACTCGTTTCGCGTTTCGCGTTTCTCATTTCGCGGAACTTTTTGCTTTCTCCTTTTTCCTTGTTTTTAAGAAATCATATCAAAGATCATAATATACAAGATATTCAAAATTTAAAATAATCAAAAATATGAAAGACCTTAAAAAAATTATCAGCCTCACATTTTACCTGTCGTTTTGTTTTTTGTTTTTTTCAATAAATGAAAGCAACGCCCAGGTAAAAGAGATGTCAGCTCAGGATCTGACAACGGCATCCACTGCAGTATTTTATGGCAAATGCTCAAAAAAGAGCTGTGACTGGGATGAAAACCATAGGATAATATACACTTATGTTACTGTGGTTCCTGAGGCGTATATAAAGGGCAATCTTGGCGCGACAGTAACAATTGCTGTTCCCGGGGGACAAGTTGGGGATATTGTTTACGATGTATCGGACATGCCTTTTTTTACAGAAGGCGAAGAGACAGTCGCATTTGTGTGGACCAATCCTGCCGGTAAGAATCTGATAACTGGCGGTTTCCAGGGCAAGATGAAGATTGAAAAAGACAGCAAAACCGGGAATAAGATAGTACAGGTGAATGGAGTAATGGATGCAGCTGATGCACAAATAAAGTTACCACCAGGGCAAGTTAAGAAAGCTGAAAAAATGCAACTGGAGGATTTTGTTACCAAGGTCAAAGGTTATATGAAAAACTAACCTGAATATTTTTAATCAGCTAAAAATCTTTAAAATGAAAGAAGTCATGAAAAAATCAATACAAAATATAATAGCAGTTACTGCTCTACTGTTTGGCTTTTCAGTATCATTATTTGCACAGACAAGTACAATTGAAGGGTATGTTAAAGATGGATTGAATGGAATTCCAATATCTGGGATTACAATATACATTATAAATCCTGACACAACAACAACTACCAATGGATCTGGTTTCTATTCTTTCCCTTCCATTGCAACCGGAACAACAATTACTGTATCTGTTGCAGTAAAAGTAGGAGGTCCAGCAGGTTCACAAAGAACATTTGTTGTTGGTCCAGGCATAAATAATGTAGATTTCTGGCTTAACGCAGTTTCTGATGTTGATGGAAATTCCTATAGTGCTGTGGAAATTGGCTCGAAGATTTGGATGGGTGAAAACCTGAAGGTGACCCATTTTCGGGATGGGACAAATATTACTAATGTGGCCGACAGTTCAGGTTGGGCTAACCTCAGTACTCCGGGTTACTGTTGGTATGATAACAATGATTCTATTTACAAGGACATTTATGGGGCTTTATACAATTGGTACGCAGTAAATACCAACAAGCTCTGCCCCAGTGGATGGCATGTTCCTTCCGATGCAGAATGGACCGCTTTAACAGATTATCTTGGCGGAACAGGTGTCGCAGGAGGCAAACTTAAAGAGGCAGACACAATATATTGGAACAGTCCCGATACAAGTGCAACTAATGAGAGTGGATTCACAGCTATTCCGGGTGGTTATCGTAATAATGCTGGGAGGTTCGACCTCCTTGGAACTCAAGCTTACTGGTGGTCGAATACAGCGTATAACAATCCGAGCTTCCCTTCCTACGCTTTGTTCAGGTACTTAATGAACACAGATGGTGATTCCCATAGAATGTTCGCTCCAGATCCGACTGGCTTTTCTGTTCGTTGCCTCAGGGATTATCCAAAACCAACTATCGTTACAAATATAGCAGACAGTGGTATCGGAAGCTTACGATATGCTCTAGAATATGCCGATTCAACTGTTGGTGTAAAAGATACAATCAGGTTTAACATCCCGGGTTCAGGGCCGTTCACAATACGACCGCTGTCACCATTGCCAGTGATAACTGATACGGTTGTTATTGACGGTTTTTCACAGGCCGGTGCCTCTGCCTCGAAATCAGTTCTATTGATCCAACTTGACGGAACTAATGCAGGTTCAAGTACTAATGGATTGTCTATAAATACGAACAATTGCATTGTAAAAGGACTTGTAATTAACAGATTTGCCGGGGCTGGTATCTTTATAGACATTAGTAGGAGTGGTAATATTATCGCAGGTAATTACATTGGGACCGATATTAATGGTACTACTGCTTTAGGAAACACTGGTCCGGGAATTTATATACGGAGGGGAGCCAAGGAGAACAAACTAGGTGGTATAACTTCGAGTGAGCGAAATATCATTTCAGGGAATGGTATCGGAATCTTTTTGGAGGAAGGCGGTGGAACTACAATCCTAGGAAACTTTATTGGTGTAGATGTTTCAGGCAAATTGCCACTTGGGAATAAAAATTATGGAGTGTATATAAGTGAGGCAGGTGCAAACACGATTGGTGGAGCCAATCCTGGCGAGAAAAATGTTATCTCATCAAATGGAGGAGATGGGATTTTTCTTATCTATGATGCCTCCTCAAACATAATTAAAGGCAATTGCATAGGTGTTGATGTTTCAGGCAATTTGTCAATGGGAAATTCAGGTGCTGGTATGAATTTCTTTAATAGTGGTAATAACACGATTGGTGGTATTGTAGAGGGAGAAGGAAATATAGTCTCAGGCAATGCTGGTCCCGGAATTACATTATCAGGATCGAATAATAATAAGATTCTTGGAAATTATTTGGGAACTGATTACAGCGGAACTGTTCCAATGGGGAATCTTGTTGGAGTGAGTATTTCAGGAGGTGCGAGGGGCAACCAGATCGGGGACACAATTAGAGGTGGGGGAAATCTTATTGCTTATTCCAAAAATGCCGGAATATTGGTATCGGATGTTTCTACTTTTAATAATAAGATAATCGCGAACTCTGTTTATTCCAATGGTGATCTTGGCATTGATCTGGGTGGTGATGGTGTAACTCTCAATGATACAAATGACTCTGATACCGGTCCGAACAACCTTCAGAACTTCCCTGTTCTTGATTCTGTCAAATTTGACCTTGGAGCCAAAACCGTCTTTATCCACGGTTATTTACAGAGTGCTGCCAATGGTGCATATACACTTCAGTTCTTTACAAACAAGGTAGGTGATAATACCGGATACGGAGAAGGGCAGACATACCTTGGTTCTGCAAATGTCACCACCTTAAGCAATGGGAAAGCCATATTTGGTCAGACATTTGCTATCAGTAGTTCATGGGGCGATGTAATCAGCTCAACAGCAACAGATGCGGGTGGCAACACTTCAGAATTCTCTGAGGATGTTGGGGGTCTTCAAAATCAGATAATCCCTGCAAACAAATGGCCATTTTATTTCAGGACAAATGTTGACGGAGTGCTGAGGATCACTGACGGCAGCGATACAGCTGCTGTCTCCAGTTCATTTGCATCCTGGAAAAACATATTAACTGCTAATATTGATTTCAGAAACGGGGGACCTACTACAACAAAATATGCCTCAGCTTCTGATGGTATGAACCTCATTACTTTCACTGATGATCAGTTCCCGTTTTCGCCTGGGGTACTGGCAATAACAGCCAAAACACTTAGGGTGGTCCCGGGTGCATCAGATGCTCAGATTATTGATGCAGACATTGTAGTAAATCCTCTGTTTTCAAGAAGTGATATCGGGGTAGGGTACAATAATCCGGATGCAGGAACTTATGACGTTCAGAGCCTAATTACTCATGAGGTAGGACATGTCCTCGGATTACTGCATTCCGGTGTTTACAATGCCACGATGTTTTATAAGCTTGGCCCGGGAACTAAAGTAAGGAGTCTTGAACAGGACGATAAATCCTGGGCAAGTTACCGGTACCCGGCAGTATCTTATAACAGCACTTACGGCTCAATATCCGGCAATATTATCTATGGTTATGACAATCAGCCTGTTGCGGGCGCGCTTGTGCTGGCAATTAATACTTCAACCAAAGATACTGTACATGCATACAGTGATGCTTATGGCCATTATCTGGTTCCGGGTCTTCCTGCAGGGCAATATAATATTTACATTGAACCGCTTGACGGAAGTTCGAAAGTTTATAAACTTAAACCCGGAAATATTAGTTCATACATTTATTGCAATACTGTATATACTGATTATCCGGGTGAATTTTACAGTGATAATGAGGGCTTTGTTGAGATAAGTGATAACCCTGTAAACATAGTAGTTTCAGCCGGGCATGAAACACCAAATATTAATTTAATTACAAATAAAGACATTACTGATCCCAAAATTCTGTCAGTATATCCACCAAAAGATACAACAGACATAGACGTTACGAGAGATATTATTATTACTTTTTCAGAACCTATTGACAAAACTACGCTTACTGATAAGACATGCTATCTGGAATCGGGAGGGATAAAGCATGGTGTAAACTACACTGCTATTGGAAACAACACCAGCATGATTCTTGTCGCACTCGATTCAGCTTTGAAATACGGCACCAGTTATAATATTCATGTCACAGTTGGAGTAACAGATCTGAGAGGGAATCCTTTAGAATCTGCATATCAAAGTACGTTCACAACTAAGTCTCCTGATCTAGTACCTCCAACAATAACCGGTACTTATCCGATAGATGGGGAGGATAGTGTTTTTGTTATGGAAAAGGTAACAGTTTTCTTCTCAGAACCGATGAACAGATCTTCGGTAGAGAATAGCTTTACTCTTACCTGGCCTGATGGAGTACCTGCTGTTATCAAAAAAGTTGATGGCTCATTTACATGGGATGAAGATAATAAGTCATTGACATTCACTCCTTTAATAAGTCTGAAAGAAGCGACAAATTACACAATTACAGTGTCTGCAGCATCGACCGACCTGTCAGGAAATCATTTAGCCGCCAATAATTCATTTAAATTCGCGACTGTGCCAAATGCTCCTCCGGTAATAGTATATCTTGGACCGGCAAATCAAGAGGATAGTGTTTCAGTAAATACCACGGTAGTCGCAGATTTCTCAGAACCTATAGATCCTGCTTCTATAACTTCCTCAACATTCAATTTGAAATTGAATGGAGTTCTGGTTTCCGGAACATTTGAATTTCTGAATGAAAATTCAAGGGTAATTTTCAGACCTGATGCAAATCTGGGTTTCGGAAAAACATATTTGGTAACACTTTCTACAGGGATCAAAGATATTTCAAATCCCAGCCTAAACATGAAAGCCAATAAAACCGGAACATTTATAACTGCTTCTCAACAAACTGTACCTCATATCTGGTATCTTGATCCGCCTGCAGGGACCATAGGGTCAGTTGTTGTAATTGCAGGAACCGGATTCGATCCGAATCCTCTGAATAACACTGTAAAGTTCAATACTACCACTGCTGTGGTTACAGGTGCTACTCTGACAAGCCTCACAACCAAAGTGCCTCTGGGTGCATCCTCAGGCACTGTTACAGTTGCCGGGAAAAATGGGGTACAGGCAGATAATTCGATGTATTTCTATGTTATTCCGCAGTCGGATAATCCGTGTGATGTTGTTGTTTCAAATTCTCCCGTTGGAACCAAGTCGACAAAAGATATTGCTGTGGATCCGAATGCGGCATATGCTTATATAACCAACCCACTGTCTGATGAGGTAACAGTTATAGATCTCATAAAATCGACCCAAGTTGCAACCATACTTGTCGGGGACACACCTACGAAAATTGACATAAACTCCAGTGGATCATTGGCTTATGTTACTAATTTCAATTCTAATGATGTTTCAGTGATCGATCTTGCGACAAAAAAGGTGATCAAAACAATAAAAGTCGGAATTCACCCCTACGGTATTGTATCGACCCCAAATGGGAAAGGCGTGTATGTCGCAAATTATTTCTCTGAGAATTTATCATTTATTGATGCAGATCCTTACAGTGGTGGATTTGACCATGTAGTTGCAACTGTCCCATTAAGCACAAAAAACACTAATGTGACAATAACACCTGATGCAGGAATGGTTCTTGTAACCGGGGATGACGGATTGAAAATTGTTGACTCAAATCCGAAGGATGCAAATTATAATTGTCTTGTTGCTACTGTCGGCGCCGGCACAAAAACAACAAACGTCGCATGTTCACCCGATGCAGCCCTGGCTATTGTCTCAACTGAAGAAGGCAATTTGCTGATAATCAATTTACATCCGGATGGTGGTGACTACTCGGATGCAGTGATAGCCGCTGTACCTACAGGAACCAACATATCAAACGTAAAAGTAAGTGGCGATAACATGTTTGTATACGCAACGGCTACCGATAAAAATGAACTGCTCGTATACAAGATTACTCAGGGTGGAACAGGTGCAACTAACGGATCATCCATTTCGGGCATTACCCTTGTACCGCATAATACTATTCCGGTTGATAATGCTCCGGAAGGACTGGTAATAGATTCAAAAGCTGAAAAGATATTTGTTATCGATGGTCTAACCGGATCCAGGCAGGTAAAACTAATCAGTCTCTGCTGCGGTCCTGTAGATCCTGCAAAAGCCATCGGTGATCTGATTATGTCAATTCAGAATATGGTCAATGCCGGATTCATTAAAGTAGCTAATGGTAAAGAAATAATCGATAAACTTAATGCTGCTTTACTGGATCTTCAAAAAGGTAACAAAAAAAATGCTGCCAACGATTTGAATACATTTACCAATAAAGTACAATCTCAGATTAATGGCCATAAAATCACTGCGGCACAGGGACAGCCTCTGATCACTTCAGCCAATGTAATTATTACCCAGCTGAATGGAACCAAGTCCGCCCTGGTAGAACCTTCTCTTGCTGATACTGCACAAATAAATCAGGATATGATACCAGTTTCCAAGCTCGGGGTGATCTATCCAAACCCATTCAGTCAATCAATTACAATTAATTATCAGGTGGCTGAAAATAAAGAGGTTCCAACTAAAGTGCAGATTTTGATTTATGACATCAATGGCAAGTTAGTCGGATCTCTTGTTGATGAGATTATGCAATCAGGCTGCTATACAGCTTCGTGGAATGGGACATATGGCGATGGAACCCACGCACCTTATGGTACCTATTTTGTACTCTTCAGAGCAGGTAATGTGGAAGAGGTAGGTAAAATTATGCTTATCAAACCGCGATAAAAGAACGTAAAACTGATTAAAAAAGCGGAGGTATTTACTTCCGCTTTTTTTTTAAAATATAAAATTCAAGTTATTCTTTATCAATTACCGTCGGTTTTAACCGACGGACAAGCAAACCAAAAACCCAGGGACTTTAGTCCAACAGGATTTATTGGGCTAAAGCCCTTAATTTGTGTAACTCTGAATCCGTTGGCTGAAGCCAACGGTAATTGATTCGAAAAGTAAAAGGAGAGAATTAGACAGCAGAGAATCTCAATTATTCCAACATCAATTACCGTCGGTTTTGACCGACGGTTTTACAAACCAAAAACGTAAAGGCTTTAGCCCAAAAGGATTTATTGGGCTAAAGCCCTTAATTTGTGTGATACTGGATCCGTTGGCAGAAGCCAACGGTAATGGATTCGAAGTATAAGAGGAGATATTTATATAGTACAGCATCCAAATTATTTAAAGATCAATTACCGTCGGTTTTAACCGGCAGTTAAACGAATCTCAACTATTCCAACATCAATTACCGTCGGTTTTAACCGACGGTTTTACAAACCAAAAACGTACGGGCTTTAGTCCAACAGGATTTTTTGGGCTGAAGCCCTGAAAGAGAGTGACTCTGAAGACATATCACACATTATTTCACTATCTCCTGAAGATGCCTGATTGTAATTTCCTTTAAATGCTTCTTAGCTTCGTTAATCTTTACTGTATCAGTCTCTAAATCAATATAATTCTCCCAAAGATCAATGCTCCTGGTGATCTTTCCGGAAGCTTCATAAGCTTTTGCCAGGTATAGGTTTGTCTCAGGTTCACGAGGTTTTATATTATTTGAAAGTTCAAGATATTTCAGGGCTGAATCAGGTTGTTCCTGCATTAAATAGGCGTTGCCAAGGTTTTTATACACAAGGTAAATATACTTCGATCCAGGATATTGCTCCCTGGCCTTATTCAGAATTAATATTGCTTCAATTGGCTGATCCATTGAATTATATAAATTACCCAGTGCACTACATGCACGAACATAAACCGTATCGCTGTGGAACGTGGAATCTATCTTAATTGCTTCCTTGTACCAGTGAATTGCCTGTTTATAGTCTTTTTTGTCATGCAGGGCGAAAGCCATGTTATATGCTGCCCCACTATTCTTGGGATCATATCCTATGGCCTTAATGGTTTGCATAAGTGCCTGATTTAAATCACCCTGTTTATAACTTAATGCAGCCAGGGAACTCCACGCATAGGAGTATTTGGGATCGCTTGAAAATGCAAGATTAAGTTCTGCTTTTGCAGCCTCAAGCTCTTTGTTATCGATATATGTTACTGCTTTTTTGACGTGTGATCTTGCAACTTCTCTTTTAGAGTTACCAGCACCTAAAAAGCTGAACGGCCACTTCCTGCCAAATGCTAAAACAACCATTAAAGCGATGAACAAAATTGAAAAGATGTACTTATAATTGTTTTTAATCCAATAACCGCCCTGTTTATGTAGCCAGCCGGTGTCTTTTTTCTGAATTTTTCCATTAGTTTGAAATTGAAGGCCTGAGGTTTTATGACTTTCATCCCCAAGAATAATGGCTCTGTTTTTTTGTTCCCCGGGTTCAATTAATGACCAGCTTTCTGAATGTGAGGTGTTCTGGATTTTTTTTAAGCTTCCTATAAGCTCATCAATGGCATTTGCTACTTTGTTGATCTGGTCGCGATAGTAAACTTTATTCAGATTATCGAGGGGGCGGTCTTCACTGGCTCTCAATGGTCTGTTGACACCCGCAGATCTATAAATAAAATCAATTCCGCGAAGTGCTCCTCCAAGAACTGATTCACACAATTTAATATCTGAAATATCCGGCTCATGAATTCGGACAGGAAGTACACGGCTGGCCACATTCCCGTTTGGTAATGGGATCCTCAATCCAAACTGATCATTGGAGACTTGTTCAATAAATGCTTTAAACTCGTGTTCCCATGCAAAAGATTTGGGATCGCAATAGGTTCTTGAAATAACCGGAATAAAAACAAGACATTTAAGTTTCTCTTTCAGCGAGGCATCAACATCGTGTGTCTCTAACAGTCCGTCATGCGGGTTGTTATCAAAATATACACTTATCTCTTCCTTGAAAGTTGCTTCGAGCTCCCGCTTCAGATTGTCAACAAATTCAGTTACCCAGCCATCATATTTATTGTCCTTCTGACGGTAGCTGATAAAAATGTCATATGTGTAACCCGGAATAATGCCTGACATCGCACTAAAAAATTTTCAAAACGCCTCCAAGAGTTCTAAATACTTCTTTATCAAAATTAAACCATAGTTATATTAAAAGCAATTATATTCCCATAGAAACTATGAATTCAAATTTATTTATTAAATTTACTTGTAACAATATAAAGGAAATCAGATAGTAGTCGTACTTTAACTCATATTTTCAATTAATATGAAAAAACAGATTTTCTTTCAGGTAGCAATAATTGCTTTTATCGTTTCATTATTCTCCGGCAGAAATGATTGCTTGCAGGCTCAAACTGCGATTCCTGATTCATCAAA
>PLML01000057.1 GCA_003141525.1 Bacteroidales bacterium
AGGCAGGCGGGTCCCAAAACATTCAGTACTTGTGGAAGCGTATGGCTCTGTAGATGAGCTCATTTCGTGGATCGGACTGTTAAGGGACTACAAAGAAAATCAAAAACGGAAAGAGCTTCTTATATATGTACAGAGCCAGCTTATGAAGTGTGCTGCTGCACTGGCCTATGATGCCAAAAACTCTAATAGCAAAAAGATATTACCCGATCCCGAATGTATCTCAGTGATTGAAAAAGAAATTGACATGATGGAGGGAACCCTTCCTCCATTGAATAACTTCATACTTCCGGGAGGGAATATACTCGTATCATATTGTCATATAGCCCGATGTGTTTGCCGAAGAGCAGAGAGGGCAATTTCGAGGTTAAACAAGACTCAGGAATCACCTGAAATCGTAAATAAATTCCTTAACCGGCTTTCTGATTTTTTATTCGTTTTGTCCAGAAAAATCGCCTTAGACCTTGATATTGAAGAGATTAAGTGGTCAGTCTGAAATGTTAAAAAACTTAAAAATGGGTATTGTTTTTTAAGTAAAATAATATATATATTTGCAGACTTTGTTTTAGGCTTTACTTAATCAGGAAAATATGTACTGGACACTTGAATTAGCATCAAAACTCGAGGATGCTCCATGGCCTGCCACTAAGGATGAGCTGATTGATTTCGCCATTAGGTCGGGTGCCCCTATGGAAGTTATTGAAAATCTACAGGAAATTGAGGATGAAGGTGATATTTATGAAAGTATCGAAGATATCTGGCCGGATTATCCCAGTAAAGACGACTTCTTTTTTAATGAAGATGAATACTAAAAAAGAGGCTGATTCTTATTGCATCAGCCTCTTTTTCATTTATTGAATATATCATCCTTCTTTTTAGGTCTCAGATGATCGAACCATTTGTACCCGTCAAGCCTGAGAGGCTTGACTGGGAGCGGCGGATCAATAAATCCTTCAGGATTATCAAATTCAAAAATCTCAGATACTTTCCCTTTTTCAAACCTGATCTCAATATTTGCACATTTAGATTGCTCTACACCTGCAACAGCTTCACCATCAATAAGATAAAAAAGTATTTCTCCGTTGCCCTTTACGTTTATCTTATATAATTCATTGTTTTTGAAATAGCCGGTGAGCGACCGGCCTTTTATCTGGTCAAACCTTATGGTATCTACCTGTTGCACAATTAACGCATTATTATATAATTCTAACCTGTCTGTCTGACGGTTTTTTGTAAATACTGCCATTGAGTCTGATGTCAGCTGGTCATCTTCAGACCAGATCACAGGAGCGATATAGAGTCTGATAACTGAATCCTGAAAAGAATATGAAAGCGAATCACATTTTGACTGCAGATCTTTACTGAAAATACGGCAACCATGGTAAGCCCTCATCAGTCTGTAAACTTTTCCGGTAGTATCAGATTTTATAATTGATTTAATGGTATCAGCATGCAGGAACAATGAGTCTTGTTTTGAAATTTGAATAAATACCGCCCTGTTGGTAACTAAAAACTTTTCAGGTTGTTTATAAAACCATGCATAGTTGCCCTCCACAGCTATCTTGTTTATGGTATCTTCAATGATGACGTTCCTGAATGATTCTCCATAACCGGTACTATCGTTAAAAAACAAGGAATCCCCATGAATGATTTGTTTCCGGTTGTCAATCATAGCCTTTTTCCAGATTGAGGTAACATCTTTTTTTGTGTCGTACCATCCTTTTTCGCAATAAAGATATAAGCTATCGCCTTTTAACTCGGTTGGACCTGTGAAATATGCAATTTCTGATATTGTGTTGTAATCCATCGTATCAGCAGTCATCACATAATCAGGATTAACTATTTTTACACTATCCTTGAAATGAAAGAGATTTTCTGCTGCATATAAAACACCAATAATACTTGTCAACGTATTTTTAGCATTGGTAATTCTGCCCCTTTCAGTGTACCTGGCAATTCTGGTATTTACATCATAATGTATTGAATCCGTGTACAGATGAGTATCTCTATCAATCAACTCAACATTTGTTTTTACAAAGGCTAATCCGCTTTTTCCGTCATAAAACAGGTAATCGCCATAGAGATTGAGTGTATCACCCTGTTCAATATGTATTTTGCTGAAAGCAGTTACCTGATTAATATCCGGATAAAAAAGGGCACTATCGCACCACATCTTTATTTTGTTATCGTGAAGTCGAACATTTCCCAGAAGGTGGTTAATGTCCTTACCTGTAAGCGGATTTTTTACAATAATAACCGAATCAGCCCATTCAAGTTCTATTCTCTTCTTTGTCTGCTGATTACCAGGTACATTCTGAGATTGAAGTATTAGAACAAGAAAAAGAATGATAACGACATAAAGAAGATATCTTACTGAAGTATTTTTAACAAGGTGTTTCAATATATTTATTTCAGCCATCCTTTTTGTAAAAAGTCACACGATTTGAATTCCTCGCTTATTTTAATATAAGTGATACCAATCTTGTTCTTAACCCATTTATCAAAAACACCAGCTCTTTCTTTGACCAGTGCAGCATCATAAAGACTCTGGTAATCATCTTTCAGGTTTGCCGAATGTGCAGGGAGTACATTATCAAGCTTAATTATTCTGAAAACCTCATTATTATTCTCATCGTTTGTTTTAAAAGCATCAGATATTTCTCCAACTTTCATCTCCCTGATTTTTATATACATTTCCGGGTTTAATTCTTCAAGTGTGAACCATTTGATACGAGAAGAAGGATTTGAACTTACAAGTTTTCCACCATTAATCCTGCTGTCTTTGTGGGTGGAGAAACGCAAAGCAGCTGTTTCAAACTTCATACTGTCCTTTCTTATCAGATTAGCTATACTGTCGAGCCTGGCTATAGCTTTTGTTGCCTGTACTGGTTTGACTTTCGGTCTTATGAGAATATGACGTGTATTTACCAGATCACCTTTACGGTCAATGAGTTGTATAATATGGAATCCATATTTGGATTCAACAATTCTGGAGACGGTACCTTTCGTGAGACTGAAGGCTGCGTCGGCATATGGCTTTTCAAGTTCACCTCGTACACGGAATCCGATTTCACCTCCGTTTTTTGCACTTTCGGGGTCCTCAGAATACATAATTGCCAGGACATTAAAACTCTTGCCCGCCAGGATCTGGCTTCTTATGTCGAGCAGCTTCTGCCTGGCTTCAGCTTTATTATCTTCATTATCGGGCGGGTCAGACTGTATAACACTTATTTCATATTTTGCAGGAATAACAGGGAGGCTGTCTTTTGGAAATGAATTATAAAACTTTTTTAGGGCATTGGGAGTAATTGTGATATTCTTGGAAATCTTGTTCTGAACTTCCCCAACGACTTGCTGTTCGAGAAGGGTTTTCTTTATATCCCTTCTAATCTCAAGCATGCTTTTCTTAAAATATGTTACAAGTGCCTCTTCACTTCCTGCTGTCCTGATTGCATCATTCATCCTCATGTTCAGATCACCTTCAACAGCATCATCTGTAACAGTGATACTATCTATCCTGGCTTGATCCATAAAGAGTTTTGAAACTAGCATTTCCTGAAGCACTGTACATGTTAGCTGGTCGACAGGTGTTTTATTCCCGTTTCTTCTCAGATCTGAGATCGTATTCTCCAGGTCAGAAAGATAAATAACCTCATTCCCTACAACAGCTGCCACTGATTCAACAAGTACCTGAGAATTAGCAATAAATACTCCTGGCAGAAACAAACATATCAGTGTCAGGTAAAATATCAATTTTCTTTTCTTCATTATATTATCTGTTTAAACTGTATGGAGCCCGTCTTCGTAAGACAGGAAAACTGGTTAATAATTATTATTAAAATATCTTAAAATTATTTTCTTTAAGCGCATCATTATAAATTCCATTCTCAAGCGATTGAATAAATTCGAATCTCCGGTTGTTCAAGATAATTCTCTTTATATCATCTCTGACATATTCAAACGGGGCGGTTGAAGATCTTAACCTGTAATCACGTATTGAAACCATGAATACTGATATGGAATCGCTTGTTTCGAAAAAAGTGTTTCTTTTCAGGAAGTTTTCCTCATTTTCAATGTTTTGCTGCAGTTCAAATGAAAGCCTGTCCATCGGAACCCATTCTTCATTAAAATCATCAAACTTTTCAGCAAACTGATAACAATAACTTTCCAGCTGCTGAAGATCCTTATGATCATTTGATCGCGCAAGTAATCTTATTTTATTAAGATCAGGAGTTTCTAACGGTAATTTAATGAAAAGAGCTTTAACAATATTTGAAGTGAGAACAAAACTGTTTTCGTTAGTGGCGTAATAGTTTTCAAGTTCCGCATCAGTCAGGACGGTATCCAGTTTTTCAAGAATCATCTGTCGCTGGTACTGATAAATAACCAGATTTACCCTTGTTTCCTCAAGTTGTTTATCTATTTCATCTTTCAATGCAGGAGACAAGTTATCTTCAGCTTTCTGTAACAATAGTTGTCTTTTGGCCCATTTGTTTATGTAATTCTGAAACAGGGCCGCGGAGTCAGCCTCATTAATACCTTTCTGGATAAGCTTTGGCATTTCATCGTAATAGAGAACAACCCGACCAACTTCTGCGATAGTAATTCTTTTATTCTGGTTATGGTTATTTTTACAACCAGACAAAAGGAAAATGCTACATAATATGATTATTAACTTATTCATTTTTCAAATTCTTCTTCACTTCATAGAGTACCATATTATCAATCTTAACGCTATATTTTTTATTTAATTGTCTGATCCATTCACTCTCGAGGAACTCCTGGTATCCGGTCATCACTTCTCCCTGAACTTTATCATAACTCATAGGTGAGGGTTCATTGACTCTTTTGATAAGGATAATTGAAGGAAAACCATCAAAGGTAAAGTTTTGTGAGCCCCTGATCCATTCAATTTTATCTATTTCAGTATTGTCACCTTTAAACCATGTGTTCTTATATATAAAAAGTACAGTATCATCATTCTTGTTGAACTTTTTGAGAAGAAGATCATCCAAATCAGGTTTCTGAGAATATTTTTTGAATGCCAATGGCAATAATTTTTCTCCATCCGGAGATTTAAGGGTATAAATCTCAGCCTCTATTCCTCTTTGCGAAAGCCAGTTGTATTTATGCTCATCGTAATAATGGTGCAGTCCCGATGAATCATTACTTACCTTGTTCCACACATTTTTGCCTGATATTTCAAAAAGAAGCATACCATCATGGAATTCGCCCATGAGATACCTGAATTCCGGATATTTCATTTCGAGAATAGAATTCTCATAACTGATCAGATGATCTGAGGCCCTGGTTTCAATTAACCTGTTAATAAATACGGATGAGTCTTTTGTAACAACCATTGATCCTCTCTTTTCAACGTAATTTGCGTATTCAAAAGTTGTAAGATATTGATTCGCAAAAGAATACATATTGCCTTCGGGTATTGATGATGGGTCGTATTTTTTTAATCCCTGAATTATAAGTGTATCTGTATGACCAACAAACCAGTTATAGATATCCTGGTTAATCTTGAAATTGTACTCTTTTTTTAATTTCTCAACAAATGATTTTTTGCTTATAGAGTTTAAATACGACTGGTTGATTTTGCTTTCGAGGAATGAACTTGATTCTTCAAAAGTACCAGGTGATTTTTTATCTAACAGTTTAATAATATGCCATCCATATAGGGTATGAACAGGTTTTGTATACTTTCCTGTATCTGTAATAGCAAATGCTGCCTCAGAAAAATCGCTTACAATTTCACCTGTTCCAAACCAGTTGAGTTCACCTCCTTTTGAGGCTGATTCTTTATGATCAGAGTACTTTTTCGCGAGTTCGGCAAATGAAGCTCCATCCTGCAACATTTTATAAATGCTGTTTATCTCCTCTTCCGCCTTCTTAGCCTCTTTATCATCTGCTCCGGGCGGGACAGCCTTCATAATGTGAGCAACTTTAATCCTGCCTTTTGATGGTCGCTTATCTGTCACTTTAATTATATGATATCCATAGGGTGTTCTCACAGGTATGGAAACAGTGCCTTTCTTCAGAGCATAAGCAGCATCTTCAAAGGGCATTATCATCTGGAATACTGAAAAATAGCCCAGGTTTCCTCCGTTTATTTTCACTGATTTATCGTCGGAAGTTCCCCGTGCAACACTTTCGAAAGGCTCGCCTTTTATTATTCTTTCCCTTATATCGATGGCTTTTTGCCATGCTTTCAGAGTATCTTCAGGAGAAGCTTCCTGCGGCATGGCTATAAGAATATGCCATGCATTTATTTCAGTTAACGATCTCTGGTATGCTTTCTGCAGGATTTTCTCTTTTGTTTGCGTGTCGGTAAGATAATTCTGTGCAAGCTGGTTCCGATATCCATTCAGCTCGTTCCTGAATGATCTTGTTGTATCATATCCTTCATGCAGAGCATCAGCTACTTTGAGTTTAAAAACTATAAATTGTTTGAGATAATCATCGATATCCAATGTTTTTCCCGGTTCAATACTTTTTTTATACATTCTGATAAATTCACCTGCCTGTATGTTGTTTCCATCTACAATCATCAGTGTCTTGGTATTCAAATCCTGTGCCTGGCAAACGACCGGGAGCAGATATAGCAAAATGATTAAATAATATGATCTGATCTTCATCAGGATTTTCTGATACCGGTTATTCAAATGATTTTCTGCTATAATTAGGCGCTTCCCTTGTTATGGAAACATCATGTGGGTGACTTTCTATAATACCTGAGTTAGTGATCCTTACAAATTTACCATCCTTCTTAAGAACATTGATGTTTTTAGCTCCAAGGTATCCCATACCTGCTCTTAAACCTCCGGTCATCTGGTATATTACTTCAGCCAAAGTACCTTTATATGGCACCCTTGCAGCGATTCCTTCCGGAACAAGTTTTTGAATATCATCTTCCATATCCTGAAAATAGCGATCCTTTGAACCCTGTTGCATGGCCTCAATAGATCCCATACCTCTGTATGCTTTGAACTTACGGCCGTTAAAAATAATAGTCTCCCCTGGAGATTCTTCAACACCAGCAAAAAGCGAACCCGCCATTATTGAGTCTGCACCTGCAGCAATAGCTTTAATAATATCACCTGAATACCTAATTCCGCCATCAGCAATTATCGGAATACCCGAACCTTCAATTGCTTTTGCAACATTATATATAGCAGAGAGTTGGGGTATTCCCACGCCAGCAATTATTCTGGTTGTGCATATAGATCCCGGGCCTATCCCCACTTTTACTGCATCTGCACCTTCATCGACAAGCTTTTTAGCGGCTTCTCCGGTCCCAATATTTCCAGCTATAACCTCTACATCCGGGAAGTTTCTTTTTATTTCCTTCAGAATATTTATAACGCTTTTTGTATGGGCATGTGCCGTATCTATTGCTATAGCATCTACGCTGGCATTTATAAGAGCTTCAACCCTTTGCAGAGTATCTGAGGCTATACCTACTGCGCCTGCCACTCTGAGTCTTCCTTTATCATCCTTGCATGAATTCGGACGATCTTTAGTTTTTGTAATGTCTTTATAAGTGATAAGGCCTATCAGTTTGCCTGAATCATCTACCATAGGGAGTTTTTCAATCTTATGTTTCTGCAGGATTCTGGCAGCCGCTTCCAGATTGGTCTGATGGTTTGTGGTAATCAGGCTAGTAGTCATTACTTCTGTGATCTTACGAGCCCTGTTGTTTTCAAACCTCAGATCCCTGTTTGTGACAATACCTTTCAGTATACCATCTTTGTCAATAACCGGGATGCCCCCTATCTTATATTCACTCATTAAATTCATGGCCTCAGCAACTGTGGCATCGAGGTTAATAGTTATTGGATCAAAAATCATGACATTTTCAGCCCTTTTAACGCGCTTTACCTGTGCAGCCTGTTTCTCGACAGACATATTCTTGTGGATCACCCCAATTCCACCCTCTCTCGCAATGGCAATCGCAAGCTCATCTTCTGTAACGGTATCCATGGCAGCTGAAACAACAGGCGTATTGATACGTATGTTTCTTGTGAACATGGAGCTGAGATCAACTTCTCTTGGAAGTACCTCAGAATATGCAGGAACCAGAAGGACATCATCAAATGTTAATCCTTCATAAAGTATCTTATCTTTTAAAAATGACATAAGATGAGATTTAAGTTGTTGATGGCGCAAATTACGAAAAAAAACAGAACTCGTAAAACATCTCTTTCTTTTAACCTTCATAAAAAATTGAATAACAGTTATTACATTTGTATTAAGTGCAATCCGGGATGAATATTGAACCATACAGACAGATTTTAACAAAATACTGGGGATTCTCCTCATTCAAACCATTGCAGGAAGAGATTATAAGATCTGTTGCTGAAGGAAAAGATACACTTGGACTTATGCCAACCGGAGGAGGAAAGTCTATTACCTTCCAGGTCCCGGCGCTATCACAGGAGGGAATATGTCTGGTCGTAACTCCTTTGATAGCCCTGATGAAAGATCAGGTAAATCGTCTTAATGATCTGGAAATAAAATCCATAGCAATACATTCAGGAATGTCGGGCGAGGAGATAGATAACGCGCTCGAAAATTGCATATTTGGTGATTATAAGTTCCTTTACATCTCGCCTGAAAGAATCTCAACAAGGGTTTTTCAGGCTAAGGTGACAAGGCTAAACCTTTCTCTTGTAGCTATTGATGAAGCACATTGTATTTCACAATGGGGATATGATTTCAGACCATCATATCTGAAAATAGCATCACTGAGAGATCATATTTCCGAAAAAGTACCGTTCCTGGCTCTTACAGCATCAGCTACTCCGCAGGTAATTGATGATATAATGAAGAAGCTGGCATTCAGGGAAAAGAATGTCCTGAGAACCAGTTTCGACAGGAAAAACATTTCCTACCTTGTGAGGAAAGTAGAGGATAAAGGCAGCTACCTTATCAAAACTCTTAAGAAAATAAGAGGGAGCGGGATAGTATATGTCAGAAGCAGAAAAAGATCAAAGGAGGTTGCTGAACTCCTGGTCGCCAATGGGATCAGTGCCGATTTCTACCATGCCGGATTAACGGATGAGCTTCGTGACAAGAAACAAGCTTTATGGACAATAGGAGAGACCCGGGTTATTATTGCCACCAACGCTTTCGGAATGGGTATTGACAAATCTGAAGTAAGATTTGTGATTCACTGGGATATACCTGATTGCATAGAGAGCTATTTTCAGGAGAGTGGGAGGGCCGGCCGTGATAGTAAACCTGCTTTCGCTGTTCTTTTATACTCACCTTCAGACAAAGCCCGCCTGATTGATACGATCAGGAAAAAGTATCCGGCAATTGAAAAGATCAAAGACACTTACGAGGCATTGTGCAATTATCTTCAGGTGCCTCTTGGCTCGGGGAAAGACAATGTTTTTGATTTCAATATGTATGATTTTGTGGCAAAATACAGGTTACCTGTAATCGAAACCTATAACAGCCTTCAGTTCCTTCAGCGAGAAGGTTATGTGGAATTCACTGAAGAAATAAACAATCCTTCAAGGGTACATTTTATCGTCAGCCGGGATGATCTTTATAAATTTCAGGTTGCAAACGAATCATTCGATGGATTTATTAAACTTCTTTTGAGATCTTACACAGGGATGTTCAGCGAATTTGTTCCGATAAATGAAGAAGCGCTTTCTCGCAAGTCTGCTGCGACGCGTGACACTATATATCAATATCTTGTAAAACTGTCATCCTTAAATATTATCCGTTACATTCCCGGTAAAAAGACGGCACTTGTAATCTTCACTGAAGAGAGATTGGTTCGGAAAGCATTAATGATTTCACCCGACAATTACCTTCATGTAAAGGAAAAATATGAAATACGTATGAACAAAATGATAGATTATGCAGATTCAGACAGCCACTGCAGGTCGGTATATCTTCTGAATTATTTTGGTGAGGAATCTGACCGTTGTGGAATCTGCGATGTCTGCCGCGAAAGAAATGAGCTGGAGCTAAGCAAGTACGAATTCGATCTAATTCTTGAAGAAATAAAAAGTATTCTGAGTGAAAAGAATCCTGATGCGGAAGAACTGGTAAAATTGATAGATTACCCTGAAGACAGGGTTATAAAAGTAATCCGCTGGCTGCTCGACCATAATAAAATTGTTCAGGATGCGGATCATAAGCTTAGCTGGAAATCCTGAGATCATGATTCTTTTTTCGGGCTGCTTACGCGGTCAACAAGATAAACTATCGATTTATATGATATTCCGGTATGCAGACTCAGCCCAATCTCACAGGTACGACTGGTCGAATATCCATCTATTATTGTCTCAGGTAAATGATTTCTTAAATCTCTTAATCCGTGCTCATTTAGTTCCGGATAAGTGAAACCCCGGTCTCCGGCAAATCCACAGCAATTTGTTTCTGGCACTATTACTTCCCTGGCGCAAATCCTTGCCAGGTCATACAACTTTCCATCAAGTTCCATTTTTTTCATGCTGCATACGGGGAATATAGTAATGGCCTCTTCTATAGGTGTTATTTTAAGATAGGGCAGGAGCCAATCTGTTATAAACTCCACCGGCTCGTAGAGTTTAAGATTTGACTTCATGTTTTCTTTCATTGTATAAAGACACGGGCTCATATCGCATAGGACCGGATATTCTCCATTTCTGCTTGCTACAAGAAGTGCTGCCTCCAGTTCATCAGATTTTTTTTCTCCGGCTTCCATGTAACCCTTACTTAAGAAAGCCATGCCACAACAAAGATTATTCAGGTTTTCAGGATAAATCACTTCATACCCGCCTTTATACAATAGTTGTACCATTTTTTCTGAAAGCTGCATTTCCTCAAAATGATCTCTTGATACACCCATTGAACGATTAATGCAAGAAGGGAAATATACAACTTTCCTAAGACTGGATGAACTGACCTCTTTATTTGGCTTAATGACTCTTGCCCCTTTAGGTATAAATCGATTCCATTTAGGGACTCTGTTTCCGGATACTCTTCGTAAACTTCCTGATATACTCTGCATGACAATGGTTCCCATTATCGTATGAAAAAAGCTGACTATTGAAAGTGCACTTCTTGCTGCAGAAGTTACAAGGCTCATATGATTGGCAATCCATAATGCTTTGTGTTGGGGGCCGGCAACTTTTTCGGAACGGAGGTTTTTAATAAACTTACCTGTATCTATATTAACCGGACAGCTTACAGCACATAATCCATCAGTAGCGCAGGTTTCATTGCCGGAGTAAGAAAAAGATTTTGCAAGCGATGCAGCAATATGAGGTTCATGTCCGTTTTTTGAAAGAGATACTATTTCCCTGTGGACCACAATTCGTTGCCTTGGGGTCAGAGTCAGTCCGGCTGAAACACACGACGGTTCGCAAAATCCGCATTCGGTGCACTTATCAATTACTTCGCTGGCTGCCGGAAGCGGCTTCAGGTCTTTAAGATGAACCTCTTTATCGGAATTCAGTATTACACCGGGATTAAGGATATTCAGAGGATCAAATATCCGTTTGATTTCCTTCATTAGTTCATAAGCATCCTTTCCCCACTCCATTTCAACAAATGGAGCCATATTACGTCCGGTTCCATGTTCCGCCTTCAGTGATCCGTCATATTTTTGAACTACAAGGTCTGAAACTTCTTTCATGAATTTAGCATAACGGTCAATTTCTTCCTGTATGCTAAAATCCTGTGTGAAAACAAAATGCAGGTTTCCTTCCAGTGCATGTCCAAAAATTACGGCTTCCTCATACCTGAATTTTTTCAGGAGGTTTTGAAGGTCAAGAGTAGCTTCAGCTAAAGATTCTATAGGAAAAGCAA
The DNA here is from genome assembly GCA_003141525.1 of Bacteroidales bacterium. GTDB lineage: Bacteria > Bacteroidota > Bacteroidia > Bacteroidales > VadinHA17 > LD21. The sequence continues at coordinate 11,818 of PLML01000057.1, forward strand.
CATCTTCGATAATGACTGTTGTGCCGGTTTTTCTCATTGCACCTACATATGGAAAAAGTCCTTTCCTGATCTTCCACAGAAGTTCATACTCTGAAGGAATATGGGTAAATGTGACAGTCCTTTCAACGGGAATGCTTTTTATAGCATTTTTTATTATTTCAATATTCCTATTTATTTCAACTTTATTTCCACCTACAGTTTCAACCAGTAAAGCACAAACATTTTCATTCAAGGATATAAGATATTCAGGCATTCCTTTTTCGTCCTCAACAGATCTTAGACCGGCACGATCGATCAATTCAACTGCTGAAACAGATGTGAATTTAAGTATTGAAACAGCTTTGCATGCCTTTTCAATATCAGGAAAAAGCATCAGGGAACTCGCTTTGAAAGGATGTTCAATGACAGTTTTGAAATTAATCTCTGCTATAAAACCCAGTGTACCTTCCGATCCGATCATAAGGTGTTCAATAATATCGAACGGATCAGTAAAATCTATAAGCGCGTTAAGGCTGTAACCGGTAGTATTTTTCATTTTGTACTTCCTCCTGATCTTTTCAGCCAGTGAGGTATTTTCTCTTGCCGATTTTGCCAGGATTTCTAAATCTGAAACAAGCTTGAAGTGTGATTCCGTAAATGCCTTCTTGCTTAAAGGGTCTCTTGTATCAAGCATTGTCCCGTCAGCCATGATGATCCTCATTCCGATAACGGTTTTGTATGAATTTTCAGATGTGCCGCAACACATTCCGCTCGCATTATTTGCAGCAATGCCTCCTATCATTGCTGCATTTATCGATGCCGGATCAGGACCAATCTTTCGTCCGAAAGGGGCCAGAAGCGAATTGACTCGTCCCCCGGTTAATCCCGGTTGAAGCCTGATTTCTGAGCCATTTTCGTTTATATGGAATTCATTCCAGTTGGTTCCGGCAATAACTAAAACTGAGTCTGTAATTGCCTGTCCTGAGAGACTTGTGCCGGCAGCACGGAATGTCACAGGTATAGAAAGTTTAGAGCTTTCTTTTAATATCAGGGAAACTTCATATTCATCCTTTGCTCTGATCACCAGCCTGGGGATAAGCCTGTAGAAGCTTGCATCGGTTCCGTAGGCCAGAGTATAGAGAGGATCATGAAAAATCCTCTTCTTATCGATAGTTCTGATCAGTGTCTCGTATAAGATTTTATATTTTCCGGCTAACATTTGCATTTTGAGCCTGCCCGCCCGATTCTGTAAATCATTTTGTCATATTCTTTGACTGAATATTCAAATGGCAGCAAGTCTGCAATGCGTTGCCTTGCCATTTCACCTTCCCAGCTTATACCTGAATCGAAATATCCGCTTGCATCAAAATATATATCCTTTTTAAGAAAGACAATAAAGCTTGTTGGCTTTTTTGTGTAGTAGGATATACCAAGATTTCCAGCGTATCTGAGATATTTTGTGTGCGTGTCTTTTTGAGATACTATCTGGTTATAAGTTATAGTCTCATTTGTTGAATTCCTGATTGCAAAACCGGTTGAATTTAAATCGTCTGACCAAAGCGCCCTGAAAAAGTGCATTCTCGATCCAAGATAAGCATGCTTTCTTTTTCTTTCAAAGACCTGCCTGGTCGCTTCTTTGGTGGTTGAGTCCTCCTTGAAAAAAATATTCCCTTTAAAAAAGAAGGAAGAATTTTGTTTATAATACTCAAATTTATCCAGATAATAGGTGATTTTGTATCCCAATGCTTTGTTGTCAATGAGTATAGGTTTTAAAGCGTATGCTTTCACCGTATCATTCTCGGAGTCATATATAAATTTAATGTCATCTTCATTTAATATTTTACAATACATTGAGTTACTTGTTGTTCCAAGAAATTCATTCTTAAATATTGCTAAATTTACTTTTCTTTCGCTTGCATGAGATTTAGCCTTAACCACAACTTCATTCAATTCAAATAACTTTGGACTCAGATATATTAAAAGTGGTTTCGCGGTTGAAAAATTAGTCAAAGAGACCGAATAATATCCAATGGCGCTTATTGTTACAGGCATTGAAACATATTTTGAGATGTCTAACTGAAAATTTCCATTCTGATCTGAAAGTGTCCCCGCAAATGTTCCGTTTATATAGACTGCCGCAGAGTAAATTGCGCTTTTGGTATCCTTGTCAAGTATTGTTCCTTTAATAACCTGGTTATAAGCAACTAAAGAGTAAATAATGAAAATAACCAACATGGTGAACTTTTTCAAATTCTATTAAGTTTACTGACAGTCTAAAGTAATAGATTTAATCGAAACAATATTATCTTTCTGGTTCGTAATACAATAATACATTTCCTGATTTGAATGGCCTGGTCTCTATAAATCTAAGTTTTATTCTTCCCTTTGAAGGTTTGAATAAAGTATTGCCCTGACTCAAAATTATTGGATTTATCATTATTCGAAATTCGTCAACCAGGTCAAGATTTATTAAAGTAGAAGCAAGATTGGCACTTCCGAAAATAAAAATGTTATGGTCATTCTGCTGTTTCAGTTTTATACATTCCTGCTCAATATTATTTTTAATCAATCTGGTGTTATTCCAATCTGTTTTGTCCAGTGTCTTTGAAAATGCAATCTTTGAGATTGAGTTCATTTTCTCCGCTACCATCGGGTCATTAGATTTAGCAAGTGGAGTAGGCCAGTAAGCTGCCATTAGTTCATAAGTCAGTCGACCAAAAATAAGGGCCGATGCATTGTTTAGCTGTTCAACAGCAAAGTCATTAAATTCATTGTCAACATTGTGCCAATCAATCTCTTTATTTGGTCCTTCAAAGAACCCGTCAACTGTCATCATATTGAAAAGAATCATTTTACTCATGTTTCTTCTGTATTATATGTCAACGGTTTATAATTGTTTACGACGTTACTTACAATCTTTGTCAGTGTTTCGTTGTTTTTATGGACTATGTCCGCCTTATGGTTACGCTAGTTTTAATGTTTCAATATCTAGTTTTTTCATTTGTAGAAAAGCTTTTGTTACCCTGGCTGCTTTTAACGGGTTGGTCATTAGTTTTGGAAGAATAGATGGTACGATTTGCCATGAAAGTCCATATTTATCTTTTAGCCATCCGCACTGACCTTCACTACCTTCCTCGGTGAGTTTATTCCAATAGTGGTCTATCTCTTCCTGGGTATCACAAAAAACCTGAAATGATATAGCTTCACTAAATTTGAACTGAGGTCCTCCATTTAAGGCTGTAAACTCCTGACCATTAATGGTTAAAGCAACGGTCAGTACAGTTCCCTCAGGTTTACCATGAAATTTAAACCCTTCTTTGCTATAACGACTGATCGTTCCAATTTTTGAATTTTTGAAAACAGAAACATAAAAAGCAGCAGCGTCTTCGGCTTCGTTGTCAAACCATAAGCAAGGGATAATTTTATTTTTCATTTCTTCCTGGATTTTTTTGATTTTTCTATGTTTTCCTTAACTCTGAATTTTACAATTTTAGTAATTAGTCCGAGCGGTAATGGCTTTTGAAGAGGAAATTGAATTGACCCTTTTCCCCACTTATAAGAAGATAACTTTGTCTTAAATGCCTCAACGCCAGTTATCATTGGATAAAAACCGATATGATTTTTAAATGCGGCAAAATATAGTAACCTACCATCTTGTCTGAACGAAGGCATTCCATAGCTGATCACTTCGTCAGCGTCTGGAGCTGCTTTTTTGATCGTTTCCCGGAGTTCTACCATAATTTTTTGAGTCTTTGTGGGGAAAGAAATTAAATATTCTTCAAAGTTTTTAGGTTTAGCCATTGTCGATGTCATAATTAGTAAGATTTTTCTAATACTGGTGACCCTGAAATCATTCACTTTAAACTATTTGTTGTAATAACAAATCGACATTATAAATTGTTGATCATGCCGGTTAAATTCCTGCTAGAGGAGGTTTCCAATGGCAAGTTGAAACCATAACTGGCCATATAAGTGTTTCTTTTACCTGTCAATTTTTATTACTTTTGGCATCAGGTAATATTAAATTTGAAAATCAAAATGGATACCAGTTCAGAGGCGGTGTATTCACGAAATGTTGTTGAATTTGTTGCTGTTGCTAATGAATTCTGTAAATATGCTGAACATGCTTCGGAATTGAAAGGTGATGAGTTGCTGGGGATACTGCAACGTATTTTGCCTCTAATGTATCTGAAAGCCTCTCTTCTGCCACAATTAGATCCTTTCTTTGAAGAGGGCAATGAAAAATTCGTAACAGAAGCTGACTGGACCGTTATTAATGATACTCTTAAAGAAAAATTCGGAACAGCCAATGATTTTCTCGAGGTATTTGATGAAAAAATAAATGAAACGGTAGGACCTGTTGTCGCAAGTATTTCTGAAAATATGGCAGATATTTACCAGGATATGAAGGACTTTCTCCTCCTTTACCAGACTGGTACGGTAGAAGTGATGAGCGATGCTGTTTGGGAGTGCAGGATGAACTTTGAAAACTTTTGGGGTCAGAAACTGGTTAATTCAATGAGGGCAATTCATAAGTTTATCTACTCGGGAGAGGAGATCGGGAAAGTTGAAAAAGAGGATGTAACAGATGATGAAACCAGAAATACTTCTGACTGGTTCATAACAAGAAGACAAAGAGATTTAAGACGAGATATTGAATAATATGTATAAGGAGAATATTACAGTTGAGGAACTGGCGGAACATGAGCTTTCATGGTTTAAAGGTGAAATAGTTTTAGTAGACAATCTTAAAACATTTTATGAGGTCATTCCACGACTTCTAGTGTCAGATTTGCTGGGTTTTGATACGGAGACGAGACCAACATTCAAAAAAGGAAGGAAAAATTCAGTCTCACTAATTCAGCTTTCAACAGAAGACCTGGCATGCCTCTTCAGGATAAATAAAATTGGTATACCTGATGAGTTGGCTGATCTGTTATCAGATCCTTCCGTTGTAAAAGCTGGTGTGGCGGTACATGATGACATAAGATTTTTAAAAGGGGTCAGGAAGTTCACGCCGCATGGATTCATTGATCTGCAGAACTTCGTTAGAGATTTTGGTATTCAAAGTTCCGGATTGAAAAAACTAGCTGCAATAGTCCTTGGATTCAGAATTTCCAAGCGTCAGCAGGTAACAGACTGGGAAGCGGAACAACTTACTGAAGCCCAACAGATTTATGCAGCAACTGATGCATGGGTTTGTCACCAGATCTATGAGAAACTGGTAAACGGAAGTGAGAAGATTCTCTAGAAAAGAAATAAATCAAAAAGAAAGTATATTCGAAAATGCAAGATAATGTGGAGCGTATTAAAATAGTTTTAAAATCCGGCAAAGAACAATCTCTCCGCCGGTTTCATCCCTGGATATTCTCGGGAGCAATTAAGAAAATGTATGGGAATCCTGTTGAAGGGGATCTGGTGGATATTTATGATAATAAAGATGCTTACCTCGCAGTAGGGCACTATGCACCAAGTTCAATTGCTGTACGTGTTCTTTCATTTGAACAGGTAACACCTGATATCAGTTTCTTCAGGGAGAAGATTAAGCGTGCTATAGATTATCGGAAATCAACAGGGATTATAGGCAATCCAATGGTAAATGTTTATCGGCTGATTCATGGTGAAGGCGATGGTTTACCAGGACTCATCATTGATTATTATAATGGAGTTGCTGTAATCCAGATGCACTCTGTTGGTTTTTACAGGATCAGAAAAGAGATTGTCGCAATACTGATTGAACTTATGGAAAATCAGATCGTTGCAGTTTATGATAAAAGCGAAGGAACTATACCGCATATGTCGAAAACCATAGGGGTAAATGAATTCCTGTATGGAAAATCTGATCCCGTTATTGTCACGGAAAATGGTTATAAGTTTAAGATTGACTGGACAACCGGACAAAAAACAGGTTTTTTCATTGATCAAAGGGAGAATCGAAAGCTGCTTGAGAAATATACTGAAAGCAGAACCGTATTGAACATGTTCGGCTACACCGGTGGTTTTTCAGTTTATGCAATGAAAAATGCATCTGTTGTTCATACGGTTGACAGTTCCTTGCCTGCCATTGAACTGGCAAATGAAAACATTAAACTTAATTATGGAGATGATGAGAGACATGAATCATTTCAGGTTGATGCATTTGATTATCTGAATAATATCAAAGATCAGTACGATTTGATAATACTGGATCCACCTGCATTTGCTAAACATAATAACGTTCTGGCAAATGCTTTACAGGGATATAAAAGGCTGAATATAAAGGCAATTGAACAGATTAAACCGGGTGGAATCATTTTCACGTTCTCCTGCTCCCAGGTCGTCACAAAAGAAAATTTCAGAAAATCGGTCTTTGCAGCTGCTGCCAGCACCGGACGGAGTGTCAGAATATTGCACCAGTTGAGTCAGCCACCTGATCATCCTGTAAATATCTATCACCCCGAAAGCGAATATCTCAAAGGTCTCGTTATTTATGTTGAATAATTAATAGTTTGAAAATTTGAACAAAAGAACGAAAAGAACAAAAAGAACAAAAAGAACAATGGAAACAAATAAGCATATTGAAATTGTAGCAAGAAAGCTGGGACTTCATGACTGGCAGGTCGAAAACACTATCAGGCTGATGGATGGAGGAGCTACAATTCCTTTTATCAGCAGGTATCGGAAAGAGATGACAGGTAGTCTTGATGAAGTACAGCTGATGCATATCAAAGAAGAATATGATCGGTTGAAGGAGCTTGATGCCAGGAAGGAAGCAGTGATTAAGTCAATTGAGGAGCAGGAAAAAATGACTCCTGAACTCCGGCAAAAAATTGACGCTGCAATGACCATGTCTGAACTTGAAGATATTTACCTGCCATACAGACCTAAGCGACGTACACGAGCTACAATCGCCAGGGAAAAAGGACTCGAACCTCTTGCTGTTCTCATTATTGATCAGAAAGAGACTGATCCGGCCCTGAAAGCTGAAGGTTTTCTGAATGAAGATGTTGCAACTGTTGAAGATGCTATTTCAGGCGCTTCAGATATAATAGCAGAATGGGTAAATGAGGATGAAAAGGCAAGAAAACAACTCAGATATCTTTTTGAAAAAGAGGCTGTTATCTATTCAAAGGTAGTCAAGGGAAAGGAAGCAGAAGGTATAAAGTACAGTGATTATTATGACTGGTCGGAACCTCTTAAAAAGTGTCCGTCTCACCGGCTGCTTGCTATGAGAAGGGGTGAAGAGGAAGGTTTTCTCCGGTTGTCGGTGGAACCTGATGAAGAACATGCTCTCACTATGTTGAATTCGATTTTTATAAGAGGGAGAAATGCATCATCTGAGATAGTCATCAATGCGGTCAAGGACAGCTGGAAAAGACTGCTTTCAGCTTCCATGGAGACAGAATTCAGAAATATTTCCAAGGGAAAAGCAGATATTGAAGCAATTACAGTTTTTGCTGAAAATCTTCGGCAGCTGCTTCTTGGATCGCCGCTGGGTGAGAAAAATGTTCTGGCAATAGATCCTGGTTTCAGGACCGGTTGTAAGGTTGTTTGTCTTGACAGGCAGGGTAATTTTATTCATAATGAAACAATTTACCCTCATCCTCCTCAGAATGAAACTGCTCTATCGATAAAGAAGATATTATCGCTTGTAAATGCATACAAGATTGAAGCAATCGCAATAGGCAATGGTACTGCAAGTCGGGAGACAGAAGATTTCATAAAATGGGTCAAGTTCGAAAACGACATCCAGGTTTTTGTTGTCAGTGAAGCCGGAGCTTCAATTTATTCCGCTTCCAGGACTGCCCGTGAAGAATTTCCTGATTATGATGTAACTGTCCGGGGTGCAATATCCATCGGAAGAAGACTGATGGATCCATTGGCAGAATTGGTAAAGATCGATCCCAAATCGATAGGAGTGGGTCAGTATCAGCACGATGTCGATCAGCAAAAACTACAAAAATCACTTGACGATGTAGTAATGAGTTGTGTAAATGCAGTTGGTGTGGAGGTGAACACGGCAAGCAAACACCTGCTTACTTATGTATCGGGCTTAGGACCACAGCTGGCTCAGAACATTATTGATTACAGAACCGAAAACGGACCTTTCAAAGCACGTAAAGAGCTTCTTAAAGTAAAACGGATGGGTGAGAAGGCTTTTGAACAATCTGCTGGTTTTTTGAGGATCCGTAATGCAGAAAATCCACTAGATTCAAGTGCAGTTCACCCCGAAAGTTATCATGTCGTGGAAAAGATGTCTGAGGATCTTGGCTGTGAAGTTAAGGAATTTATTATCAATGAGATTAAACGAAAAGAGATTAAGCTGGAGCGTTATGTCAGCCCTTCCACAGGACTTCCTACTTTAAAAGATATTATTGATGAACTTGCAAAACCCGGACGCGATCCAAGATCAAAAATTAAAGAGTTCAGGTTCGCGGATGTACATACAATGGAAGATTTGGTTGAGGGAATGATCGTTCCGGGAATTGTAACAAATATTACAAAATTCGGTGCCTTTGTCGATATTGGTATAAAGCAGGATGGCCTTGTACATATCTCAAATATGAGCAAGAACTATATAACTGATCCATCAGTAGTTGTAAAGCTACACCAACATGTAATGGTGAAGGTTATAGGAGTTGATATTGATCGGAGACGTATTCAGCTTTCGATGAAGGATGTCGATATGAAAAATATATAGGTATTTTAACTTGTAGAGACGCCCAATTTGGGCGTCTCTATCTACAAATAACAACTATTATAAACATTATGAGACGCCCAATTTGGGCGTCTCTATCTACAAATAACAACTATTATAAACATTATGAGACGTCCAGATTGGGCGTCTCTACGGTCATAAACAGGGTTACGTAAACGTAATATTTAAAATCTAGATAACATGAAAAAACTTAATTTTTTAATGACCATTTTTTTAATGGTCATCCTTTTTTCCTGCAATAATCAACCGGCAATAAAACCTCCGGTTGCTGATAAGATAGCTCATGAGCTATTTAATAAGCGAACAGATAATTATTACTGGATGCGTCTCACTGATGAACAAAAAAAAGCATCAAAACCTGATGAGCAGACCACAAAAGTGCTCAGCTACCTCAACAAGGAAAACGAATACTCAAAAGAAGTTCTGAAAAACACAGAAGGGCTTCAGAAAACACTTTACGAGGAGATTACAGGCAGAATAAAGAAGAATGACGAATCGGTTCCATATTTTGAGAATGGCTACTTTTATTATAATAAGTATTATGCAGGAAGTGAATATCCTGTTTACTATCGGAAGAAGAGGTCCCTATTAGCTCCAGAAGAGATTCTGCTTGATGTGAATAAACTAGCTGCAGGAAAGAGCTATTGTTCAGTCATAAGTCTGAGTGTCAGTCGTGATAATAAGATTCTGACTTATGGTGTTGATTATGTAAGCCGGCGCAGATATTCTCTAAACTTCCTTGATATTAAATCTGGATCATTATTGCCTGATAAAATAGAAAATACTACGGGACAGTCAGTATGGGCAGCTGATAATAAAACTCTCTTTTATGTTACGAAGGATAATAAAACGCTCCGTTCAAATAGAATTTTCAAACACAGACTGGGCACACCCGCTGAAAAAGATATACTCGTATATAACGAAGCGGATGAGACTTTTAGCGTTAGTCTGTCAGAGACAAAAAGCCGCAAATACATACTCATAAATTCGACCCAGACTCTTGCTTCTGAAACACGATACATTGAAGCCTCAAAGCCAGATTCAGAGTTTAAAGTATTTGAACCACGAATGGTGAATCATGAATACAATATCGATCATGCAGGAAATGAATTCTTTATCAGGACAAATTCTGATGGTGCATTGAACTTTAAATTGATGAAAACCGGAGAGGGCAAAACCGAAAAGGTGAATTGGAGAGAAGTAATTCCTCACAGAAATAACGTTCTTCTTGAAAGCTTTGAATTATTTGATAACTGGCTTGTTACACAGGAGAGGATCAAAGGTCTCAACAACCTCAGTATTATTAATGAAAACAATGGAAGTCAGTATAATATCGGTTTTGGAGAGGAAACTTATACATCTTCTATAAGCATAAATCCAAATTCAAATACTGATATTCTCAGGTATAACTATTCCTCACTTACTACTCCCAATTCAGTGATTGATTATAACATGGTAACAAAAGAGAAGAAAGTAATGAAAGAAGATACAGTCCTTGGTGGGTTTGATAAGAATAACTATGAATCTAAAAGATTATGGGCTAAAGCTGCTGACGGCAGTATGGTACCTGTTTCCATTGTATATAAGAAAGGTTTTGTTAAGGATGGGAGAGCTCCTCTTTTACTGTACGCTTATGGATCATATGGAGCATCAACAGATCCGGGATTCAGGTCAACCATTCTGAGTCTTCTGGACAGGGGTTTTGTTTACGGGCTTGCCCATATTCGTGGAGGGAGTGAAATGGGGCGTTATTGGTATGAAGATGGTAAGTTATTGAAGAAGAGAAACACATTTACTGATTTCAATGATTGTGCACAATATCTTGTTAATGAGAAATATACAAGCAGTAACGGTCTTTTTGCAATGGGTGGAAGTGCTGGTGGACTATTAATGGGTGCAATCCTTAATATGCGACCCGATCTTTACAAAGGAATAATAGCTGCAGTACCATTTGTAGATGTGGTTACAACAATGCTTGATGAGACAATACCACTTACAACTTCGGAGTGGGATGAGTGGGGTGATCCGAGAAAAAAAGAGTATTATGATTATATGTTATCATATTCACCGTACGACCAGGTTAAACCAATGAACTATCCAAACATAATTGTTACTACAGGTTACTGGGATTCACAGGTTCAGTACTGGGAACCAGCAAAATGGGTAGCAAAGCTAAGAGATTTGAAGACTGATAAAAACAAACTTGTTATGGACTGTAATATGAATGCTGGTCATGGAGGTGCATCCGGCAGATTTGAACGTTACAGGATTACAGCTTTGGAATATGCATTTATTCTGGATCTGGCTGGTATTACAAAATAATAATCCCATTTTAAAATGCGTAGAGATGCGCAATTTGCGCGTCTCTACATATTTCAATTTATATCAATTTATTTCAATTCCCGTTATTGCATCCTGGGTCCCTGATCGACACTCTGGTTTGGTTTCATAACAGGTTTCCCTGGCATTTTTGCATTACGCATTGCTGCATTATAGACAAATGACGCCGTTATTACCGCATTCTGCTTCAGATCAGCCATGACAAGCCGTTCATAAGTATCCATTACAGTATGATAACCGCGTTCATATTCGATCTCATCCTGTATAAACTGAAAACCGGGCAGACCGACCCTGTCAAATGAAAGATGATCAGTACCTGAAGTATTTCTTATGGTGATTGTTGAACAACCCATATCTTCAAAAGGTTTTAGCCACTCTTCAAATATAGGTCGTACTAATTCATTTTCCTGCAAATAAATTCCACGATATTTTCCCGAACCATTATCCATGTTAAAATATGCTGCAAACTTATCATAGTCTGGTTTGTGTTCTTTTGTCACAGGATCGACAAGATACTTCTCCACATAACCTGATGATCCAAACAGACCCTGTTCCTCTCCACCCCATAAAGCTATCCTGATAGTCCTTCGGGGGGTAATGCCAAGGTTTTTAAGGATGCGGATAGCTTCCAGCATTACTATACACCCTGATCCATTGTCTGCCGCTCCAGTTCCCCCGTTCCAGGAATCAATATGTGCGCCCAGAAGGACTACTTCATTTTTAAGAAGTTTATCAGTTCCGGGAATTTCACCTATTACGTTATATACAGTCGGACTGTCAAAGAATTTGTTTTGTATTTCAATCTCCATTTCAACTGGAATGTTGTGTTGTAACAGACGGACCATTCTGCCATGATCTTCAACTGGAAGATTTAACTCCGCGACTGGTTCTTTATCGCCTGATTTATAGTTAGTTCCATTTGACCTTGGAACATTGAAAGTGCCTGAACTATTAATTATAACAGCAACACCCTCACCTTTCAGGAAATCAGATATTTTTAATCTCAAGGCCCGCTGGGCCATCATTGCTGCACGGTCAAAAGGAGGCCTTCTCGCCGGGGAAGTAGAAGAAGCCATTGCAAGATCCTTTAATTGTGCGTCAGTAAGACGGCTTGCAAGAGGTTCATAACTAACCTCATAAGTCGCAGTGGATGGCATCAGAACTATTTTCCCTGCAATTTTCCCTTTATACTGATCAAGGTCGCCTTCTGCTTTAACATCCAGATATATTACTTCACTTTTAACCAAACCATTAGTGCCTCCTGACCATGCAACCGGATTACATGCAAAATTTGAATAGTATGGGGCAGTCATTGCAGCATATGTTTTAAGATTATCCCATCCTCCTCGGCTGAAGTCTTTTGCAGCTTCGATCCTGACATTCTGTAAGCCAAACTCTTCCATCTTCTTTTTAGCCCATTCATCTGCATGGTTGAATCCTGTGGATGCAGTAAGTCTCGGACCAATAAAATCAGTTAGCCAGAATGCAAGGTCTTCTACACTTGAATTTTTTAAACCCTCCTGTTTGATTTTATAAATCATACCGAGGTCGACATTTTCGCTCTGCGACATCAACCAGGTGGGAAGAAACAGCAGAAAAAATAAAGCGATTGAGATTTTCGTATTTTTCATTGATTCATTATTAAGGTTTGTATTCACATGTTTCAAATGTAAATAAAAATGAAACCGATTATCAGAGTTTGACAAAATGATTTAACAATAATTAACTTTGGTGTCAGAAATCCATTAACCGCAAAGAACACAAAGTTTACGCAAAGTGCGCAAGGACAGCAAGATGGGTATTTTAGTTTATTTTTACCTTTTAACTTTTTACACTGACGCTTCGGTCCGGGTCTTCGCTTCGCTTCGACTTTTGTTTTTTTACTTTTGACTTTTATCTTTTAACATGATTTATCCGGAAAATTTTGAAAACAAGATAGGTTTTGACAGAATTCGGAATCTACTGTCCGAGAAATGCCTCAGTCCTATGGGGCTGGAGAAAGTGAATAATATTAAATTTGTTGATGACTATGAATGTTTAACGAACATATTATCTGCAACATACGAATTCCAGCAGGTACTTATATTTGGGGATTTTTTCCCCTCAGAACATTACTATCAAATTTCTGATTGTCTGAACAAGATCCGGATTGAAGGTACATTTCCCGAAGTACAGGAGGTTTTTGATCTAAAACGTTCGCTGGAGACAGTTAAAACAATACTGAATTTCTTCAGGAACAAAGATTCAGCTACGTATCCTGTTCTGTGTTCGATGTGCGGTTCAGTTAAAACTTATCCTTATGTGCTTGAGGCAATTGACAGGATTATTGACAAACGTGGAGTAATTAAGGATAATGCTTCTTCCCGGTTAAAAGAAATAAGAGCGGAACTTATCGGGAAAAGAATTCATGTAACCAAAAGGCTGAATGCAATTCTTAAACAGGCCCAGTCTGACGGAATTGTTGAAACAGATACTTCTGTTTCTGTGAGAAATGGCAGAGGAGTTATACCTGTAAACGCATATGACAAAAGGAAGATCAAAGGCCTTATTCATGATCAGTCAGCTTCTGGAAAGACGGTTTATATTGAACCGGAGGAGATTGTTGAGATTAACAATGATATAATTGAACTTGAATATGAGGAAAGAAGGGAGATTGTCAGGATACTGACTCTATTTGCCGACGATATCAGACCTTATATAGATGATCTGCTTAAGTCAAATTTATTCCTGGGTGAAATCGATTTCATAAGGTCAAAAGCGCTTCTTGGCAACCATCTGCATTCAATAAAACCGATTCTGATAAATAAACCATTTTTGATGTGGAAGAGGGCTATCCATCCTCTGCTCTCACTTTCATTCGAGAAAACTGCAGGCAGGAAAGTGGTTCCACTTGAAATTGGCCTTGATGAAAAGAACAGGATATTATTGATATCCGGTCCTAATGCAGGAGGCAAATCTGTATGTCTAAAGACGGTAGGCCTGCTGCAGTATATGTTGCAATGTGGCCTTACTATCCCGGTAGCGGAGGGATCAGAAACAGGGATCTTTAAAAATATTTTAATTGATATAGGAGATGAACAAAGCATTGATAATGATTTAAGTACTTATAGTTCTCATCTGATTAGTATGAAGTACTTCGTAAAAAACGGCAGTGATAAAACACTGATTCTTATTGACGAATTCGGCACTGGTACTGAACCAATGCTCGGCGGTTCAATAGCAGAAGCCATCCTTGGTGAGTTGAACAGGAAAAAAGTATTTGGTGTCATAACAACTCATTATACTAATCTGAAGCACTTTGCATCCCTTACTAATGGCATAGTCAATGGTGCTATGGCTTTTGACAATCATCTTATGCAACCTCTTTTTCAACTTACAATTGGTAAACCGGGAAGCTCGTTTGCATTTGAAATCGCCCGTAAAATAGGTCTGCCGGAAGATATCCTTGAATTAGCTTCAGAAAAAGCTGGAGTAAAAAATATTAATTATGACAGGCACCTGAAGGATATTGCCAGAGACAAACGATATTGGGAAAATAAGCGGCAGACTATACGGCAACAGGAAAAAAGATTAGAGGAGCTGATGGCTGAATATGAAAAGGAATTAACAGGGGCTAAGACACTCAGAAAAGAGATCATCACAAAGGCTAAAGAAGAGGCACAGCAATTATTGAAAGAATCTAACAGGATGATTGAGA
>PLML01000088.1 GCA_003141525.1 Bacteroidales bacterium
CCCAGACCTCCGGCGCGGAACAGTCGGAACTTCTTTCCTGTCACCTCGCTCACAATCACTGTCAGTTCCCGGGCGCTCACCTGATCGCCAGCTATTCGTAGAATACGAGGGGTGGACGGATCAAGAGCCGCGTTCGCCGTGAATGCGGCCGTGTCGTTCATTGTCGTGAAGTCCATGCGCTGGTCTGCATCCCCCCAATAGAGTACTCGGTTCAGTTTGAAGAGGATGAGCGGCATTTGACCGGTCAACAATTCAGCAAACGCACCGTTGAAGATCGTGGTCGCTGAAATCGAAGCTTTATCCAGGCGCTTATGGAAGTCTCGTCGGAGATCAAGATTGCGATTCTCTCCGGAAGGAAACCTGGTGAAATCGATCGAATAGTCGGAGGGAATGAAACGAGGCACTCCTGCAGCTACTGCAGCATCTAACAATACGCTTTGGGTATCTACGATCACATCGTGTAACCCTTGCAATGCTGACACGACACAAGATACACCAATGCACGCATTTGATATTTCTTTTTCATTTGACATATCAACCTTAAAAATATTTACTCCAAGTTTCTCAAGCTTATTTAATTTTTCAATATCACAGCTTGAGCGAACAACCGCTCTGATTTCAGCACCCCTGGCAAGTAAAGCGTTAGTAATTCTTTCCCCCAGATTGCCTGTTGCACCTGCAACTAATATTGTTTTTTTCATCTTTTCTTATTTTGTTACAAATTTACTAGATTTTTACTGAGGCTGAATTTTATAATCATTAACCTTGCGATGGAGCTGGCAATATTTTCCTCGTCATGATGATGTTGTCCTGGTTACTGAAGGCATCCAGCGAACTCCGTTTATGGGGTGACGACTTCGGCGCAACCAACCGAAAGAATTTAGCTTATCAAACCTTGCGAAGCAATGGTGAGATAATTACCCATACCATCCGTATTATATGGCGTAGTAATTATTTATCATCATGTAGAGAATTTGTCTTTTTGTTATTTGTCTTTGGGAATGAATAGTGGATATTGGATGCTTGCGCCTGTAAGAAAAATCTTAACCAGAGATGTAGTGTAGTTGTTATTTGTCTTGAACTATGATTAAAAAAGTCGATTAAACAGGGGGCAAGTACTTTCATTGAGATGTTATAACTTTGTCCTGTCTGCCATCTAATTTGACTTTTGGGAATTGATTGTGCAACTGCCTCAATAGCTTAATTAGAAAAACAATGATACCTGGCATGCCCATTACTATTGTCAAACTCTGGAATTGTTAAGAAGAAGTTTAATTGATTTTCTTTAGTAAGAATATTTATTAATTATTTTTTTTACAATTTCTGAATAAAATACATCCTTTTTTTCAAGGGTACTTCTGACTCACAAAAATCATTATTTCAACCAATTAGCATACAGCAAACTAGTCGATTTACTCAACCTGAAATTCATAAAATTGTGGTAATTCATTTCTGATTCGTCTTTTGAAAGAAGAAGAACTAAAGAGAAAATCTTGAAAATTAAGAATTATACATTAAGAGGTTAGTTGGTTTAGATTAGTTAGTTTGTTAAATTCCCTTAGCCCGATGGACTAGGGGAATTGTTTTATTTATTTACCAGTTAACCCATAATAAATTTATTTCAGATTTCCTTATTATGAAGTGTGGTATCTGATCTCTGAAACGTATCTTTATTATTAGAAAATAATATTATGATGCCAATAGATCGAAAAAATCAAGAAGTTTTAATTACAAGGTATTTTGCTGGTGAGGCAAGTAACGGCGAAATTGTTGAGTTGCAAGCATGGTTAGTTGCCTCTATGGATAACTTATTATATTTTTCGTTTCATGCCAATAACCACTTAACAAAACAGGAACCAGTTTATAATGAGTTGTTTGCAGCATTTGGTACAAGATCTGCCTTAAAGCTTTCAGATGGGACTTCTGTTTGGCTTAAGCACACTTGTATTCGGTAAGAAGTTTGATAGCTTTAAGGAAATCTGGAATAATTAGTCTCAAATAATATAAAATGAAATGAAAACAATACTATTTTCCCTATTCCTGCTAATAGTTTTATGCGTTAATAATACATCCGCCCAAAAAAATAATAAGAAGATTACGATAGCAGGTTCTGTTGTGGATATAACAAATCAACCTGTTGTGAATGCAATTATTATGATCGATGATCAAAAAACCGGTTCAACCACTGATGCAAAAGGTAACTATAAAATAAAGGTTAAACACAAAGCCGGGAAGATTGGAATTTTCACATTTGGTAATGGTATATATGAAGAACCAATAAATGGAAGGACACGGATTGATTTTACGCTAAATACTCATATTTCTTTAAAAGAGGTTAATAAGAAAAGACCTGATAATGAAGAAGAAATTAATGTAGGTTATGGTACGGTAAAGCAGAAAAACTCCATCTATCAGATTTCCAAAATTGACACAGTGTATAAAAAATACGCCATATACAATTCAATTTATGATTTGATACGGGGAGAACTAATGGGGGAGGGAGTTAGGGTTGATCCGGGGAATAATATCTTAATAGAGGGTTCAAACACACTTATTGGCCCTACTTCTCCTCTGATAGTCGTCGATGGCATGATCGTTGGTTCCATAGATTATATCCACCCTCAAATGGTAAAATCCATTGAGGTACTCAAGGGTGCTTCTGCATCAGTTTACGGATCAAGAGGATCCAATGGTGTGATTTTGATTACTCTTGTTAGTGCAACTGATTTAAAATAGCTTTAAATTATTTTATTAAATCAAACATATACAAAACATATACTGATGAAAAGAATTGTCTGTTGTTTTATTATAGTTTTACTATCCTCTCTATTGAAAATGAGCGGACAACAAGCTTCTTCAATCATTCAATATCCATCTCGGAACCATAATGATTCAATAGCTGATAAAGGTGCAGATAAGCCAATGTACTTACTTAGCTATGATCATGGTGGCCTTGTGCTATGGGGCACCGATAGTTTTGCAAGGACTCTTCGCAGTGCAATATCCTGGCTTGACAAATATCCGGGATTCAAAATTGGCTTGGATAATGAAGCTTATACCTATGATTACCTGATGAAAAATGATACGGTTTTGCTCTCAGAAATGCGTGGATACCTGAGCAAGTATAAAGGCAGGTTTGGTATTGGAACCTGCACATATGGACAACCATTATCAACATTTATTAATGAAGAATCAAATATCCGCCAGATACAGTACGCCCTGGAAACTGACAAGCGCATTCTCGGTTGCGCTCCTTCAGTTTATCTGATGAGTGAGCATGCAATGCACAGCCAGATTCCACAGATTATTAAGGGATTCGATTTTACAGGTGCCATAATGCGCACTCATTTTATGATGTATGGTTATAACCCAACTTTTAAGTCGCCGATTGGCTGGTGGATCGGACTGGATGGATCAAGGATTCCGGCCATTCCGACTTATAAAGGTGAAGGTAACGGATTCGGGTGGGTTACTGAAGACAACCTTATTCTTACAAGGTATCCGGGAGCTGAGTGCAAGGAACCTTTGGAAGCATTTAAAGAAAAATTTGCAGGTATATACCCTTTGCTGGCGAGCCGTGCTGATGATGCTGTCCTTCGTCAGGAAGGATTGGTTCGTGAATACGAGGGTAAAAAGGGGTATCGATGGATGCTGCTTGATGAAATATTTCCAGCTTATCCTTCCCCAATAGATGAATATAAGCCATCACCAAACGACTTCTATGTTCGCATGCCATGGGGATATTGCGGAAATGAAATTTGGAACCAATCCCGAAGTGCAGAAGTAAAAATACTTACCGCTGAGCGATTAGCGGCATTATCATCCATTCTTGGTGATAAAAACCATGAAAACGAACTGGAGATCGGATGGAAAAACCTTTTAGTGGCTCAGCACCACGATATTCAGATTTGTGGACTTCTGAAAGATTCCCGGAAATTTCTGCCTGCCTCTGTTCATGCTTCCGATAGTGTAATTCAATCCACTTTATCTTTCGTTTCATCGCAAATGGAAGGAGGTACACTTGGACAAATCACAGTTTTCAATCCTCTTTCGTGGAAACGTAAGGAATGTATCGCTGTTTGGGTAAAGATACTGGTTGGAGGCGTTAAAAATTTCAGTGTTTTACAAGGTTCACAACAGATCCCGTTTACGATAATGAAGGTTGAACATAATAGTGATCAAACAATTAGCCGGGCGCAAGTATTGATTCCCGTTGAGATTCCGGCTTTGGCATTTCAAAGTTTTTCTATTCTTCCTTCTAAACAAATGCAGAAGGCACCTAAGTCAATTGAGGTAGATAATAATAAACTTCAGGTTTTAACTCCATATTGGGAGATACTGCTGAACCCGAAAGGAGGGATAATATCCATTGTGAATCGCAAAAGTGGAATGCAGATGGTAAATAACCAAAAAAGAAACTGCTATTTTGAAGGTGTTATTAACGGTAAAGCATGCGAATCAGTCGGAAGGTGGATATTAGACTCAACTTTAATGAACAATAACCTGGTCACTCTCATTGAAACCGGAGAAATTGGTGGAATACCATACCGTTTAAAAATGCTATTAAGCTCCTTCGACCCAAAAATAGATTTTTCTGCAAATTTTATTATCAAGGATGAAAAAATTGGCCGGCTAAGTGATAATAAGCGTGAAGTTATATCTCCTTTCCTGCATGAAGAAAAACTCCGGTTCAAAGTCTTTCCTTCAATTGGAATAGGTACCATAGGTGTAAGGGATCTGCCTTTTGCAATTTCGGAAACTGAGGACCAATATATTCAGGGTAACTATTGGACGGCAGTAGCAGACGGGCATATTGGTATGGCGATATTTAACAAAGGAAACATGGAATCTACACATGAGCAGGATAATGGTTTTTCAGTTCCCCTGGCATATTCTATGTACTATGTATGGAATACTGTAATACTAAGTGGCAATTATCAATACTCATTTGCAATCTACCCTTTTGAAGGAAAATGGGAAAATGCTGATTTGCATCGGAAAGCAATTGAATACAATTTTCCATGCCTGGGACTAAACACTGAGAAAGGAAATGGGTCTTTAGGTTTTGAAAATAA
Source organism: Bacteroidales bacterium (assembly GCA_003141525.1). Taxonomy (GTDB): domain Bacteria; phylum Bacteroidota; class Bacteroidia; order Bacteroidales; family VadinHA17; genus LD21. The sequence continues at coordinate 5,076 of PLML01000088.1, forward strand.
AATATTTGATATACAATCAAAGGATGTGCTTATTTCTGCACTTTATCCATCAGCAGGTAGTACCGTGGTCAGGATGTATGAGTCTCATGGGGAAGATGAACAGTTTAACCTGCAGTACTTATCCGGGAAAGCAGGTTTTACGGAAATAAACCTTGCCGGACGTGAAATAGGGAATGCCTCATCATTAATGTACTTCAAACCGTGGCAGATAAGAACTCTTAAAATTATAAGTAACAAAAAGTAAAGAATCTCAACTAATATTAATTGTAAAAATGAAAATTCGGACAAATTTGATCAAGTATGCAACTGATCCACATGTATGGATGCGGACATGGCACATATTTACTAAGGTTGTCGCTGTCTGCATATTTGGTATCTTTGGAAGTATCCGCGGAGCAGGACAATCAGTGCAGAACACTTCAACTCCTTTCACCGGAGAGAAGACATCGTGGCATGGTTTCGACCGCTATGATTTTATAATGGATGCCGAAACACTGACAATCATCCCTTTTAAATCACCTGAAGATGAAGGAAGTGGAGTCAGGGACCCGCCTAATGGGCAGCGAAGGTGCATCGTGATAGTTCCTAAAATAGCTGCACCCGGCAACCCATGGTCATGGCGAGGCTGTTACTGGGATCACCAGCCCCAGACCGAAGTTGAGCTGCTCAACCGGGGTTTTCATATCGCTTACATTTCGGCCAACCAGGATATGAAACCGGGTAAACAATGGGATGCATGGTATGATTTTCTCACCCAAAAACATGGATTGTCGCCAAAGCCGGCCTTCATTGGCATGAGCAGGGGAGGAGAATATTCATATATATGGGCGACCACACATCCCGACAAAGTATCATGTATATACGCCGACAATCCGGGATCAAACTGGGGAATTATGAATGGATTGTCAGAACTGGCCCTGAATGATGTGCCCCTGCTTCATGTCTGTGGCAGCATTGATCCAATATTTGGAAAATTTTCCCTGGCCATCGAAAATGTCTATCAACAATTCGGTGGACGAATTTCCATGATGATCAAGGAAGGTTTCGGCCATCATCCGCACAGCTTGCGTGATCCGAAGATAATTGCGGATTTCACTGAACAGAGCGTTAAGGAGACCAAAGTTCTACCGCCTGATTTTGTTGGCGAACGATACACCAGAAGATCCTATTATAGTATAGCTGACTCTATCCGGAACTTTCCATTAGAAGGAGCGTATATCACCTGCCGGGGACCGCTCTTCACGGAATGCTACAACCGTTATGAGATTGAGCTTGCAAACGTAGAGGCATTCATAACAATCATAGAGCCGAAGACTGCGGCACCAGGAAAACCCTGGGTATTCCGGTCAGATTTCGTCAATCTGGACGCTGTTGTTGATCAGGCCCTGTTGTCCAAAGGATTCTATATTGTAACCGGTGCGGTTCCATATAACGCTGATGGACCTGTCCTGACTCAATGGAACACAATTTACAAATACCTTACCGACCATGGCTTTTCAAAAAAGCCCGTAATGGAAGGCTGCGGTGGCGCTACCGGTGAAGCTTATGCCTGGGCCATCGGGAATCCGGATAAAGTTTCGTGCATTTACGGAGAAAATCCGGTTCTACACAGTAATCTGGCAAAAATTCAACCAATCGATAACCTTGCTCCNNACTGTGATTGTTAAAGAAGGTGAAGGACATTCCTCTTTAGCGCTGAAAGATTCGAAGCCAGTAGTAGATTTTATCACCAGAAATGTTCAAACTAAATTCAGTAAAGATCCGTATTATTTCGATGGATCAATTTCACGTGAAGTACTTGAAAACTATCTTGACAGGTCAGTTACAATGGGATATTTTTTAGTTCCCGGAACACCTGAAGGTTATCAATTTCCTTACAAACACGACGATATACGCATGATTAAAAACATGGGAGCCAAGTTCATTGGTCGTGCTATATACCGTTGGAGTGAAGAAAGCAAACTAAATGATCCGGGCTTTTTAGCTTATGCCAAGGCTATGATTGATACAGTTCATGCTTTTGATCCTGAAGTTATCTTCCAGGGTTGTTTGTTTGAATCTGTAACAAAAGATGTTAATAACTTAAAAATACCTGCCTGGGTATTTACTGACCTTGGCCTTCCGGTTGAAAACAGGACTTTTTCATGTGATTCAATGATTAAACGAAAAGGCAGCGTTTCAACCAGTATGGGGGGAGGTGGTGTCCCGATTATAAATAATCGTGAGACACAACTCTGGTTTTTTTACCTGGCTGCTTCATATATCAATATTGGTTGTGAAGCTTTTCACCTGGGGCAGGTTGGACTCATTGGAGCAGATGATAAGGATTTGACAATATATTCAGAATTTCTGGCAAAAATAAGGGCTTATGCAAAAGAACACGCCCGACGTCATTATATAATTCTTGATGGTCATGTACCAACCGGGGGCATGGTAAAAGATGGTGTCAGCCTGTTGGATTTCAACTCATTCCCTTTGCGAATAAAGCCAATACCCGAAAAACCTTACGAAGCTAAGCTTCAGGTAGGTTACCTGGATGCAATTTTTAAAAGAAGCAAAGGCTGTATATCCCCCAGTGGCTGGAAATGTGAAAGTTTACCATATCTTGTTGAATTTGATAATTTTGGCAAAGCAAAAATTACAAATGTTGCTGATACAACTAATATTTTTATATGGGGTTGGGATGAGATATCATGGTTCTCTCTTCAAAAAGAGCAAGACAGAAACAACTGGCTGGTTTATGCCTGGAACTGGATAAAGAAAACAGATCCAAACGGTCATCTTGAGATTCCTGTGACCAGAATGATAACATGCCCCAACGAAACTCTGAGAACGTACTTCGCCAACACTAAAAGTTCAGGCTGCCCTGTAGGGTATTCTCAGGAGGAAACTATCAGGAAGATATGGACTAATAATATTAAGTAGTCGATCCTTAAATACTTTTTAATGATCGACTATTTAGATGCATTAATTGCAGTCGGATTCCTGCTGATCTAAAAAGATTCGGGCTGCCGACTTCGTCGGCCGTAGGCGACTACGTCGTCCGAAGGCCGAAGGCAACGGAGGAGCACTTTAGTGCGACGAGCTCGGCGAAGCCAATTACCCATACCATCCGAGTTATAGGCTGGCTTTTATTTCTGTCTCGGTGCCTGTAAATTGTCTCGTTATGAATTCTTTATTTTTATTTTAGTCCAATGGTGTCCACCAAATTGTCATGTTGAAGAAAACTTTTTTACATAGGTGGGAGGGAGGAAAATTTTAAAATTCAATTTGGGCAGCAGGCACACTCTTTGGCAAGCTTTGGAGATCAGCTTGGCCTGTGTGGCTTGGCAATGTGTATGACTGCTTTTGTTTTGCAATTATCAAAACTCTAAAAATCATTATTCCAAAGAGGTAATCTTCCATGAATTTCGAAAAATCGTTGAATTAAAAGACCTTCAACATATCCGGGGAGATCTTTATGTTTTGTATCAAATGTTACAAACCAATAAATATCTAAAGCATCTATATTTTCCTTCAAAATTTGCGATTCAAAAAAGTCCTGTCTATTAAATCCTTCTTGTTTATTATTCAGTAGACTGTTTAATCCTTGATCTTTGAACTGTCCATTTTGCTGAATTGTGCCAGACTTACCAATATGAACAAGTTCGATTCTACCTTTGGATAAACGAACAATATAGTAGACCCCGGGTAAGTCAGGAACACTTTTGCTTACTTGCTTTAGGTTATCTCCTTTTTTAAAAAAGAAGTGTCCATTATTCTTATATTTTTTTATCTCGTCGAACATTATTTTAGATTTAATAATTTTGGGGATACTGTACGGAAGAATCTCAAGTATTTTAACCACTAATGGATTTCATTTAAGATAAGTGATTTTTTTACTATTATTCAAGTGTAGCAATCTCAAATATCAATGTTTCAATTATTTCTACTCTTTCTGAATCTGAACCATAGGGTAAAGCACTCTCTATTCCCTCGGATAGTCCATCATTTTCCAACAAACTTTCGCATTCTATCTTTAAATAGTTTTTAACATCTTCATCTGCATTTCTAATATCTTCTAATATGCTTGTACAATTATCAAGGATATAAATAATGTCTTCAAAATCATGACTTTGCCTCAAATCATTTCCTCCACGGTCATTATGTGCCTCAAACTTTGAGGCTAAATAGTACTCCGGGGGAAACACAAATATTTCCGTACCATCAGGAAGCGTTTTGGGAATTTTATTCCCACGCCACCAGGGTACCATTGATTGTCAAAGCCAAGGATATTCTCATCTGTTGGCATCACATCAACTTTAATATCCTGATATATCCATCTGCAAATAGGTGCACCTTGCGATGTATCATTTGCAAACCCTTTGGTTCTTAATTCTTTTTCAAGTTCTGTATGCTCTCTATATGAACTTAATTCTATCGTACAATCGACATCCTGTGTTGGCCTGATATCTGATGAAGCGGGATCATCTGCATATAATTCTGCAACAGCTCCTCCAACAAATACTATTTCGTCTTTTAATTCTCCTAATCCATCTGCCACAGTTTGTAGCATATCAATATTGTCACTTGGCATATTTCATTCTTTTTTCTAATTCTTCTATTGCGATTTTTATTTCTCTCGCTCGACCAACTCTTAGAGTGTCAATAATCGCAAGTAATTCATAAAAAGTTTTGTCTTTTTGAGCAACCTCTGGTATGGTCTTATATAGAGGTTCTATTGCTTGACCTCTTTTAATTCCCTTTGCATAAGGCCAAACATATATATCTTCACCTTGAGAAATATTTTGACTTATTGGAGGTGCAGAATGTGCAGTTGGGATACCTCGGACAATTGGACCCGGCTCTACAGGGAATACATACTTTAAACCATAAATTAGAAATTCTTTAAATGAATTAGGATTAACTCTTTTCTTTTTACTATCAATTAGTTTAGCAATTTTACTTCTGTTTAGTGCCTCTGATACTTCAGAAGGGCTTATATTTAGCGCATTAGCAATATCAATATTACGCCATTCCTGATTTTGCATTGAAATAATTTTCAACAACACTACAATATCTTGCGGCCGCATTCCATTATGTTTCTTCATAACCATTATTATTAATTCGCAATTCGCGAATTGCAAATATAATACTTAAATTAACTTATGCAAAATATAAAGATCTGGTATTTAGTTCAATTGCAGTAATTCTTCCGGAACCAAATTTGTCAGAATAAACATAACCAGTGTCAAGATTAATCACATTATTATTACTAAGAACTTTTTCTTTACGTAGCCAATTCATTGATCCTGAGAGCTATTTGTGCTTACGGCACGGCAATAAAGTAAGTAAGCGTTACCCGACGCCCACCGGGCAGTAGTCCCGGTTGTTGGCACGGAATGGTCACGGTGGGCACGGAGGGTATAGCATGTGTTTTTGCAGTCCATGTACAAAGCTGGTTGAGCATTCTCCTTTTTAAAAATGAATAAATATGGTTTCATGTATTCTTTGGGTATTAGTTTTTGATTAATCATAAATCGATTAAGAACGGCAACAAAAATCAGTAGAAATAGAAATTCAAATGCTTAGGTATTTAAAAGGTGCATGGTTATAAAATCTCGCAGAAAGAATTTATAATGATAGGTCCTGCTCAGAACTTAACACTTTAACTTTCTGAAAACTCTGATTCTCTATCTATGAAAAATATGGACTGCGTCAATAGAAGCTCACAGAAAGTTTCGCGAGAATACTTATAAAAATTGAAAGGTCCTCTATATATTGACCGCAAAAGGCTTTCAGACAAAGCCAGGTTTAGGTGTTGAATACGAAATTGGAGATGTCAGGTTATCTTCCTCTTCAATCTGGCGGGGGTAATTCGCTTCACTCATTGATCCCTTAGCTCCAGTCCTGCAAATAGAAAACAACCACCATGCTTCGCATGATTTTTTGTTTTTATGTATCCCTTTTGAAAGCAAGCTTTCAACGGTCTCCATAAAAACAAAAACCCCTTTCGGGGTGGTTGTTTTCTATTTGATCGTGGAGCTGGCGGGAGTCGAACCCGCGTCCAAACATGGAAATCATATGCTTTCTACATGCTTATCTCTGCTTGATTTTCGTGACCGGTCAGCTGCAGAGCAACCTAACCGGCCCTTATTTCCTGTTTGTTTCGCCGTCGGGTCGGAACAACCTTCAGACTAGCCCTGAATTGCGTGCGTCTCCGTGTCGGGTTGGATCAGGGCCTGACCGCCCGGGAAACGTCTCGTCCCGGCACATGTGCCAGGAGATTCTCCCTTTCGGTAGAAGTGCTTAAGCTACTGTTATTCGCTTATGCTGCGAGAGCGTAATTGTTATCGCCTTTTATTGTTTTGTGACACTGTAAAAGTGACGTGCCACCACACACTGCATGCTTACATAACACCTCTCATGCTGTCAAAACCAGGTCAGCCCCGGTGTTGTGAACTGCAAAGATACGAAATAGTCCGTAAAGTCGAAAGTTTATAAAGTCGAAAGGTTAAAAAATCGAAAGGAGGACCTTATCAACTTTATGGACTTTATAGACTTAAATTTGTATCTTCACATCTCCATCAGTAATGTTATTGGTTCTATGAGAAAAACATTAAGAGTTGGGATACTCCGGGAAACAAGAAACCCTCCCGACAGAAGGGTGCCTCTTACACCTCCTCAGATTGTAGCTCTCGAGGAGCTCTATCCCAATGTTGAATTCTTCGTGCAGCCAAGCGATTACAGATGCTATTCAAATGAAGAGTATGAATATCTCGATATCCCGCTTAAGGAAGATCTTCGGGATTGTGACATACTTATGGGTGTTAAAGAGGTCGACAAACGAACTTTTATCCAAGGGAAAACATATCTGTTCTTTGCCCACGTTGTAAAGAAACAGCCTCATAATCTTGAAATGTTCAGGGCAATGGCTGAAAAATGCATCAGCCTGATAGATTTTGAATATCTTACAACTGACAAAGGGCAAAGAGTGGTTGCCTTCGGGCGACATGCAGGCATTGTGGGAGCATATAACGGATTAAGAGCGAGAGGAATAAAAACGAACAAGTTTAAGCTTAAACCGGCATATCAATGCCATGATCTTGATGAGATGTGGGCGGGTCTGAGGCTTATAGAACTTAAACCAGGATTAAAAATTCTTATTACTGGAGATGGCCGTGTTTCTCATGGTGCCATGGAAACGCTCGGTATCGCTAATGTTGTCCAGGTTGCTCCGGTTGACTACCTGAACATAGATTTTGAAGTACCTGTTTTTTGCCAGTTATCCCCTGAGCATTATACCAGGCATAAAAAAGGTCTGAAGTTCAATTTCAGCCATTTTACAAAATTTCCGCAGGAATATGAATCAACATTTCTGCCTTATACTAAAGTGACAGATATTCTGATCACCGGTCATTACTGGGACCCAAGGTCACCTCTCTTTTTTACGAAAGATGATATGAAAAGGTCTGATTTCAGAATTTCGGTAATCGCCGATATCAGTTGCGATATGAATGGTCCAATACCTTCAACTCTTCGTGCGACGACTATTTCAGACCCATTCTATGCTTATAATCCCTTCCTGGAAATTGAAGAGCCGGTTTTCTCGAAACACACTGATATCACTGTAATGTCAATTGATAATCTGCCGGGAGAGCTTCCGCGTGATGCCTCACTGGAATTTGGTAAAATGTTAATGAGTAATGTATTACATGATTTGTTGTCAGAAATTGCAAGCCCCATGATCGAAAGGGCTACAATTCTGAAAGATGGAAGTCTTACTCCCGGATATAACTACCTTAATGATTATCTTAATGTCAAATAAAATTAATGTTGCTCGTTACTGGTTGCTAGTTGCTTGTTCCTCTCTGCCCAGAACCGGTAACCAACTATTAACCTTTTAATTATGCGCAAAACCCTTTTCTTGTTTCTTCTTCTTTTATCTGTTCAGATCCAGGCTCAGCAGGACGATGCTCCTGTTGTTGGAGTGAGTGATAAACGAGTTGAAGTTTACGGACTGAAAAATGCCCGTGTTGTGGTTGATTATCAAACCACACTTGAGAATACAGATATTCTCATTTCGAACGGAAGGATTGAAGCCATCGGGACAAATCTGACTTTTCCGAAAGGTACAATCATCTATGACCTGACCGGAAAAACAGTATATCCTTCATTTGTTGATGCTTATGCCGGAAACTTCGGGATCAAAACTCAGGCAGCGACTAATGATGCAAACCCGTATGCAGCTTTTTTTAATCCTCCTCAGACCGGAAGGACGGGGGCACAGGTTGCTACTCCTGAGGCCAGAATTGCTGATTACTGGAATGATGGTATAAATGCATCATTCGATGTTTCTTCTGAATTTATTCCGGATGCTAAAGTTGCATCTGAATATCGTCAGATAGGATTCGGAGCAGTTGTTGCATTTAAAGCTGATGGAATTGCCCGCGGTACATCAGCACTCGTGAGTACCGGTGATGGAAAGGCTAATAACTTGATTCTGAAAAATAAGGCTTCAGCTAATTACTCTATGACAAGAGGTCGTTCTTCTGATCTCTACCCGTCATCACAATTTGGCATAATTGCACTGCTCAGACAGGTAAACTATGATGCTCAGTGGTACAAGCAGCTTCCGGCCGGCTATTTTCATGATGATGGTCTGGAAGCATATACCTCAAACCTTTCTCTGCCACAGATATTCGAAGTAACAAATAAGCTTGAGATAATGAGAGCTGATAAGATCGGAAAAGAATTTGGTATCAATTATATAATAAAGAGTAGTGGTGATGAGTATCAGGCATTGAATGATATAAAGAAGGCAGGGAACAGGTTGATTATTCCTATCAGTTTTCCTGAGGCTCCGGATGTTAAGGATCCTTATGAGGCAGCTTCAGTCACTTATACAACACTTAAGCATTATGAGATGGCTCCGTCAAACCTGTCAAGGGTTTCCGGTGCAGGTCTTACTTTTTCAATTACCTCTTCAGATCTCAAACAGCGTTCCTCCTTTCTTACCAATTTGAGAAAAGCCGTTAAGTACGGTTTGCCTGAGACTGAGGCACTTAAAGCCTTAACATATACTCCTGCAAGCTTTATTGGAGCGTCTGATTTGGTTGGTGCAGTAAAAAAGAATATGATTGCAAATCTCCTGATAACGTCAGGGAATATATTTAGCGATGATTGTGTTATGTATGAAAACTGGGTGCAGGGAAAACCTTATAGATTTGTCGATCTAAGAATAAAGGATTTAAGAGGAACTTATGCTCTTAAAATTGATACTGTCCAATATAAAATGTTACTGTCTGGAACATTTGATAAGCCGACAATTAAACTGACTTTTGATTCGACTGAAGTCAAAGGTGCAACATTTACTCTCGATAAAGATCTTGTAAGCATCAGCTTTGACAGGTCAATACAAAAGTTCAGATTGTCAGGGTATATCAGCGCCAGAGATATGGAAGGAAGAGGCCAGCTCGACAATGGGAAATGGTTTGCATGGAAAGCAACTTACTCGAGCAATGCCACAGAAGTTGATAATAGCCGAAAGAGTCCGAATCTGCCAATACCTGAACTTGGCAAAGTAGTTTACCCATTTACAGCTTATGGTTGGACTGAACTTCCAAAACAGGAGGATGTACTTTTTAAAAATGCCACGGTCTGGACCAGTGAAAAGGAAGGTAAGCTATTAAATACTGATGTTCTGGTGCAGAAAGGGAAAATTTCTAAAATAGGAAAAGACCTAACTGCCCCTGATGGCATAATGATTATTGATGCCACAGGAAAGCATCTGACTCCAGGAATCATCGACGAACATTCTCATATTGCAATGGATGGAACAAATGAGATGGGCCAGGCAATCACATCCGCAGTGCGGGTTGGTGATATTGTTGACCCTGAAGATCAGAGCATTTACAGGCAGCTTGCCGGAGGAGTAACATTGTCTCATATTCTTCACGGTTCGGCGAACCCTATTGGCGGACAATCCATTTTAATCAAAGAACGCTGGGGCCATAATGCAGAAGAATTAAAGGTTGAAAACCAGGTTGGATTCCTTAAACATGCTCTTGGTGAGAATGTTAAACGAATGACAAGCCGTTATCCGAATACTCGGATGGGTGTCGAGCAGATTATCAGGGATGCCTATCAGAGGGCAGTTGATTATAATAATCAGTGGAAAGCATGGAATGCGCTTAAAACAGCTGACAGAGTTGGTAAGGTACCTCCCAGAAGAGATCTCACTCTCGATGCTATTGTTGATGTTCTTGAAAAGAGAAGCTTTATAGAATGTCATACATACCTTCAGTCGGAAGGCACAATGATCATGAATCTTGCAAAAGATTTTGGCGTAAAAGTCAATTCCCTGATACATTTTAACGAGGGTTATAAAATTGCAGATCAGATTGCTGAGAATGGAACCGCAGCTTCTGTCTTCTCAGACTGGTGGGATTATAAGTATGAAGTCTATGAGGGAATAACCTATAACGCCGCTATTTTACTTAGTCAGGGTGTTCTTGTATGCATCAATTCTGATGATGCTGAAATGGGCAGAAGACTAAACCAGGAAGCAGCTAAAATTATGAAATACGGAGGCATAAGCGAAACTGCAGCCCTTGATCTTATAACTATCAATCCGGCAATAATGCTTCATCTGGGAGACAGAACAGGAAGTATCAAGGTCGGAAAAGATGCTGACCTTGTTCTCTGGACAGACTATCCTCTTTCGGTATATGCCCGTGCCAGTAAGACAATGGTTGACGGCACATTTTATTTTGATGAAGAACAGGATGCAAAGATGAAAGAACAGATTGATACTGAGCGTAACAGAATAATTGCTAACATTCTACGTGAAACACCGGCAACAAGTTCAACAACTGCAAATTTTCCAAGACGATGAAAAACAATATATTTATTTCAGCAATACTGATAATTGCCTGTTCAGTTCAGGTAGCAGCACAGAGTCCGGTTGTCGCTCCGGTTCAGAAAAAACCTGTAATGCTTGTTGGTGGCACAATTCACACCGGTACAGGTGATGTTATAGAAAATGGGATAGTAGCTTTCTCAGGTGGCAAAATCACTATTGTTGGCAAATCGGCAGATATTAAATTAGACAAGGCAGATTATGAAGTTATTGATGTTTCGGGAAAGCAGATTTATCCTGGATTAATATTTCCGAATACAAGTATAGGATTAGTTGAGATAGGCAGCGGAGTTGAAGTTGCAACTGATAACAGAGAGATAGGAGATCTTAATCCGAATGTCCGCGCCATTGTCGCCTATAACACTGATTCACATGTTATTCCCGTCTTAAGATCGAATGGCATTCTCCTTGCCCAGATCGTACCTGCGGGGACACTGCTTCCGGGAACTTCAAGCGTTGTTCAGCTCGATGCATGGAACTGGAAAGATGCTGCATATAAGATTGATAATGGTATTCAACTGGGCTGGCCGAGGAAATCTTCCTTCGTTGGAAGAAGAGGAGGTAACGAATTTCCACCGGCTGCATCGACAGGCCAGAGCGCTTATGATAAAAATGTTGAAGCACTCGAAAAAATCTTTACTGATGCAGTATCTTATGCAGCAATTGAAAAGCCGAAGGATGTTAACTTGAGACTTGAATCAATGAAGGGGCTTTTCGACGGCACTAAAATCATGTTTATCATTACAAATGAGCCAAAAGGTATAATTGAAGCAATCTCTTTTGGGAAGAGATATGGCGTTAAGAAAATGGTACTTGCGGGAGCTGACGAATCAGCATGGGCTGTAAAGGATTTTCTTAAGGAGAATAATATTCCAGTCCTTCTGGATGATCCTCTAAGCCTTCCAAAATATGATTACAGCGACACCAGACTACCATTCAAACTTGCATCTATGTTTAAAAAGGAGGGAATTCTTGTAGGTCTGACATATTCAAAACAAGCATATGGCAACCTTCCGTTTGCAGCCGGGCAGATCGTATCTTATGGACTTACCAAAGAGGAAGCCCTTCAGACAATAACTCTAAACAGCGCAAAAATACTGGGGATTGAAGATAAAACAGGCTCTATTGAAGTTGGAAAAGATGCCAATATCGTCGTTTCAACAGGAGATATTCTGGATATGTCTACAAATAATATTGAATATGCATTTATTACAGGACGCAATATAAACCTCGATAATAAGCATAAGCAACTTTATAGACGCTTCCAGGCAAAATATGACAAATTGAAATGAAGATAATTTCACTTGGTCCTGCATATCCTTACCGTGGTGGTCTGGCATCATTTAATGACCGTCTTGCTCAACAGTTTTCTGCTGAAGGACATGAGGTTGAAATACTCACTTTCAGTTTACAGTATCCCGGATTGCTTTTCCCCGGGGAAACTCAATATACTGATGGCCCTGCACCAAAGGGTATTAGGATAACCCGTAAGCTTAATTCCATAAACCCTCTTAACTGGATTGTTACCGGTCTTAAAATCAAAAAGGGTAAGCCTGACATTCTTCTGATAAGATTCTGGTTGCCTTTTATGGGACCATGCTTTGGAACAATTGCAAGGATAGCAAAGTTTAACAAACATACCAGAGTTATCTGTATTTTTGATAATGTGATCCCTCACGAAAAACGTCCTGGTGATAATTTTCTTACAAAGTATTTTACAAACAGTATTGATGGAGCAATAGTTATGTCGCTGACCGTTCAGAATGATGNNCTTTCTCCTCACCCTTTATTCGACAATTATGGTTTGCCGGTAGGTCGCAAAGAAGCATTGGCAGCTCTTAATCTTGATGCCGAAAATTTATATCTGTTGTTTTTCGGATTTATCAGGGCTTATAAGGGACTTGACCTGTTGATTGAAGCATTTGCAAATAAGAGATTAAGAAACCGGAGACTGAAGCTTATTATAGCCGGGGAGTTTTATGAAGATGATTCTCCATACAAGGATCTGATTAAAAAGTATAACCTTCAAAATGATGTAATCTTTTTTGATCATTTTATTAAAGATAATGAGGTTCCTCTTTTCTTCAGCGCGGCCGATCTTGTTGTTCAACCCTACAAAACTGCTACCCAGAGCGGAGTAACACAGATTGCGTTTTATTTTGAAAAACCAATGCTGGTTACTGATGTTGGTGGCTTAAGGGAGATCGTCCCTGATGGAAAGTGTGGTTATGTCGTGAAACCGGAACCTGAACTCATTAAGGACGCAATAATCGATTTCTTTGATAACAATAGGAAGGAAAAGTTTACAGAAGGTGTGAAGCAGGAAAAAGAGAAATTTTCGTGGGATAAGATGACGAGTTCGATTTTGGAGGTATATAATAGATGCAAAACCCCCTTTTCATTCCCCCCACGGGGGGAAAAACTCTAACTGTTCTAGTGTAATTAAACTAAATATCAGAGTATAATCGCCCCTTCAGGGGAGATGTCNNTATCCTTAATAAGATATGTATTTCTCTCTGAAGAATTCCTGTTTATTAATTCACCAAGGAAACCCGTAAGAAATAGTAAAGTACCGATTATCATTACAGTAAGAGCTATGAAAAAGTAGGGGCTGCTTGTTACCAATGGAGCTCTGAGGTGATGAGATACATAAACTAACTTTCTTATACCGAGATAACCAGCCATTGTAAAGCCAATTAAAAACATCAGGGTACCCAGAGAACCGAAGAGATGCATTGGGCTCTTGCCGAAACGGCTGATGAA
>PLML01000077.1 GCA_003141525.1 Bacteroidales bacterium
GCTTTTTCATATAATTCAATTGAAGTACTCACGTCTCCCGAACCAACAGCTTTCCAAAAATAGTAGTTCCCCTGAAGGTAATAATTATAAGCTTCAGGATTTTCAGTAGGTTTTTTCTCAATCTTTTTTATCTCTTCAGGCGTGAGTTCTGCTTTCAGTTCAGAGGCAATTACTTTAGCTATTTCACTCTGCAGAGAAAAGAGTTGATTCATTTCACTGATATAATCCTTTGACCACACTTGCTTATCTGCTTTTGCATCAGTCAGGGTAACCCGTATCTTTAAATTATTCCCTTCTCGTCCAACACTCCCTACGACTAAATAATTTACATTAAGCTCCTTCCCAATAGTTGCTGTTGATTTTTTGGTATCCCTGTATTGATATGAAGATGTTCTTGGCCTGACAGTAAAACTTTTTACTTTTTGAAGATTATTTAGAATATCTTCCATAAAGCCATCATAGAATGATAATTGTGCTGTATCATTACTCAGATTCCGGAAAGGAAGAACAGCGATGGTCTTTTCAATCAGATCAGAGTTTTTGGATAGTTTAGGAATAAAAAAATACCCTAACGCTAGAAGTACCAGAACTAATAAAGAACCTATAATGATTTTTTGTTTCTGACTTTTTTGCTTTTCAGTATTTGCTTTAACAGCCTCCCTTGGAACTTCTACACCTGGTTGATTATGTTTTCTTATTGCGGTGATAATCTCTTTGATAGCGTTTGCCACCTTGTTGATCTGGTTACGATATATTGTACTATTCAAATTTTTCTTTTCACCATCTTCAGGTTTGAGAGGTCTGTTAACTCCTGGTTCTTTGTAAATAAACTCAATCCCACGTATGACTCCACCCAGTTCATTTTCAAGAAGTATTTTATCTTCCTGATCGAGGTCATGAATCTTTATAGGTAATATTCTGCTTGCTACATTTCCGCCCGCAAGTCTGATATCTCTTCCGAACTGATCTTCCTTTGCTAATTTGTTAAATGCACAAAACTCGTATTGCCAGGCAAAGCTTTGAGGGTCGCAATAGGTTTGTGAGATTATAGGGATGAAGATTAAACACTTTAGCTTTTCCTTCAGAGAGGCATTAACAACATGCGTCTCAAGAAGGCCATCATGAGGATTGATGTCAAAATAGAGGCTGACCTCTTCTTTAAATGTTGACTCGAGTTCTCCCTTAAGGTTATTAACAAACTCAGTAACCCAACCGTCGTGCTTGTTATCTTTCTGGCGGTAACTGATGAAGATCTCGTATTCGTAACCTGGTACTAGACTTGCCATAGCGTAAAGATAATACTAAATTGATAATCAGAGTTCTATTTAACTCATTATCAAAATGAAACATTAGTTACATTTTCCTTTCGAATAAAATCCAGATCCTGAAAGTCAAAACTAAAATCTGTCAATGGAGATATTGCTTTCATTTTTATTCCCGAGGCTTTACCGGTATTATCAAGATAAAACATTAAATACGCGTCAGCATCCATACTTCTGTCATTCCACTTAACAACAAAAGTATTGCCTTTGTATACAAGTAATTCTCCTGTGAGTTTTGGGGATCTTTTTGAACCGAACCATAATTTACCATTTTTGACAGAGATTATCACGTCCCCAAGCCATTTATCAGAATATATGCCGGTATAAAGACTATCATTTGTTTTTGCTGAAGAGCTTTTTTGTTGAACTTCAATATCTTTCCAGATGTCATCAGTTATTTTTTTCGCATCTGCAATGTTTTTTATAGCAGCCTCATGATATTGTTTTATCCTGTTGACTCCTTCAATGCCCAAATAACTATCTTTTATAGTATTAGTAATAGATTTGAAGGCTTCACCTGATTGCTGGTTCGTAAATACGATAATACCAAGTTTCATTTCCGGGATAAGTGTCACCTGTGTTACAATACCTGCCAGCCCGCCGGTATGTCCGACTTGTTTATATCCTCTGACATCACTCAAAAACCAACCCAGTCCATAGCTTGCAAAATGTGTATGATAATCTGATGAATCTCCTGAAGGTAGAATTGTTTGCGATGTCCACATCGCTTTATGAACTTCTTCACTAAAAAGTTGCTTTTTAAGTCCTTCACCATATTTGCCATTATTCATCTGCATAATAATCCACCTGCACATATCCGTGAGATTACTGTAAATACCGCCTGCAGCATTGGCCACATCACCAAAATCGCGCTCGATAACCTGTACTACACCATTAACCGGTGCATGAGGATCTATTACATTAGATTTATCTTTTACCCGACTGAATGCAGCGGCACTGCCTGTCATATTCAATGGTTTCATGATCCGTGTTTCAATAAAATCTTCCCAGCTCATTCCGGAGACTCTTGCTACCACTTCTCCTGCAACAATATACAACAGGTTATCATAATCATATTTTGTTCTGAATCCTGAAACAGGTTTTAAATAGCGCAGGTTATGAATGATATCCTTTAAAGTAAAATTGTTCAACCCGGGCCAGATCATAAGATCGCCTGCTCCTAATCCCAAACCACTTCTGTGTGTCAGCAGATCCCTGATAGTAAACTCTTCAGTAACATAAGGATTATAAAGTCTGAATTCAGGAATATAATCAATGACCCGATCATCCCAGGATAGTTTTTTCTCATCTATTAAGATGCCCAGGGCTGCTGTAGTAAATGCCTTGCTATTCGAAGCAATACCAAATAATGTATTAGCATCTACTTTTTGCATTGTTTTAAGTGATCGAACACCATACCCTTTGGCATGAATAACTTTATCATCCTTTACGATTGCTACAGCAATACCCGGGACATCAAATGTCTTCAGGGTCTTCTCAACAAGACTATCTATTTCCCTTGAGGTAATTGTTTGCGCACTGACAGAAATAGTGCTCAGAATTAAAAAGACTAAAGGAATCAAACGATTTAGAATATGGCTGTTTTTTTTCATGTTGATACTTTATTAAATTGTTATTTGATATAAGATATTTCTCGATCAGATATCTGTCAGGCACCGAGAGCTAGCACCTGATGAAACTGGTGTTATGATTTTATGAAATTATAATTCGCTATTATTGTCGTCTCTTTGCCCAATCTTCCATTTTCTTTTCTAAAATTTTTAATGGCATACATCCATCTTTTAAAAATTCATCATGAAAATCAGAAAGCTTAAACTTATTCCCTAGTTGGGTATTGTATTTTTCTCTCAACTCCCTGATTTTTAACTCACCTATTTTATAACTCAATGCCTGTCCGGGATAAACCATATAACGTTCAATCTCAGCAGTCGCATCTTCTTCGCTTATAGCTTCATTATCCATATTGTATTTTATAGCTTCCTCTCTAGTCATTTTACCGGTGTGCATAGCTACATCAACCACCAACCTTATTGCTCTGTGTATCTCTTCGCGTAGAGCCCCCATTTGCTGCCAGGGATCAGTATAAAGACCCAACTCTTTGCCAAGACTTTCACAATATAAGGCATACCCTTCACCATAAGCACCATACCAGATATAGCGGCGAAACTTTGGAAGATGATCATTTTCCATTTGCAGCGACATCTGGTAGTGATGGCCTGGAATAGCTTCGTGCAGAAATAAACTTTCCATCCCTGAGGTTACATTGAATTTTGTTGCATCAATAATGGGCACATAAAAAATCCCGGGTCTTGTTCCATCGGGTAGTCCCTGATAGTATTCAGCACTGGCGCTGGCTGCCCGAAAGGCTTCCGTTTGTCGTATTTCAAATTTTGTTTTGGGCGTTTTGCTAAACATTTTTATAAGATTTGGGTCAATACGCGTTTGAATGTTATGGAATGCATCCAGGACTTCACTTGCCGACTTGTAAGGCATGAATCTCTTATCTGTTTTCATGAATTCAAAGAAAGCCTTCAGGTCACTCTTAAATTGAACTGAAGATTTTATCAATTCCATTTTATCCCTGATGCGTTTTACTTCTGAAATACCAATCTTATAAATTTCATCTGGTGTTTTATTGGTGGTTGTCCAGTATTTAACTGTGTAGGCATAATATTTATCACCGCCAGGCAGAGCATTTATTCCTGTTGTATTTCGTGCATCTGGCAAATATTCTGTTTGTAAAAACACAGCCAGCTTTTTATACGATGGCATTATTTGCTGATTAATAAGATTAATGTATGCAATGGTTAACCGCTTCTTGTCGGTTTCGCTAAAAGTTGCATCCATCGATTTAATGGGCCCATAAAATAGGCTCTTTGTAGCAGAATCTGTAATCATTGCCTGCATCTGAGGTATCATCTTTATAACAGCAGCTTTTGGTAAAACATATTTTACAGCCATCCCTTTTTTAAAATAAACAATAGCGCTATCTGTCCAGGAACTAAAGGCAGCAGCTCGTTGAAGCCAATTATCATAATCCGTAGGGGTCTTAAATGGCTGGTTGCCTGTACCTCCACCCATTTGACCAAGTAATAATGGTACACCCCGGAACTGATCAAAAGGAATATATTTATTATCGTATAAGTCTGCATCCCCCGTTTGATGGTTCACTAATCCCTCAATGCCCATGTCAATTTCATACTTAAGAATATCATAACTTATTTTATCATTTTCATTTAGTTTTTCTCTGACAAAAGTGGATAAAGAAACTTTGTATTGATTAAAGAAATCTTTAAGTTTAGTATAATAGTTATCTGTAAAATCCGCAGGCAACAAGTTATTGAAACGGTTATCTCCATTAATGGTAGCTTCTAACGGAAACATATGCATCCGTTCATCGTAATATTTATCAAGCAGACTGGCAAAATCCTTATTGTCTTCTTTGACCTGGTTGATTTTGCCTGGTTTGCAACTTGTCGTAATAACGATTAGTGTAATAAAGAAAATTACTTTTTTCATTTTGGATATGTTTTTTAACTCTTTTTTCAGTTATTCCTTCTCACCTGCTTTAAAAACTGTCCAAGGTTGTGTTGGACGATCTTTGAGCAGGCCATTCATCCAGTCATATTGAGGATGTTGTTCAAGAAATTTTTTGGCATCGAATGGTGTTCCGCAGGCAGCGCCCCAACGCGCAACAAATGACATTTGTTTTGCCATTTTTGAATCAACAACTTTACCATCAATTGTTCCGTCCGGATAATAAGGATCATATTCTATATCTGAATACTGAGGATCCAGCTCACCATGTAAACAGAGAGTTCGTCCGTCGGGTTTGTTCTGATTTAAATAAGTATCATAATGATCCGATTCAAATAACTCAGCATTGTTTATATCAATTTTCCCGACATTTTCATTCATAAGTTGCTTCCATCTTACTCTGCGCGAGATGCAATCGTTTTTAATATTCGTATTGTCAGTCATCTTTGTTTCAAATCGAAGGATCCTCAGGTCTTCAGCCACATTGGAGCCAATGAAATACCCATCCTTTTTCTTTTCAAATCCTACGTACTTCAAACCCAACTCCAGCCTGGCAATTTCATTCGTGTTTACATCACCAATCAACCATGCATTCGCATAACCGCCGTTATTACCTTTTTTCATGATTTCACACCACTCATCTATTGAAGAAGCATATTGCGTTGCTGATCTCATCCGTGAAAATTCAGGCACTCCTTTTGTATCAAAGGGGAAAAATCCTCCTATTGTTGTTTCTGAACCGACTATACCAGCATCGGTGATAAAAAAATCTGTATCACTGTGAATAAATCCGGGGATAGTTTGCATCAGAATCCTATGACCTTTTTCAGGAAGAATATCCAGAATAATATTGCAGATAGGATAATAGTATCCATTCATCGTGTTGTGTCCAAGAACTATACCACCATCGACAGTCATACTGCCCGTTGCTATAAAGGAACTGCAAGACTCTTTCACCCGATCCGGGGCATTTACTCCAATCGAATCCTTTACTAGGGGCCACCAATACCACAAAAGTTCCATATATCCATTAAGAGAAACCATTTCATCCCGGGTAGTCGAAACTCCGGCCGCCTTCATCCCTTCAACCATGCCATCAATCTCAGCAAGGTTTTCAGGATCTGTTTTTGGGGTCAGTATATCATGTGCCCTGGCGATAAACCAACTCCACTTCATTGCTGTCTGATATTTCCATACTTCAGAAAGAATACGGATAGATTCTTTGATTTCTCCTGAAAGTAAATAACCATGCTGAAATCCACGTTCTTCCGGTGCGCCTTCAATGTGAAGATAAATCCACCCGTTTTTTTCATGGCGGTTTGCTTTTGACAGCCATGTTTTCTGCTCAATTGTAAGCTGATCGTTTGTTTGGCTACGGACCAACGTGGAACAAATGAAAACCGACAAAAGGAGAATAATTACTTTTTTCTTCATAGCATTATGATTTTTAAGTTTCAGTGAGGTGTTTTAATTGAAGCGTTTTAACTATTTCAAAACAGGCAGTTTAATATGTGTCGGATATTTTACAGATCTGTAAATCTTCTGTTGAGTTACGATGAAGTCTGATTCCCTGGCTTCAAAAATGTTTGGAACATATTTCTGCGGATTCCGGTCGATGACCGGGAACCATGAACTTTGAACCTGAACCATAATCTTATGGCCGGTTTTAAATACGTGGTTTATCGCATGCAAATCAATCCTGTATTCATTTACTTCATTTGGCTTTACTGGCTCAGGGTTAGAATAGCTGTTACGGAAACGGCCCCTGAAAACATCATTGGCTATCATGAGCTGATAACCTCCCATATTAAACTGTTCGGGGTATACTTCCGGATAAACATCAATGAGCTTTACTATCCAGTCAGCATCTGTACCAGTGGTGGAAGCAAAAATATCTGCGATCAGGTTTCCGGTAACCTCGATGTCTGTTGTTAATGCACCAGTTTCCCAACTCAGTACATCCCCGCGGTCTTGTACAAAACGCTGATCCTGTACCAGCCAGGTGTACCATCTTGAACCTGGTCCATATGTTTCTTCAACAGGTCTCTGCCGGTATGGAACCGGATGGGACGGGTCAGATAAATATTCATCAAAACCCTGAGCTTCCTCAGGTGATGTAAATGAAAGTTTTCCCTCACTGTTTAAATACAGATTCTCATTTTTAGTCAGATTCAGAGGTGGCCAGCTTTTGTATTCTTTCCATATATTGGATCCGGTCTGAAAAGTAATTGCTTCGGGGAAATTTCCACTTCCTTTCCCTTTAAGATAATAAGCAAAAAATTGTGACTGAATTTCTTTTCTGAATTTTTCAGCTGTTGAGCTTCCGAATTTAATATTTCCAAGAGCCGATCCAGTACCCCGCGACCATCCTCCATGATTCCAGGGACCGATGACTATAAAATTCTTATTAAAATTATCTTGCTTTTCCAGCACTTCATAAGCCTTTTGTGGTCCGTAAAAGTCCTCCTGGTCCCACCAGCCTGCTACATGTAAGATAGGTATCGTGGGGATTCCAAGACGATATGCCATAGATTGTTTCTGCCAAAAATCGTCATAGTTGGGATGTTTTACAAAATCGTTCCAGGAGGGTATTTTCCCATGGAAGTACTTCTCATTCACATTTGAAAGTGGTCCCAATTTCAGATACCATTCATATGTATCATACTTATCAAATGAGAATAGAGTGTCTTTTTTTGAGAACTCCTCCATAAAGGAATACTCAAATGAGTAACTAAGGCGGAAAGCACCATTATGATGAAAATCATCCCCGATGTACATGTCCGAAGGAGTCGCTTGCTCTGATGCTGCTTTTAATGCTGGGTGGGGATCAATTGTTCCCATCATTGTGGTCCAGCCATCATAAGAAATTCCAAGCATCCCGACTTTGCCGTTGTTATCAGGTACATTTTTCAAAAGCCATGCAATGGCATCATAAGTATCAGTGCTTTCATCTATAGAGTTTGGGTCCTTCTTGTCACGCATCAGACGCTGCATTTCAAATGTGCCTTCGGATTTATAACGGCCTCGTATATCCTGAAAAACAAAAATGTAACCTTCCTTAGCCATGTCGCTAATATAAGGATCCTTATTAGGTGAGAGCATCTGACTCACACCGTATGGTGTACGTAAGAACAGGAAAGGCATTGGTTCTGAAATGCCAATCGGTGCCCAGATTACAGTATTTAATTTAACCCCATCGCGCATTGGTATTAGCACCTCTTGCTTTGAGTATGTCAGTGTATCTGTTCCTGATTGTGCAAGAAGGGAGGGTGCTGTCAATAAAACTGCAAATAAAAATTTGAATCTTTTCATAACACGTTTATTTTGGTTTTATTAAATTTCCAACCGGGCCCTCTGATTACCCTGCCTGGCAACGCCCCTGTATGTTCTCCGTCTTTTAACACCTGAATACCATTTACAAAAACATCCACCATACCCGTGGAATATTGCTGAGGTTTCTCAAAAGTTGCATGATCTTGTATTCTGACAGGATCAAATATTGCCAAATCAGCATACGATCCTTCATCTGAACCTAAACTGATCCAGGGCAGGGTAATTTGCTTTTTTACATTGTCTTCAGACATCAGAAAATATACTGTCTCGACCCGACTGCCGTCCTGAATTACCAAATCCATTGCAGTTTCTTCCGGAGATTTTTTCCTCATTTTGGCAACTTCGGCAAGGGTTTTCCCTGTTAGGTATTTTAAAGTGTCATTTTTAAATCCAACTAGTAAAACATTTTCTGCAGAACCTGCTGATTTTAAATAATTTTCCCAATCACCAGCAGAATTACGCATTTCCTGTCTGACCTTTTCTCTGATTAATGGATTTTGAAGTCTTTTTGCCCATTCATCAATGCTCTCCAATAATCTGTTACCCTCATTTCGAATATGTGAAATATAAATTCCATCATATTTGGCTGCCTCTTTGCAAAGGGCAATAAGTTCGTCTGTTTTAGCGAAAGATCCCGGGACATAAATTAGTGCGGAACTTATACCTAATGCCCCTTCTTCCATTGCCTGACGCAACATCAACTTCATCGAGTCCAACTCAATTTCGGTCGGTGAACGATCTTCATACCCTATAGTATAAATTCTCAGAGTAGCTGCACCAACAAAAGAAGCAATGTTCGGAGAAACACCCTTTTTTTCAAGAAAGTCCAAATATTCTCCTAATGATTTCCAATTAATATCATATTTTATATCTGTTTGTTGCCTTATCAGTTCCTTCTTCATTTTATTGTTCAAAGGTCCCATGGATTCACCCTCTCCTAAAACTTCCAATGTCACTCCCTGCCTGATGTCACTTTGAGACCTGCCATCTGCAATAAGGGATTCATTGGCCCCACTAAGCATATTGATAAACCCCGGTGCTACAGCCAGTCCTTTTGCATCAATTTCCAAACGACCTCTTTCACTTTTTAAGCTGCCAATTTTGGCAATCGTATCAGCATTTATGCCAATATCTGCTATAAAAGGAGTCAATCCTGAACCATCAAATATTTGACCATTTTTGATTAATACATCATATTTTTCAGGTGCGGAGCATCCCCAGAATATGACCAGTAAAAGAAAAATTGTTCTTATAGTTTTCATCAGAATATAATTTATTTGTCTAAGGTTTGATGCCGGCTTTAGCGGGAGAACCAAACATGATTAACTTCATTGAGCTTTTCACCATTTGTCTGGGTGGTTGTGATTTGGATCAGTCATGCAGGTTTTAAATTATTGAAATTTTTAATTACAAAAAAAGGTGATACAAAACCCAGAATATCTGTACTGGGAAAATCATATATTTGTAAATGTATAACCTTTTTTTTATTTAATTATACAACTTTCTATTTTAAATTTCTGAAAATCATACTGTTAATAAATTAACAATAAAATCGTACAGGAAAGTCATTATTGATTTTTTGTTTGAAGAAACTGTTTAATTTACTGTAGACGAATACTTTAAACTGGCAAAAAGTGCCAGGTTTTTAAATTTTGATAGTCAAATGGCGACTTGGTATGTAATTTTTATCATATCCTTGAAAACTACCTGATGTAAAATCATTCCTTAAGACTCTTATACCATAAAATGTATCTGATAATTTCAGCATAAGTCATTTAGCACAAACTCCTGATGCCTGTATCTTGCTCTTTCTCGTGCCGGGAGAAGCGCTTAGGAGTTTGTGAATATTGAATCCCCGCGAGCGCATTGGCTTCGCCGAGCTCTCCGCCAAGTGGTGGATCGGTTCTCTGTTGCTTGCTGCGGAGTCAGCGAGCATTAAGAATTTACATTAGGGGATCGAAGATTCTTCGTAGCTTGCTGCGAAGAGCTTCAATTTGGAATTAACCAATTTCCCTTTTTGCAATTTCCAGATCTATCTCCTTTTCCCATTTTGCAATCACAACCGTTGCAACGCTATTGCCAATAAGATTTGTGATGGCACGGGCTTCACTCATAAAGCGGTCAATACCAAGAATTAATGCGATGGATGCAACAGGGATATTTCCAATAGTTGGCAGAAGCGCAGCAAGAGTGATAAAACCACTTCCGGTTACTCCGGCAGCACCTTTTGATACAAGCAATAATACCAGAAGCATGGTTATCTGATGTGAAAGCGTAAGTGGTGTATTAGTAGCCTGGGCAAGGAAAACAGCTGCCATCGTCATGTATATTGATGTACCATTGCGCCAAATGCACCGACAGGCGCAACTTTCATAATGATATTAATTACTGCAAACAAACCTGCTTCAACAGATTTAATTCCAGTGAGAACCGGTTTTGCCTTTTCCCCAATTTTTGAGAGAGCAATTCCGAACAAGACAGAAAAAAACAGGATTTGCAGTAAATCTCCGTTGGAAAGGGCACTGATGATATTATCAGGAATGATATGTAAAATAAAATCTACAGCATTGGTAGCTTTGGCCTGAGTCACATAAGCGGTGACAGATTTGGTATCGAGTGTTGATGGATCTACATTCATTCCAACACCAGGTTTCAGGATATTGATGACAATCAGGCCAATAATGAGTGCGAGAGTTGTAATTACTTCAAAATAAATTATTGCTTTAATGCCCACCCTGCCGACTTTTTTTACATCCTGCATTCCGGCTATTCCGCTTACAATTGTGCAGAAAATAACCGGTGCAATCATCATTTTCACCAGTTTGATGAAACCATCGCCAAGCGGCTTTAACCTGGTTGCGAATTCGGGGAAGAAAAATCCAATGATTATCCCCAGTAATATCGCCAGGATAACCTGCGCATATAAGCTTTTGTGAAATTTAACCATATTCTAATGTATCAGGCAGAGGACACAACATTTCCTTTTATAAAGAAGAAAAATATTTTTGCCTCATTTGTCTGGTAAAACTCACTAATTGACATAAAGTTTCAGGTGGATTTAAACCAGTGACTGAAATCATATTACACATCAGTTGAAGTCTTACTTTCTCAAATTTAAGAGAAAAATCACAACTTGTATATGGTAATTCATTTAAAATCAGAATGGATAATGTTCTTACCTCTGAAGTGATGAATAAATTTATTTCTGATCCGATAGAAAAGCCAATGACCTTGATCTTTGTTGGCCTGAATAAATTGACCATCAAAACTCGTGTTGCCAGGCAAAGCTTTTTGGGTCGCAAAAGGTCTGAGAGATGATTGGGATGAAAATCAAGCACTTAAGTTTGCCTTCCAGGCTCTTGTCAACATTATGGGTTTCGAGCAGACCGTCGTGGGGGTTGGTGTCGAAGTAAACGGAGACGGGTTCCTTTAAGGTGGCTGCAAGCTCTTCCTGCAATGCAGCAACAAACTCCGTTACCCAGCCTGAACGGTTATCGTTGTGGCGGTAGCTGATGAAGACTTGTCTGCCGAAGCATTGCGAAGGCAGATCGTATTCGTAACCTGGGATTATGCTTGGCATGTTAATTATATCGTATAAATAAATCAATTGTTAAAGAAATATTCCTTTAACCAGAATTTATAGAGAGGGTCAAGAAAAGTAATTTCATGCCCCTGGATATCAATTATCTCTTTGTTAATAAGCATTTTCTTAAGTTTCACAACATTAGCTGAGGTCCCAAGCTGATATTCCAGGATGGTGTTTTTGGAACTCAATTGATTGATATTATCTATAAGAGCTTTTAGAAGACTGATCTGAGTTCTGCTCAAACCATCAGTTAAGTTCTGAAAAAGCATACTTAATTGCAATACAAGATCATGGAATGATTCTTCAATAATATCCATGGTGCAGCCGGTATCAGTTCGCAACCATGACTGCTGTGCAAGTTGCTGGACATAATAAGGATGACAATCTGCAAGCTCGGCAACTAATCGTGCTTCATTGTGCCCTATCTTTTTACCGGAATCGGCAAATCGTTTCTGAATGAAAGTGATCCAATCTTTCATTGAAATTTTACTGAGGAAAATGATATCTCCGAATTTATAAAATGGCATCGAAGGTGAAGTAAACACATCTATCATCATATGACGTTTACTTCCAAAAAGACAATAAGATACATTTTTATGTTTCTGCCAATGTGATCTCATTTTCTTCTGGATATCCAAAGGATTTTCAAATTCGGAAATATTTTGGAATTCATCAATGCAGATAACAAATTTCAGATTGTTCTCAGTACCGATTTTCTCTGCCAGATTAAGAATGTCATCGGGCTCCTTTTTCACCTCTTTCCAGTCTAATCCCAGTTTAAGCTCTGTCCGGTGATCAGGACTTATAGTAACATTTGGAATAAGCTTTCCAAAGAATTTGCGGGTATTTTCTATAAGAATCCGGGTTTTTGTAGCTGATGAATTTAAGACTTTTGTAGCCAGTTGCTGATAAAACTGTTCTTCAGATCTTACATTATTGAGATCAATAAAGCAGAACCTGATGTTTTTTTCTCTCTTTGAAGAGATATCCGCTGCTTTTGTCACTACGGATGATTTACCCCATCTTCTCGGCGATATCAGTATCGTGTTAACAGATGAACCAAAGTTAGAAACCAATCTTTCAGTTTCAGCTTTTCGATCCGTAAAATTTTTATCTGAAGCTATTTTGCCGAAAACAAATGGTGTCTCCATGATACTTTTTATGCAATTATACGCATTTTAATACACTTTACCAAAATGTAAGTTACTATATGGTAAGTTACTATATAGTAAGTCAGCTAGCTCACTTACACGCCTGTCACCTTTATCATCTTTCTGGCGGTAGCTGATGAAGATGTCGTATTCGAAGTCTGATATTATGCTTGTCATTATGTTCAGTTTCTCTAAATCGGGAATTTCATTTTTTGTAATAATTTCTTTACCCTTGGTTCATTCCTGAATTTTTTAAAGGCCGGTTCTACCCCTAAGTAGGAAAGATGTTTTTCTTTAGAAGCATAAGATCTTTCGAGCCATGTACAGACCTTATCTGGTTCATCCCCATAAGTATGTGCAAATGCAATCCAATAGGCATAGCCTGGAATGTTTTTTTCTATCAAATCAGCACATATTTTTTCAGCCACATTTTTGTGACCCAATTTAAAGTTTACTGCAGCTAAGGCAACATTACGGGCATTATCATCATCATCAAAAC
>PLML01000182.1 GCA_003141525.1 Bacteroidales bacterium
TTTAAACGATTTGTTGATTCATTGCAGATAGGCGGTATAGAAGAATTAAAATCTGATTTTGCTACCACCAAACCTGAGATACTGGTAGTTCTTGACCGCGAAAGAGCCAATTCTGAAGGCATTACCGCTGCAGTAGTTGGTGATGCAATCCGGACAGGCCAGCTGGGGAAAGAGGTATCTAAATACCGGGAGGGTGAGGACCAATATTCCATCATGCTTCGTTTTGAAGAAAATCAGCGAAAAGATCTCGAGCAATTGCTTAATCTTACCATCACTTACAGGGACATGACTTCAGGAACCATACGTCAGATCCCCCTGTCAGTAGTTGCACATGTTGAATATGTGAACAGCTATGGACAGATTAACCGTCTTAATCTGAAAAGGGTAATTACTGTCTCATCCAACGTTCTGGACGGGTTTAATGCAAACGTGATAAATGCCCAGCTGCGTAAAGCGATCCCTCAGTTTGCAAAGCCCATGGATATTGATATCCGCCTTACCGGTGAACAGGAAGATCAGGCAGAATCTATGGTATTCCTGTCTAAAGCTATGATTCTTTGTTTGTTCCTTATTATGTTTATATTAATTACTCAGTTTAATTCAATGTCTAAAGCATTGATTATAGTCTCTGAAGTAGTGTTCAGTCTTATTGGAGTATTACTGGGCTATATGATATTCGGTATGACCATTTCCATTATTATGACAGGCATGGGAATTGTGGCACTGGCCGGTATTGTAGTCAGGAATGGAATATTACTTGTGGAATTCGCCGATAGATTAAAAGAACAGAAAGTCAAAACACGACAGGCGATTATTCAGGCGGGACTGACTCGTATCACACCAGTGGTTCTGACAGCAACTGCTACAATTCTTGGACTGATCCCGTTAGCTATCGGAATGAACATCAATTTTGGCACATTGCTGACTGATTTAAATCCGCACCTGCATTTTGGCGGAGATAATGTAATGTTCTTCGGACCTCTGTCGTGGACAATAATTTTCGGGTTAAGCTTTGCTACATTCCTGACATTGGTTTTGATACCGGTGATGTATTCTGTAAATTATACCAGAAATATAAGGAGAGAACGTCGTAAGTTGCAGAAGAAAATACAAAAAAACGAATTAGGACAAACAGCAATTTGAATCAAATAGGGTCATGCCATGGCATGACCCTACAATCTCTAAATGATATATGTAGGACCACGCCATGGCGTGGTCCCCTGTTTTGAGAAGATGTCTTTTTTACTTTTGTTTAATAATAATCTGATTGCAATCAATTGTTAAATAACTTGCATTTACATCTGAACAATTAAATTAAATTTGATGTTAAATTGTATCATTTAATTAAATCATTGATTACTATGGCAACAAACGACAACTCATCAGAAGATTCCCATTTAAGCAAAGCTCTTGAACACCTGAATTCAGTTTTAGTGACTGGAGAAACGGTTGAAGCATGGGCAATCCAGCGAAGACTGTTTGCCTTAACTAACAGGCGGACTCTTATTGCTGCAACCTCTGGCCGATTCATTAAAATTAAAAGGGGATTATTTGGAGGATTCGATATGACCGATTTTCGATGGCAGGATCTTGGCGATGCGAAAATTAAAGTAGGAATTTTCGGAGCCGACATATTAATGAAGATTTTTGGTTCTGCTGATTTAGCAATTTCTAAAGATTCAGATCAGGTTTTGATTCTACCTGGTTTCAGAAAGGAACAGGCTGAAAAGATCTACCGTCTGGCACAGGCCCAGGATCAATCGTGGAGAGAAAAGAGACGTATAAGGGAACTGGAGGAATTAAGGGCAAAATCCGGTGGTGTTACAATTGGCACTAACCCCGGAATTCAGCAAACAGGAAATGCATCGGAAGATGCTGCTGCAAAACTGCAGCAAGCCAAGCAAATGCTCGATAATAAACTTATTACAGATTCAGAATTTGAGTCAATTAACGCACGTATAATAAGCGGGCTGTAACCATTTTAATACCACATATATGAAAAACATTCTTTTAGGGGCTTTTCTCCTCTGGTCAATTGTATCCTTTTCGCAAAAGCAGGATTCTGTCAGGTCTGAAAGCTGGAAGAGCCTCTATAGGTCCAGCGCAACAAAAATTAACGACCTGGTTAATACTAAACTCGATGTTAGTTTCAATTATTCAAAATCGTGGATGTATGGCAAAGTCTGGATTACTCTTCATCCTCATTTTTACCCCACAGATTCGTTGAGCCTCGATGCAAAAAGCATGAATGTTAATGAGGTATCATTAATCAGGTCCGGAAAGAACATTCCATTGAAGTATCGCTATGATAGTTTAAATCTTTTTATTACTCTTGACAAAACATACAAATCTGGTGAAAACTATACTGTTTTTATTGATTACGTCGCAAAACCCAATGAAATAAAAAGAAAAGGGAGTGCAGCAATAACTGCGGGTAAAGGCCTGTATTTTATAAACCCTCTTGGCGAAGATAAAAAGAAACCGACACAAATTTGGACACAGGGAGAAACTGAATCTAATTCAGGATGGGTGCCAACTATCGATAAACCCAACCAAAAGACAACGGATGAAATAAGCATGACAGTTCCTGATAAATACCAGACACTGTCTAATGGTCTGTTGGTAAGACACAGGAAAAACAAAGACGGAACACGAACTGACACATGGAAAATGGATTTGCCTCATGCTCCTTATCTGATGATGATGGCTGTTGGTGAATATTCCATAATTAAGGACAGCTATAAGGGTAAGGAAGTGAGTTATTATGTTGAAAAAGAATATGCCCCGGTAGCGCGGAAAATTTTTGGTCTTACGCCCGAGATGATAGGTTTTTACTCACAGATAACTGGTGTGGATTATCCATGGCAAAAATATTCCCAGATTGTAGCAAGAGACTATATAAGCGGAGCTATGGAAAACACTACAGCCACTCTGCATGGTGAATCTGCTCAACAGGATGCAAGACAGCTGGTTGATGAAAACCGCTGGGAAGACGTAATTGCCCATGAACTGTTTCATCAATGGTTCGGGGATTATGTCACATGTAAAAGCTGGAGTAACTTAACAATGAACGAATCATTTGCCGACTTTAGTGAAATGCTCTGGGAAGAACATAAACACGGGAAGGATGCCGGCGATGAGCATAATTTTAACAGCATGCAGATGTATTTACGCGGAGGCAATGACAAGAAGGACCTGGTTCGCTTCTATTACAAAGACCGTGAAGATGTGTTTGATCTGGTGAGTTATCAGAAGGGCGGGCGAATTCTGAATATGCTCAGGAATTTTGTTGGTGACAGCGCTTTTTTCAAATCACTTAACCTGTACCTCAGAACAAAAAAATTTAATTCAGCCGAAGCTCAGGATCTGCGTCTTGCCTTTGAAGATGTTACTGGACAGGATCTTAACTGGTTCTGGAACCAATGGTATTATGGAAGTGGTCATCCAAAACTTGATATTAACTACGATTATGATTCATCCGGTAAAACTGCTAAGGTATTTATTAAGCAAACTCAACCTGGAAAGATATTCAAACTACCGATCGCAATTGATGTATATCAGGGTACAGATAAAAAACGTTATAAAGTCTGGATTGAACACCCGGCAGATACTTTTGTCTTCAACACTGTTTCAAAGCCAGATCTGATTAATGTTGACGGTGATAAAATTCTTCTTTGCGAAAAAACTGAGAACAAAACGCTTGATAATTATATATTTCAATATAAAAATGCAGGATTATATCTCGACAGGAGAGAAGCTATCGATTTTGCAGCCAGGAACCAGAGTGATGATCATAAAGCCCTGGAGTTTATGAAAACTGCTTTGAAAGACAGTTATCATGGATTGAGAGCCTATACATTGCAGAAATTATATTTACAGAATGACTCAGTTAAGAAATCAGCCGAACCACTTCTGGCTGATATGGCTGCGAATGATCCGAATTCGAGGGTAAGAGGAAGTGCTATTGCAGCATTGGGAAGATATAAGAAGGAATCATATAAATCATTTTTCCTTAAATCAATAAGTGACTCATCTTATTCAATCGCGGGAAGTGCCCTGACTGCACTCGGAGCAATCGACACTGTAGCAGCTCTCGAAAAAGCCCGGTCTCTTTCCGGTCAGCATGTTAAGGGAGAACTATCTGATGCAGTAACTAATGTACTATTCACCTATTCCGGTGAAAATGACTTTGATTCTCTGGCTGCACGATTTGATAAACTGCCATTCGGTAATGAGAAATTCATGATACTTCAACCTTTTGCCAACTTTCTTAAACGAACACAAAATCCGGCAAATTTCGTAAAGGGTATCGATATGATAGTAAGTTTTCGCGATACGATTCCAATACAGTATCGCCAGCAGATTGAGCCGTACTTCAATGGTATGATTTTAAATGGTATAGCCATGAGTAAGCAATCGAAAGGCATGACTGAACAGGCAGACTACGTAAAATCAAAATTGCCCGGAAAAGCAAAATCTCCTGAATCAGCTGCGATTCAGCCAGAAGCCCTGGAGAAGTATACCGGTGAATATGATTTTGACGGAGAAACGGTTAAGGTAATCCTTAAAAATGGTAAAACACTGTTCCTTAGTATCCCCGAACAGCCGGAAATGGAACTGACACCCGTTTCCAAAGGCAAATTTGCAGTTAAATATATGGAAGGTTATTCAATAGTATTTTCGGTCAATGACAAAGATGAAGTGACCGAATTTGTATTTAGTTCGCCTGGCGGAGAGGAGAAGGCAACTAGGAAGAAATGAGATCGGCCTTCTCTTGCTAATTCATCTTTTTGACCCCCAACCCCCCCAAGGGGGGGCTAATGGGTAGTACTATGTGAATCTTATATTTTAATAAACAATTTATTCTTATATAGCCAGTAGCATATATACAACATGACTGCCCAGATACCAAGACTAGTTATTATATCGACTGTTTTTTCCCCGCTCCACGAAAATAATAAACTGCTGAAAGGTTCCACAATTCTGTGAATGAGACTTGCGCCACTGATTGAAAAGAACAAATAAATGAAGATACTGTTCATTCCCACTATTATAAACATTCTGGATCCGGTAATGAATTGTTTTTTGACATCGATCAGCCAATAACTGAAGCAAAGGGCAAGAATTGCCCATCCTCCGCTTGCAAATACGAATGAGGAGGTAGCAATCTTTTTAATAATGGGGGTTATATTCAATAAATCCAGGGAATATCCTAAAACCAGAGCTGAAACTCCGGCGATCAGCAATATCTGGATTTTTTTCCCTGCGGGTTTATCGCTCATCAGAAGCTTACCACAAAGTACTCCCCAAACCGTGTGGGCTGTAGTCGAAACAAAGTTTAATGTTGCCCACTCACTTGCTTTGTCAACTCCCTCAATCTTATTATTAAACCATGCTCCGAGATTTTCAAAGTTCACCCAGGGGTGATTAAATCCCTCCAGCGGGAAGAAACGATATGCCAGATCAATAAGTACCAGAATAACAAAAGTAAAAATCAATTGAAATTTAAAACTTTTGTTCCTGATCAGGAATGCAACCAGATATGTAACTGAAAGTTGTGCCAGGACATTCTGAAACCTGAAGACCAGTTTCCCTGCATCAGTAAAATAGAGGGCCCAGCCCAGGAATAGTAACAGGCATGAACGTTTTATTGCATGCCGGGTAATAGTTTTAACACTGTCACCTTTTTTCATCCTGTTGGCAACTGCAAAAGGGATCGCGACCCCGACAATAAACATGAAAAACGGTTGTATAAGATCCCAGAAATGAAGGCCATGCCATTCATGATGACTGAGCTGGACACCAAGAAATTGTATTATGCCAATTTGAGATTTCTCCAGCTGACCAT
>PLML01000156.1 GCA_003141525.1 Bacteroidales bacterium
TTGTTTAGATTGATTTTAAATTGCCGGACAAAGATAGTCTTTAAAATTAATAATGGAATAATTGGAGTCACTACAAAATGTCTTTAAAATGCAATTGCCACCAAGGCTCGAAGACACCAAGGTTCACAAAGAGTTTATCTTTAATGATTTATTTTTTGGTGCAACTTTGCGTCTTGGTGCCTTTGTGGCAAAAAAGTTTTTGGGAGTATATACAATATTTAAAATTCAAGTTTCAACTGGGAATCGAAAAGATTAAATGATTTTCTATGGTAGGGCGTTATTCCATATTTCATTATGGCTGCCCTGTGAAAAGAGGTGGGATATCCTTTATTCTTATTCCAGCCAAATTCGGGGAATTCATTATGAATTTTTTCCATAAACTCATCGCGGAATGTCTTTGCAAGCACTGAGGCGGCTGCAATTGAAAAAAAAAGTCCGTCGCCTTTTACGATTGTTTTATAATTAATGTCTTTATAAGGATAAAACCTGTTCCCGTCAATAAGCAGGAATTGAGGAACAGTTTCCAGACCCTCAATTGCAATATGCATGGCTTTTATTGAAGCCCTGAGTATATTCATTTCATCAATTTCAGTATTCTCAATAAATGCTACCTTCCAGCAGATTGCAGAGCTAATTATTTCATCCTTTAAAAGAGCTCTTTGTTTAGCTGAAAGTTTCTTGGAATCATTTAGAATAGGATGTTTATAGTTTTTTGGAAGAATAACTGCTGCTGCTACTACCGGTCCTGCCAGGCAACCTCTTCCTGCTTCATCGCACCCCGCTTCGGTAAGATTATGATATAGAAATGATTTGAGCATTATAAATTTGTTTGCACAAAGGTTTAAGGGCCATGAATAACACAAGTTAAAGGCTTTTAAACAAGTTATTAACATATTTGTCAACAAAAACTATTGCTTTTTCAAAAAAGCATTTATATTTGATCTTCCTGAACAAATATAAGATGATTAAAGGAACCAGGATTTTAATACTACTATTATTACTATTTTCCCGGACGAGAGGTTTTTCTCAGCAATTGTCGCTCCAGGTTTTGGTTCCTGCTTCGGGAGAATCCACTTCCGGAGTGTTAAATTATTCACAGACAATAGGAGAGACTGCAGTTGAGATAATCGGTAATTCAGAATTTATACTTACACAGGGATTTCAGCAGCCAGGAATCAAATTCACGACGGATATCCCCCCGGAAGGTACCGGAGTTGATGTCTACCCGAATCCTGCAACAGATTTTATTAATGTTAAATTATATGGGGATGNNATTATTATATACAGCAGATTGACGTTACCAGCCTGAAATACGGTTTTTATTTTATAAGGGTAACAAGTGATGATGGAACAATCAAAAGAGTATTTAAAGTAGAGAAAATGTAATCAGGAAGACTATGGCTTCAACAGGTTTTAAGAAGTATTTTACGTTGTTGATATTTTTAATTTTAGTTTCAGCATCTTTTGGGCAGAATGTTCCTCTGGGCATATTTTACCAGGCTGTGGCAAGAGATAATACCGGTAAGGAGCTTGTCAATAAAAATATCGATGTGAAATTTTCAATCATCATCGGTAATCCTCTTGGAACAGTTGTTTATCAGGAGCTTTACTCGAACATTACTACCTCAAAATTTGGAGTTTTTTCATTGATCATTGGTCGCGGGACACCTACAGGCGGTATCTATGCCGACCTGTCCCAGATTCAATGGAACACTGCTTTTCATTATCTCAAAGTAGAAGTAAAATTCGATAATGATTTTGTAGATATGGGAACTATGCAGTTCCTTGCCGTGCCATATGCACTTTATGCACAGAAATCACTTGAGCCCGGGCCACAGGGACCAAAAGGTGATCCGGGTGATCCGGCATCAGATAAACAGACACTCTCATTTGATGGCAATAACCTTTCAATCTCCAATGGAAATACGGTGAATCTTTCAACACTTAATGTTCCTCACCAGCTTACACTTATCGGAGATACCCTTTCAATACTGGGGGGTAACAAAGTAGCATTAACCAATCAGATACAGGACTTACAGCTTGATATTAACAACACACTTAAAATAACTAAAAACCCATCAGCAACTCCAATTGATCTGAGTCCGTTTAAACAAAGCCTTTCCTATAATAATACCACCGGATTGTTGAGCATTTCTAATGGGACAGGTGCTGATCTGTCTGTGCTTAAAACCGCTGCAATTCAGGATATTCATTTAACAGGCAATCAACTCACAATAGATAAAAATTCCTCCTCAACCGGGGTTGATCTGAGTAAATATATGGATAATACGGATAATCAGACGCTTACATATGATCCATCAACGTATAACTTAAGTGTATCAGGGGGCAACAGTGTAGCTTTGGGAAGCTTGATTGCTTTTAGGGCATTAAAGATGGTATCCGAAATTGGACTACTTAATGTTACAGAATATGATTTTATCCCCGGGACAGTCAGTTATAATGATGGATCAGGTTTTAATGCATCTTCTGGAATTTTTACTGCCCCTGTATCTGGAATATACGCATTTAATCTTGGTTACACAGCCACTGGAACTGGTGATTCCCGGGAATTTAAAATATATCTAAATGGTTCAATTTATGAGATAATTAGATCAGGAATTACTGGAGGTTTATCATTTTCTAATGCAATTACAATGAAACTAATTTCCGGGGATAAAGTTAAAGTTACTATTAAAACAGGGTTGTCAACTGAATCAGGAACTGGTTCATTTTCAGGTTACAGGATTTATTAATGGAACACCTCCGGTGTTGAATACAATCCGTAAGACTAAATGTTTAGAATTTACACAGAGAGCCATAGAGTAATCTTTTATAAGTTCTTTCTCTGTGCAACCCTGTGCTTTTATGTTTAACTCTTTGTAACAAAAATTAATAATAAAGGATTTTTATTCAGACTTTTTCAACTTGATTCCGATAGATCTGAATATTAAGAGAGTGATCATTATTACTGTCAGAATTCCTGTTACATTACTTGCAATGTCTTTTACACTGCATGTCCTTCCGGGAATAAGCTTCTGATGCAACTCATCAAGAACAGCAAACAGGATCAGACTCACTGCTAACATTATTATCTTCTTCCAATTGATCCTGAATTCACCTCCTGCAAATGAAAGAAAAGTCAGGAAAGTCAGAATTCCATATTCACAAAAATGCATTAGATAATCGAGCCTGATCTCAGATTTTGCAGTATGGATCTTTAATGTCGGAATATTCGGTATAGACGACAAAATAATTATAGTTAAAACCCAGGCAATTAATAAATACCGGGCAATAGGACGGATATATATTATTAGTTTCAACATGCTTGTTTATGAGAATGCCAAAATTAAAGTTTTATCTCCTATAGTTATACGATAAAAGACTAAATTTGTCCAAAAATTCAGAAATGATAACTAACGAACAGATAAAAGCTTTATCGGGACGCCGCGACGCGTTAAGGAGGTATCTTTGACGTCGAGGGAAAACTGGAACTCATTGCGGAAAAAGAAAGCCTGTCCCAACAACCCGGTTTATGGGATGATCCTAAAAAGGCTGAAGATCTTCTGAAAAGCATATCACAACTAAAAAGCTGGACAACAGCATTCGACAATATAAATTCAGCCATCGATGATATCAATGTAATAAATGACTTTTACAGGGAGGGAGAAGCAACTGAAAAAGAAGTTGATAACCAGTATCAGAACTGTATTTCTTTGATCGAAGACCTCGAGGTCAGGAATATGCTGCAGAAAGAGGAGGACCAGCTTGGGGCAATTCTGAAAATAAACTCGGGTGCCGGAGGCACAGAAAGCAACGACTGGGCGGCAATGCTCATGAGGATGTATCTGCGTTGGGCTGAAAGAAATAACTATAAGGTAAAAGAGCTTGATTATCAGCCTGGTGATGAGGTTGGCATTAAATCAGTGACATTAGAGATTGAAGGTGAGCGGGCCTATGGTTATCTTAAAAGCGAAAATGGTGTACACCGTCTCGTCAGAATCTCACCGTTCAATGCACAGGGAAAACGTCAGACCACATTTGCATCGGTTTTTATATCACCACTTGTTGATAACAATATTGAGATAGAGATTAATCCGGCTGATATTACCTGGGATACATTCCGGTCGAGTGGCGCAGGGGGACAGAATGTTAACAAGGTGGAGACAGCTGTCAGGTTAAGGCACAAACCTTCAGGACTGGTAATCGAAAACCAGGAGACACGATCTCAGCTTAATAATAAAGAGAATGCGATGAGAATCCTTAAATCACAGCTTTATGAACTTGAACTGAGAAAACAGCAGGTGGAGCAGGCGAAAATTGAAGGGGAGAAGAAAAAGATTGAATGGGGTTCACAGATAAGATCTTATGTGCTACATCCATATAAAATGGTTAAAGACTTGCGCACAAACCATGAGACCGGGAATGTTCAGGCAGTTCTGGATGGTGATCTGAATCCATTCATAAAATCTTTCCTGATGGAGTTTGCGGGGGAATAACTTAGATTCTGTGCTCATCACAATATGATAAATTTCATAAAAACTATGATCACCGATTCATTTAATTTGTGTTTTAAATTACAACCTGAGTAGAATGGTGCAGAACGAGAAATTATTTGATCAGTTTCCGCCGGTAACAACAAAGGAGTGGATGGATAAGATAAATACTGACCTGAAGGGAGCTGATTTTAATAAAACGCTTGTCTGGAAAACAAATGAAGGATTTGAGGTAAAGCCTTTCTACCGGATGGAAGATATTGAAAACCTTATGTATATAAACACCCTGCCGGGTGTATTCCCATATATAAGAGGGACAAAGATTAAAAATAACAACTGGCTGGTCAGACAAAACATTGAAGTAACCGATTATTCCGAAGCGAACCGGAAAGCGCTGACAATACTTATGAAAGGGGTTGATTCCCTTGGTTTTATAATAGTTAATCCTGAAAGTATTAATGGAAACAATTTTAATATTCTTCTGAAAGACATTCAACTCGAAGCTATTGAAATTAACTTCCGCTCAAACGGAAAAGCAAAAGAGATAGTTGATCTTATAAATAATTATGTCAGGAAATCCGGGTCTGATCCTCTGAAAATAAAGGGAGCCTTTGAAGCAGATCCTTTAAGCAGGCTGATGCTAAATGGTACATTATGTATCCCTCCGGAGCAGGGATTTGACTATCTTGCTTCAGTAGTAAATTCTGCAACATTTCTGCCAAAGTTCAGGACGGTGCATCTGAATGCTTCGAACTTTAATAATGCAGGGGCTGATATTGTTCAGGAACTGGCATTCGGGATTTCAATGGGAAGCGAATACATGGCACAACTTACCGGCAGGGGAATAAGTGCTGAGGTTGCCGCTGCAAAGATAAGGTTCAGCTTCGGAACCGGACCAAACTATTTCCCCGAGATTGCTAAACTGAGAGCTGCCCGTCTTCTCTGGTCTGTTATTATAAATGGTTTTCATCCCGCAAATGGTGAAAATATTAAAATGGATGTTCATTGCGTGACAAGTGAATGGAATAAAACAGTGTTCGACCCTAATGTAAACCTGCTCAGAACACAGACTGAAGCAATGTCGGCTATTATAGGGGGAACAGATTCACTTACAGTAGAACCATTTGATATTGTTTTCAGGCATCCTGATGAATTTTCTGAAAGAATCGCCCGGAACCAGCAACTGATACTCAAGGAAGAAGCTTATTTTGATAAGGTATCAGATCCTGCTGCAGGTTCATATTACATAGAAAGCCTCACAAGTCTGATTGCAGAAAATGCCTGGGAATTATTCCTTGAAATTGAGGATCGCGGCGGGTTCCTTTCCTGTCTGAAATCAGGATGGGTACAGAAAAAATTAGCTGAATCAGCATCAATGAGAAGAAAGGATATTGCAAGCGGCAAAGAGATACTGCTTGGGACAAACAGATTTCCGGATATAAATGAAAAAGTCCTTTCAGGAATTGATTTTACCAGAGTATTTAAATCACCAGTTTTGGCAAATGATCTTGAGATTGAGCCAATAAAACTTTTCAGAGGATCAGAGGAGCAGGAAAGGATGAGATTAGAGACTGATAGAGGAAAAAATTCTAGATTATGAGACCAAAATTCCGATATAGCGACCTGAAAACACTCCTTGTCACTGAAAATGATTACCTTAAGTGGGAGAAGGATAATAACTTAAAAAAAGATTGGGTAACTCCGGAAATGATTCCGATAAAAAGCGTTTACACAAAAGAGGATATGGCAGGGATGGAGCATCTTAATTATGCTGCCGGGTTGCCACCGTTTTTGCATGGACCATATTCCGGCATGTATACAATGATGCCATGGACCATCAGGCAGTACGCAGGATTCTCTACAGCTGAAGAATCAAATGCATTTTACAGGCGTAACCTGGCTAGTGGGCAGAAAGGTCTGTCAGTAGCTTTTGACCTTGCCACTCACAGGGGATATGATTCGGATCATGAAAGAGTTACAGGGGATGTTGGCAAAGCCGGAGTAGCAGTTGACTCAATTCTTGATATGAAATTGCTTTTTGACCAGATACCGCTTAATAAAATGTCTGTATCAATGACAATGAATGGAGCTGTTCTGCCAATAATGGCTTTTTATATTGTTGCAGCACTTGAACAGGGAGCACGGCTCAATGAATTATCAGGAACAATCCAGAATGATATTCTGAAAGAATTCATGGTGAGGAACACTTATATTTATCCTCCTGAATTTTCAATGAGAATAATTGCTGATATCTTCCGATACACATCAGAAAAAATGCCGAAGTTCAATTCAATAAGCATCTCAGGTTATCACATGCAGGAGGCAGGAGCAACGTGCGATATTGAACTTGCATATACACTCGCCGACGGACTGGAATACCTGAGAACAGGAATTAAAGCGGGACTTGATATTGATGCTTTTGCTCCCCGGATTTCATTTTTCTGGGCTATCGGGATGAACCATTTCATGGAAATTGCAAAGATGAGGGCGGCACGTATGTTATGGTCGAAAATTGTCAGTGAATTCAATCCAAAAAATCCCAAATCTATGGCTCTCAGAACTCATTGTCAGACATCGGGTTGGAGTCTGACCGAGCAGGATCCTTACAATAATGTGGGGCGAACTTGTATTGAAGCTATGGCTGCGGTACTGGGCCATACGCAGAGTCTTCATACAAATGCCCTTGATGAGGCTATAGCGTTGCCTACAGATTTTTCAGCACGGATTGCCAGAAACACTCAGATATATATCCAGGAGGAGACACAGGTTTGCAGGGCAATTGATCCCTGGGCAGGATCATACTATGTTGAGACCCTTACCCATGAAATTGTTCATCGGGCGTGGTCGCATATAAAGGAAGTTGAAAGTCTCGGAGGAATGGCAAAAGCAGTTGAATCAGGAGTTCCAAAGATGAGGATTGAAGAAGCTGCTGCCAGGGCTCAGGCCAGGATTGATGCAGGAGTGCAGACAATAGTCGGGACAAACAGGTACAGGCTTGAAAAAGAAGATCCGATCGAAACACTGGAAGTTGATAATTCAGCTGTCCGTGAATCTCAGATAATACGGCTGGCTAAACTTCGTGCCGAAAGGAACGAGGCTGAATGCCAGATTGCACTTGATGCAATAACCAAATGTGTTCAGACTGGTGAAGGTAACCTTCTTGAATTAGCCGTGGTTGCAGCTGCAAAACGGGCAAGTCTGGGCGAAATATCTTATGCATGTGAAAAAATTGTCGGGAGGTACAAAGCAGTGACACAAACTATATCGGGTGTTTATTCATCGGAGTACAAATCGGATGATGATTTTAGAGAAGCAAGGGCACTGGTTGCCAGGTTTGCAGAAAAAGAGGGTCGTCAGCCCAGGATAATGATCGTCAAGATGGGCCAGGATGGTCACGATCGGGGAGCAAAAGTTGTCTCAACAGGTTATGCC
The DNA here is from genome assembly GCA_003141525.1 of Bacteroidales bacterium. Lineage (GTDB taxonomy): Bacteria > Bacteroidota > Bacteroidia > Bacteroidales > VadinHA17 > LD21. The sequence goes on from PLML01000156.1 coordinate 7,926, forward strand.
GATATTGGCTTTGATGTCGACATTGGACCACTCTTCCAGACTCCGGCTGAAGCAGCAAAACAGGCAGTTGAAAATGATGTTCATGTTTTGGGTGTCTCCAGCCTTGCCGGAGGGCATAAAACCCTTGTTCCTCAAGTAATTAGTGAGCTGAAGAGACTTGGGAGGGAAGATATACTGGTTATTGCCGGAGGAGTGATCCCTCACCAGGATTATCATTTCTTATACGACTCAGGTGTAGCCGCAATATTTGGTCCGGGAACATCAGTATCTAAAGCGGCTAAACAAATTTTGGAGATATTGCTGGAAATCTATTAAAAAGTCTCCTATTTAGAAATGTTAAAAAAGGAATACTAACGATCTAGGTCCTGAAATATAATATTATAATTCTCCCCTCCTTTTGAAGAGCGGTGACCGAGCATTAGCGAGGGCAGTATTGTTGATTATTTTATTCTATTTGAACTAATAAACAGTAAAACTAAAATATTTAAATTCTCCCCTCCTTTTGAAGGAGGGGTGGCCGAGTATTAGCGAGGCCGGGGTGGTTGATTATTTAAATTTTTTCCACATGAATTCAGATAAATATCTTTTCAATAGAAAGGAGCTGGGAAAATACCGTACAACTTTAAGAAAGAACCTTACCTCAGCAGAAGCTTCACTCTGGAACATTCTGAAACACAGACAAGTATCCGGATATAAATTCAGAAGACAACATAGTATCGGAAACTATATAGTTGATTTTTGCTGCCCGCAGGAAATGTTAATTATTGAATTGGACGGAAACATTCATGGGGAATACCACCAGATTGAAAAAGATGAGCTCAGAGATAATTATTTAAAAAATCTCGGATTTACAGTTTTAAGATTTGAAAACAAACATGCCTTTCAGGATCCGGAATTTGTTATAAATGAAATAAGAAAATGTCTTTCAGAAGAACAATAAATATTGTTAACATCAAATCAACCACCCCGTCGCTCCTGGGTCGCGACACCCCTCATTCAAAAGGAGGGGAGAGTTTTGATTGGTATGTTTTCTATCCACTCCGCGTAAAATCAAATCAACCACCCCGTCGCTCCTGGGTCGCGACACCCCTCCTTCAAAAGTAGAGGAGAGTTTTGATTGGTATGTTTTCTATTCTCTCCGCGTAAAAACAAATCAACCACCCCATCACTCCTGGGTCGTGTCCACCCCTCCTTCAAAAGTAGGGGAGAGTTTTGATTGGTATGTTTTTTATTCTCTCCGCGTAAAAACAAATCAACCACCCCGTTACTCCTGCGTCGTGACACCCCTCCTTCAA
>PLML01000020.1 GCA_003141525.1 Bacteroidales bacterium
ATCTTGGACAGCACTGAATATTTCCTACACCCCTGTAATCTTCCGGAATTCTCGCAAGGAAGGCTGTGAAGGACTTACTTTTAATCTCATCGGCATCAATAAAATCATAAAGATTAGTTTCAAATATTTTGCCTTTTTTGGCAACTACCGGGAAAGGTTCATGGAGTCCTGTGGTGCCAAATTCCATCCCGAAAGCCATGGGGATGCCATTTTGCATAGAACGCCAGAAATTAATCCAGGGATAATCTTCTGTTTTCCATTTATATCCCAGCATAAGTTTATTAGCGGGATTGCATGCTGTTACCCATCCGTATTTTTCGCCCCGGCGGTAAACAAAAGAAGAAACAACAGGCCATTCGACTTCAAATTTACGCAAGCTGACTTTTTCCCCATTATGATCCGCATCAGGCCACCTTAAGACAGGTAATTCCTGGTTTAAACTTCCGTCAAATTTATCTTCATAACCTTTTTCAGCATTACTGTCAAATAGTGTGGTCCTTTCAAGAAAAGGAGGACCGATGGTAACATGCTGGACAATGTTATACATCCGGCCATACTTATTCAGGTTTTTAATCTCTTTGGTTACGAAGAATACTGGTTCATCTTCAGGCATCTCAACTTTCCGTGTCAGCTTTAATCCTCCCATTGGAAGGCTGCACGATATAAGGCAGGTTATCATACCATCAGCCAAATGAGGTTTGGCAAGGCATTTCCAAGTGACCGTATTAACTTCCCCGTGATGTCTGAAACCATTCGCTCTTTCATTATCGGATGGAGGCCCCCATCTGTCAAAGCATAAAAAATGTCCCATAAACTCTGTCATTGCCGAATCCTTAAACTGCCAGCTCAAAGAATTGAGAGGCAGTTCCTTAAGGTGAAAGTCAGGGTATGACCCGCCTTTCAGGTTTAGTTCGAGAACTGCTTTATTGTTTTCAATTTTCATAAACTGGCTTCTCAGAGTGTCATTTTTAACAGATTCTTTAAGAGTCAGACCTTTTGAAGTTACATTGTCTCTTTTAGACTTACATGAAAGTGCGATCAGAATGATCAGCAACACGATCCCGATCTTTCTCTTTTTCATAAACTCTATCCGATAATGATATTATTTAGATACTACGTTATGTCTTATACTGAAATAGCTTTACAATTTTCATAAAAGAAAATTGAAATGAAAGATCTATTAGAACAGATCATAAATGATCGAGGTCAACAAGTCGAAAAGTTTAAAGAAAGAGTAGCTTTTGAAGTTCTTTTTGAGGGTAAAGATCCCAGAGAGATTATGGAGGCTTATCAATTAGCAAGTATAAACACTGTACATATGTGGGTATCCCAGTATCGTGATAAAATTAAGGAAGGATTAATAACTTTACCCGCTATGACAGAGCAAGAAAAGGGGAATTTACAAGCACTGAAGAAACGAGTTAAAGAACTAGAGAAATCCTTAGAACAAGCCAATGTATTAATCTATGGGCTAAACTCGATGATTGATTATGCTGAGAAGGAAATGGATGTTCCTATCAGAAAAAAGCGTGGTACCAAACGGTAAATGATCTTCGGGACAACCGAATTACAAAGATGGGCATCGGTCGTCTTTGTAACCTGTTTGGTAAAAGCCGACAAGCTTATTACGACCGCAATTATTTTAATGAAGAAAAACGCAAGGATGAAATAGTAGCCCTGGAGTTAGTGGTGGGAATCAGACGTGAATTACCCGGATTAGGAGGGCATAAGCTTCATTGGCTAATGAGGCAACCTTTGAAAACGCATGGGATTAAGTTGGGCAGAGATAAATTATTTAAACTTTTAAGACAGCATAATTTGCTTATCAAAAAGAGAAAAATAGTGCCTAAGACTACTGACTCTATGCACTGGCTAAAGAAATACCCTAATCTGTTCAAAGAGTTTGTCATAAGTCAATCCGAAGAGGTTTGGGTATCTGATATTACTTACATCTGCGTGGGGAATGATTTTAATTATTTGTTTTTGATTACAGATGCACATTCGCATAAAATAGTTGGCTATTGTCTATACTCCTTATTAACTAAAGAGGGTGCATTGCTGGCATTAGATATGGCTTTAAAAACCAGAACTAAGTTCTTACCAGGAATGATTCATCATTCTGACAGAGGTATTCAATATTGCAGCTTTGATTATGTAAGAAACCTTAAAGATAATGGAATCGAGATAAGCATGACTGAGAATGGAGACCCTTATGAAAATGCAATGGCTGAAAGAATAAATGGGATACTAAAAATGAATTTGGTCTGCATAAACTATTTAAAACACATTATGAGGCTACTCTAGCCATACAGAGCTCAATTAATGCTTATAATCAATATAGGCCTCACATGAGTTGTAACAATATGACCCCGGACCAGGCGCACGAAACAGAGTTAGAGTTAATTAAATTGTGGAAGCCTCGCAAGCCACGAACCAGATCTCCAACAGAAATAAAAGAATTAAAAGAATGATGTGAGATTTTTAAGGCCATAAATGACAATGATAGTTAAAAATATCACCTCATTGAAAAGCAAGGGCAAGCTATCAAAGTTGGTAGGCATATTGCTGGCGAGTTGCTCTCTTGCAGATCCCCTTTCCTCTTCTGAATTCAACACAAATATAAAACCTAAATACAAAATATGATGAATAAATCTCCACCATTGATTAACTTCGTAATTGTAAACCTAAATCCGTACAACTTTGGTTTAAAAGATTTAAGATGTAATTTTTATAGTAAACCTTATTCAGTATTAACCGAAAACTGTAAACTTAAATCAGTATGATACAATGTGTAAGGTTTTTCTAGGACGAGACAACTTGTTTAGCAATGTAGTTTTAGGGTATTCTGTCCGGCCAAAGGTGATCAAGTCGCCCGGCTTTTGCATCTGAGAATGCTCACAGATTCAGGTTCTGTTGGTTGGGAGGTCGAGTCGCTCCAGGTTCCCTTTTAAATTAACATAAACCATTGTAATTTAGTACTTTACAAGGGTTTTTAATTTTCAGATAAATAATATTACACCTAATAATGTCATTT
>PLML01000112.1:0-16274 GCA_003141525.1 Bacteroidales bacterium
ACAAAAAAAGTATCGAGGTCGAGATGCAGAACAGATCGGTCTATATTGCCGGTGAGGATCATTGTACGATTGTTAAATAGTTAATTGTCAATTTGGTGGATAGTCGTTTAAGATTGCCACGCCCTCCTTCGTCGGGCTCGCAATGACGGTGCAAGTAAGGTTAATTCAGGTGGGGAGTTTAATCGAAGCAACATTATTCCACGGTCATTGCGAGTCTCCCGATGAAATCGGGAGACTAAGTAATCTCAAAACCCTAGTCCGATTATTCTAAAAAAAAATCATATTTCTTGCATATATAACAATTAAGTTCTACTTTTGATTAAAAAATAATCAATTTTATGATTACAATATAATCAATTTTCATTATGTACTTTGCATCGAACATAAAATTTTTAAGAAAAAGGAGGGGCAGAACACAGGATGATGTGGCGTTTGCCCTAAACCTTAAACGTTCAACCCTGAGCGGTTATGAGAACGGTGTGGCCCAGCCAGGGATAGAAATTCTGATATCCTTTTCAGGCTATTTTAACATAGCTATCGATACTATCCTTAAACTGGATATTTCAAAGTTGTCAGAAAGTCAGCTTGGTGAACTTGAAAGAGGATATGATGCCTATGTAAAAGGAAGCAACCTCAGAGTATTGACAACAACCGTTAATTCCAACAACCGGGAAAACATTGAACTGGTGCCTGAGAAAGCGAAAGCAGGCTATACAACCGGATATGCTGATCCGGAATACATAGGTGAGCTTCCTGTATTCACATTGCCTTTTCTTTCAAATAAAAAGAAATACAGAACTTTTCAGCTGAAAGGTGATTCTATGCTTCCGATACCCGACGGTTCCTGGGTAACAGGGGAATATGTTCAGGACTGGATGCAGATAATCAGCGGGAAAGCTTATGTGGTATTTACCCTCGACGACGGGATAGTATTTAAAGTGGTTGAAAATAATTTGACAAAAGACGGAAAGCTTATCCTCTATTCACTTAACCCGGTTTATGAACCTTATGAGGTACATGTAAATGAAGTAAAAGAGATATGGAAATTTGTTAATTATATCAGCAGTGAATTACCCGATCCTGTGTTACCGGAAAAACAACTGATCCAGGCAGTTGCCGGTATGAAGCATGATCTTGAAAGGATTAAAGCCAGGCTGGGAAAAGATATAGCAGATATAGATGAGGAGAAATAGAGGAAAATCAATGTAGGGATCGGTCGCGACCGATCCCTACATTGATGCATCGTACCACCGGCCATTTTTAAATCCAATAGATAGGGAAGATATTTCAGAAAGTTCTTCAAGCTTAAAAAATACGTGAGGTAAAGATTGTAAGTGATTTATATTCTTACGATTATTAGTAGTGTATGAATTCATTATAATGAATACTCCCGGTTCGACGAAGTTTCTCAAGGCAGGAGATTCACCTACGATGGGAGTAGCCGCCGGTATAAGATCCATTATTTTATCAAATACAAATCTGAGCCGGTCATCAAGGACTTTGGCGAAGTAAACCCTGGCGGCCCCGGAACGAAGCATACGTGAAGTGTCTTTGGTTGTATCCCTGTTAGTCTCTTCATATATCGAGTATCCCTTTTCCTTATATATAGTTTTCAAACCTGGTGTTACCTCATGAAAATGTGGACTTATCTTGATTGCAGTGATGTTCAATTCATTAAACTGTTCAATTATCCTGCAAACCATAGTTGTCTTTCCCGACTTGGTGCCGGTTCCTGCTATAAGTAGAAGATTTGGGATAATTATCATAATCTTAAAAAAACAAAAACAATGAACCGCAAAGGTCGCAAAGATCTGAATTTACCAGTTTTTCTTTGCTTGCTTTGCTTTCCTTAGCGTGCTTTGCGGTTAAAAAGTCTTTTAGGCGCTCATTTATGTTGGGCTGCACTCCTTATTCCTTGGTCAGAGCAATTATCTGATCGACAATTTTCTGATTGTCAGATTCAGGAATACGTCCTATATAAAGAGCCCTGCATATTCTGTTTTTATCAAGAATTATAACTGTGTAACTATCTTTTGGGAGACCCCATTCTTTCTGCAGTATAGCTTTATAATCAAAAAGTATCGTAGTATCGTACTTTTTGGCTTTGTTACCAGCGATCATCCTTATAAGAAAATCGGGTTTCCAGGTCGATTTACAATCAACAATGCCAAATCCCTTGAATAAATCCTTGCTGATAGTTTTATCAACATCAGTTGCCTTTTTAACTGCATCATTAAAAGAATCATTAAGATCTGATACATCCGGATCAACATAATTGATCTGAAGCACCATTCCAGCCCATGAATTCATTGTAAATTCTTTTTTATCAGCATCTGTAAACATCCAGTCCGGAGCTTTCATACCAACAGCCAGTTTTACATTCTGTTGTCCGAAGATTCCCGTTAAGGCAAATAAACTGAAAACGAGAGTAATGATCATTTTTTTCATAAGTCGGTTTTTTAAATTTAATGTCCAATATATGAATTTTTTATCATTAATTAATTTTTGAATTTTTATCATTTATCCGGGCAGTAATATTACTTTTGCGGTCTAATTAATCTGTATGCAATTAATACGAAATATAGCGATCATTGCGCATGTTGATCATGGTAAAACCACTCTGGTTGACCGGATTATACAGGAATGCAAGGTACTCGACCAAAGGAAGGAAGCGGGTGATCTTATTCTTGACAGCAACGATCTCGAGCGGGAAAGAGGGATTACAATACTTTCAAAGAATGTTTCAGCTAATTATAAAGGGATTAAAATTAATATTATTGATACACCTGGTCACGCTGATTTCGGAGGTGAAGTTGAGAGGGTACTAAAGATGGCAGACGGTGTTCTTTTGCTTGTTGATGCTCTCGAAGGCCCTATGCCTCAAACACGATTTGTACTTGGTAAAGCGATAGCACTTGGACTTAAACCGATTGTCGTTGTCAATAAGGTTGATAAAGAAAACTGCAGGCCAGATGAAGTTCAGCAGGATGTTTATGAACTCATGTTTAACCTCGATGCGACAGATGATCAGCTTGAATTTGCTACAGTTTTTGGCTCTTCTAAATATGGTTGGATGAGCGGCGACTGGAAAGAACCAACAACTGATATAAAGTACCTTCTGGATACCATTCTTAAAGAAATCCCTGAACCTCCTTATATAGAAGGTACAGCTCAGATGCAGGTTGCTTCACTTGATTTTTCAAGTTATGTAGGCAGAATTGCAATTGGCCGCGTTTTCAGGGGAGATATTACAACCGGATTAGACTATACCTTATGTAAAAGGGATGGGAAAGTCAAGAAAGTAAGAGTGAAGGAACTATATGTTTTCGAAGGACTCGGAAGAGTAAAAACTGAAAGTGTAAGATGTGGTGATCTATGCGCAGTTATTGGACTGGAGGATTTTGAAATAGGGGATACGCTCGCCGATCTGCTTGCCCCTGAAGCTTTACAGAGAATTGAGGTAGATGAGCCTACTATGAGTATGGTTTTTACCATCAATAATTCACCCATGTTTGGCAAGGAAGGTAAATTTGTCACTTCACGGCACCTCAGAACAAGATTGATAAGAGAGACTGAGAAAAACCTTGCCCTGAAAGTTGAAGAGACAAAATCGGAAGATACTTTCAATGTCTTTGGCCGGGGGATACTCCATCTTTCGATCCTGATAGAGACGATGCGTCGTGAAGGCTATGAATTTCAGGTAGGAAAACCAAAGGTTATACTGAAAGATATTAATGGTATCAAATCGGAACCATACGAGACACTAACTATTGATGTTCCTCCTGAATTCTCAGGCAAGGCAATTGAGCTTATAACGCAAAGAAAAGGTGAGATGATTGTTATTGAACCCAAAGGAGATCTTACTCATATTGAATTTGATATTCCGTCCAGGGGACTTATAGGATTAAGGAATAACATGCTTACGGCAACTTCCGGTGAGGCTGTGATGCATCACCGTTTCAGAGCTTATGACAAATATAAAGGCGATGAGCTCATGCCAAAACAGAACGGATCATTGATTTCCCTGGATATGGGATTGGCAACAGGCTACGCTATTGATCGTCTGCAGGACAGGGGCAGATTCTATATTGATCCTGGAGAACAGGTTTACAGAGGACAGGTAATCGGAGAAAATACAAGAGTTGGTGATCTCGAAGTAAATATTGTAAAAGGAAAGAAACTTACCAATATGAGAGCCTCGGGATCTGATGATAGCCTTAAGATAGCTCCAAAGCTAAAATTCTCACTGGAGGAAGCAATGGAACAAATAAAAGATGATGAGTATCTTGAAGTTACACCATTAAATCTTAGAATGAGAAAGATACCCGGTTATAAATTTGCTTAATATATGTCTTTCATTAAAAATGATTTCGCGGGAAAAATAAGAAGGAATGGCTTCTTATTATTTATTATAGTATTATCCTTAAATTCAGTCTCTTATGGACAGAATATTAAGTATGCCAGCTTTGGGATTGATACAATTAATAACACTATTCCACATGGACTTAAAGTAGGGGACAAGGCACCTGATTTTACCGGATATGACCAGAAGGGAAAACAAGTGGAATTGAAAAAACTGCTCGAGAATGGACCAGTTATCCTTTTCTTTTACAGAGGCAAATGGTGTCCTGTATGCAGCAGATATATAAATAATTACCAGGATTCACTTAAAGTAATAACTGATCAGGGTTTTAATGTCGTAGCCATTACACCTGAATCAATTGAAAATGTAGAACAAACGGTAAAACTTCATAATATAACATTTACGGTAATTTATGATTGCCAGGAAAAAATAATGAAAGATTATGATGTCATGTTTAGTGTAACCAAAGCTTACCAGGATAAAATTTTATCGGATTTTTCAATTGATATCGCTAAAAATAATGGCAGAGATGCTGCCAGGTTACCTGTTCCGGCGACCTATATTATTAACAAAGAGGGAATTATAGTTGCTGCCCAATTTGATCCCAACTACCGGAACAGAGCTCCGGTAACGTGGATGTTAAAAAACATGGCTCTGATCTACTAAAAATCAAATTATTCCTATAGATTTATTGCCTGCAAGGCTGAATGCTGTCATATTTTCAACGGAGGTTCCCGGGGTGATTTCACAACCAGCCGATATTATGCACCGGTCATTAGCTTCTCTTGCATCATTAACAACTGTTTGTGTTATTATGTCCTCATTTCCCTCCTGGATTATTGTGACTGGATCGGCCTTCCCGGAAAAGACCTGATAACGATTTAATAAAGGTACAAACCTCTTCATTGATGGAACTAAATGATCGATATCGATTATATCGGCTCCTGTGAGTATCATATCATTAAGAATTGATTCGGTATTTCCACAGATATGAAGTTTGGCAAGTGCACCCTCAGAATGAATATGATCTACCAGTGCTTTCTGCCTTGAAAATGCAAACTGATTATACAATTCAGGCCCGATCTGCGAGCAAAATGCATCTCCAATTCCAATGCAATGGGCCCCGGCTTTAACCTGAAGAGAGATAAAATCCATGGCAGATTCAACAATAATATCCATGGTTTTTTCTACGGCTTCCGGCTCCAAAAAAAAATCAACTGATGCATCGGAAGCTCTCCGTAGATCGACATATTCAGCTATAGGTCCTTCAACCCATCCAACAACAAAAAGTTCATTTTCAACATTTTTCCTGAATTCTCTTATTTCAGTCAGCCTGTTACTGCATCGTGTGTTTTCCAGAGGATTATAATGTTTTAACCGGGAAGCTGTTTTTGCATCAGGAAAGTGGCCTCCTTTATCGATAGGAAGACTATTTTCAGGATATTCGACCTGAATACCAAAGGCTGATGCCTCAGCCCATGGATCCGACATTACAGTAACCCAATCAATATTAAAATCTTGTGCAGAAAGAATCATAGCTCTGCATTTGGAAAAAGGATCGAGACAGAAATCACGATATTTTATTCCGGCATATTTAGCCGCCCACCGCATTATTATCGGGTGAAATGGAGGACGATCAACAGAATCTCCTTTAAGAAAAGAGATTGTTCTTTCAAGACCTGTCATTTTTTTAATAAAAGTTGGTTTAATGGTAGAGTCGCCCAACCTGGGCGTCTCTACATCTAATACTCATTAAGAAAATCATTCAAAGGTTTCATAGCTTTAAACACATTTATGACGTGATTAAAAAACTCATTGGAAAGTACCATTTTATCTGATGCTTCATTAACAACAAGGTAACTTTTAAATTTCAGAAGCTCTAGTTGGGGATGGTCTTTAGGGTATCCTTTTGGCGCCGTTTTGAGCTTTTCTCCATCAATTGTCCCAAAATACTTAATGAAGTCTTTTGTATTGATGATATTAATAAATTCATCCGGATTGTCACTTATTTTTTCCCTTATGGCAGATAACCAGGGAATTGGAGGTGTGTAAGCTCCACCTGCCATAATGCTTTTTCCAGGCTCAATATGAAAATAATAACCGGCAAATTTATCTCCGTTTTTTTTCCCACCCTTTACAATAAAAGCACCAAAATGCGATTTATAAGGCGATTTATCATTCGAAAAACGAATATCGCGATTAATTCTGAAAACACAGCTTTTTGTTTCCAGTCCTTTCATAATGGGTTCAAATAAGATTATCTCATTTATGATATTCTGAACAAAGGTTTCGAAGTTATTTTTGGCTTCCAGATACATTGGCCGGTTCCCAATAAACCACTCTCTGTTGTTATTACATTTTATAGCCGTAAGGAAATCAAGCGTTGATTTTTTTATAGTTTCCATTCTAATTAAGTTTTTAAGAAACATTTATGAAAAACAACATATTCTATAATGTTGTGCTTATCTTTAATAACCAAATATACTAAAGAAAGTTTTATAATTGTTGTTAAAAAAAAAGATTACTTTTTATGTATGTCGAACGCCATCAACACATTCCCGTGCCGATGGTTCAAAGACTCTTTAGTTCCCATATTTCCGGCTTGAAAGGTGGAAAAACTAATCTAAATAACCTTTTTAATATCTGTCATTTTAATAATTTGAAATTGTATCTTTATGACTTATCTTAAAATTATGAAGATATCAAAGCCTCTTTTCATTACACAAATTCTCCTGTTAATCATTTTATTATCATGCATGAACGATAAACTGAATAGAAAGGAATCGGGTAAAGTCAGACCATTGAAAGATACAATAGGCTTTGCCCAGTATTCCTGGCAGATGGATAGTCTCATGGCCAGGATGGACCGCAAAGGATGGAAAAAATCTGCAGGACTGCCATGGAAGCTGGTAATATGCCCCCATGATGATTATACTTATGTCGGGACTCTGTACCCTGAGTTGCTTCAAAACGTAAAAGCTCCTAACCTGATTTTAATTGGTGTGGCACATAAGGCGGCGCAGCTTGGAATAGAAGATTCTCTGGTATTCGATAGCTACTCATCGTGGAAAGGTCCATGGAAAAATATTCCTGTTTCTCCGGCAAGAGAAGAAATTTATAATCAGCTTGCGAAAAAATTTGCAATTATAAATGATTCGCTGCAAAAAGTTGAGCATTCAGTGGAGGCTTTAATCCCTTTCCTGCAGTATTTTAACAGGAATATTACCATTATCCCGATAATTGTGCCTGCCATGAGCCCTGACAGGATGGAAGCGTGCGGAAAAGCTCTGGCAGATGCGATCAGGGCAGTTGCAAAGAACCATAATTGGAAGTGGGGAACTGATTTTGCAATTGTTTCCACTACCGATGCAGTACATTATGGTAATGAGGATTGGGGTGGAATTGACAGGGCATATTTTGGCTGTGATGAAAAGGGAAATATTAAGGCCCGTGAACATGAATCAGTGATAATTGACAGCTGTTTAAAAGGTGAACTTAGACCTGAAAGAATTCGATTATTCAGCACATATACATTAAATCCGGAAAACTTCCGGGAGTATAAATGGACCTGGTGCGGAAGATATAGCGTTCCTGTAGCATTATATGCTTCATATTATCTAAATGATAGCAACCACTTATCAGGTGACCTGATCGGATATTCAACAAGCATTACATCTGAACATATTCCTGTCGATGATATAGGAATGGGCAGGACAGCTATTGCAACAAATTGCCACTGGGTCGGATACGCAGCATTAGGATATAAGTAAGCACAGAGCATAGGGGACATTAAATATTGCAAATTTGAGTATATATCAAAAAGAAAATCATTTCCTGATGAAAATTCTAAAAGATAAAGGCTTCAACAAGTTTAAAATACTTCTTATAAGCATGCTATTAACCACGGTTGCCTGTAAAACTTATTATAATGGCCGTTATCAGCAGGAAATTGATAGTATTGCTGCAATATATGTTCCTGATCACAGAGTCGGAATTTGTAACGTAAAACTTAAGTATGGGAAAAATGGAGATATTATACTCACCGGGGAAACAACTAACCTGGCTGCAAAAAATGAGATAATTAAAACTTTAAATAATCCAGGTAAACCACTTACAGACAGTATAATAATTCTTCCCGATACGTTAAAAAACGAAAAATATTTTGGATTGGTTGATCTAAGTGTCATTAACCTGAGAAAAGAACCTGATCATAGGTCAGAATTGGTATCACAGGCAAGACTCGGGACTCCGGTTTTAATATTGAAAAATAAAAACTCATGGATTCAGATCCAAACTCCTGACAACTATATTTCATGGACTGAAGAATCTTCAGTAATACCTGTTGACAGAATGGAAATGGCTGTCTGGAAAAAGTCATCGAGGGTAATCTATCTGAAGAACACAGGCTGGTTGTATGATACTCCATCGGATAATTCAGGAGTTGTCGGAGATTTAGTAGGAGGGAGCATTATTGAAAAAATTGGACAATCAAACGGTTATATCAGTGTTGTTTTACCCGATGGCCGTAAAGGATTTATTGAGAATAAGAAGGTTATGGATTTTGATGATTGGAAAAAAACAGTGTCCTGTACGGAAGAAAACATATGCGATGTTGCTAAAACATTTTTGGGATTGCCTTATTTATGGGGAGGTTCTTCATCAAAAGCAGTAGATTGCAGTGGTTTTGTTCAATCTGTGTATTTTATGAACGGCCTGATCCTGCAAAGGGATGCATCATTACAGGCGCTTCATGGTTTTACTGTTGATATTACAAACAGATATAGCAGGCTGGAAAAAGGAGATCTGCTTTTCTTTGGTTCAAAAAAAAATGGGATTGCCCATGTTACTCATGTTGCCATTTATATTGGAAACAACGAGTACATTAATTCATCCGGACGAGTTGTGATAAACAGTTTTGATTCCACACGGAGCAATTATGTAAGTTACAGGTTGAGTTCTTTTTTATCAGCAAGGCGAATTAGAGGAGTTAAAAATGATATGGGAATTGTAGCCGTCAGTAAACATCCGTGGTACTGAGAAGAAAACAATTTGAATAGGAGAGTGGGAGATGGGAAGAAACGGGGAATGTAAATCAAAAATAAAGAATTGATATTACCATTAGATTAATGAAAACAAGAAGAAAATTTCTGAAAGATTGTGGTTTCCTCGCCGGCAGCGCTGGTTTTTCATATCTGGCTATGGGTCGTCATAATTGGAATGAAATTACTAAGAAAACGGATAAAGGTTCCGGACTGACCTTACGTTTTAAGCCATATGAACTGCATTTGAAACATGTTTTTACTATTGCAGAAGGATCGAGAAGCACGACACCTGTTATGCTTACAGAAATGGAATTTGACAATATTGTTGGTTACGGGGAAGCATCTATGCCGCCTTATCTGGGTGAGAGTCATGAAACTGCCACAACTTTTCTGAGCAAGGTTGATCTGGCTCAGTTTAAAAGTCCTTTTCTCATAGAGGATATCCTTGTTTATGTTGATCAGCTGGCTCCGGGAAACTACGCAGCAAAGGCTTCGGTAGATATTGCTCTTCATGATCTCGTGGGAAAGCTTATGAAACAACCCTGGTACAAAATATGGGGCCTTAATTCGGCCCGAACTCCAAATACCTCATTTACAATAGGTATTGATAAGCCGGAAGTAGTCAGAACGAAGGTAAGGGAGGCAGCTCCTTACAGAATTCTTAAGGTTAAACTAGGTCAGGGAAATGATAAGGAAATGATCGAGACAGTAAGAAGCGAAACAGATAAACCAATTTGTGTCGATATTAACCAGGGATGGTCCGACAGAAAAATGGCTCTCGAAATGTCTTACTGGCTTAAAGAACAGGGCGTTGTCTTTATTGAACAACCAATGTCAAAAACTTCAATCGACGACACGGCATGGCTTACACAAAATAGTCCGTTACCAATTATAGCTGATGAAGCTTTTCAGACAATCAGCGATTTCAAAAAGGTACAGGGAGTTTACACCGGAATAAATATAAAGCTTATGAAATGTGGCGGATTGCATTCAGCTTATGCTATGATAAAGATGGCCAGGGCACTTGGAATGAAAGTTATGATCGGATGTATGACTGAAACATCGTGTGCCGTGACAGCTGCAGCTCAGCTTTCTCCATTAGTAGACTGGGCCGATCTGGATGGGAATCTTTTGATTGATAATGATGTATTTGAAGGAGTTACAATAAGTGATGGTAAAATAATTCTGCCTGACCGTCCGGGAATAGGGATCCTGAAAAAATAAAACATAATGACAAGAAAAAGAATATTTTACGGAGTCCTGACTCTTCTGGCGGCAGTTATAATCACTTGTGCTCTTTATATTAACAGTTTGATGCCTATTATTACAGGATATGCTGCAAAGAATCTCTGTTCGGATGTATTTGTATCAAACAGGAAGCCTGAAGATGTGGAAACAATAGATTTGAACTTCTCATTCATAAGATATACAAAGAATAGTGTAAATTATGATGAGAAGAGCGTGACCAGTCATTTTCTCTGGGGTAAATCCAGGGCAATTTACAGAGAAGGATTTGGAGTAACTCTTTTAAGAGGTATTTCGGAAGCATCGCTTCGCAAAACCAGATATCCGGCGGGTGTAAATCCAGGATATTCACAGGATACCATCAAATGGCCGCTTGGTGATATTTTGCCTGAGAAAAATACCGGAATTGATCTTGCCAAACTGGGAGATATTTCTAAAAAATTAATAACTGACAATGCATATAATGGAGATGCATTTGCTTTTCTTGTTCTTCATAAGGGAATACCGGTAGCTGAAGCTTACAAGCCGCAATTCAATAAAAATACAAGGTTCCTGAGTTGGTCAATGGCTAAGAGCTTCACAAATGCACTTGTTGGCCTTCTTGTGGGGCAAGGGGGAATGGATATTAATAAACCGGCAGGTGTTGATGAATGGAAAGCAGATGACAGGAACAAAATAACGCTGAATGATCTTCTGCAGATGCAGAGCGGATTAAAATGGAATGAGGATTATGGCAACAGGTCTGACATTACAGTTATGCTTTATTGTGAAAGTGATATAAGCCGTTATGCCTATGAGCAACCACTTGAACATGCTCCGGGGACTTTCTGGAGCTATTCATCCGGGTCTCCAAATATTGTCAGTTATCTGATCCGCAGACAATTTACTAATGATTCATTATATTATTCGTTTGTAAACTCGCAATTCTTTAATAAGATCGGTATTCCTGATGCTGTTTTTGAGGTTGATCCGGGTGGCACAAGAGTTGGATCTTCATATCTGTATGCCACGGCCAGAGATTATGCACGTTTTGCATTGCTATATCAGAATGACGGCATTTTTAACGGAGAACGGATTTTACCTGAAGGGTGGGTAAAATACAGCACTTCAGTTGCTTCAGCCAGCAATGGGAAGTATGGATCATTTTTCTGGCTTAACAGAGGCAAGAGTTTGCCATCGGCACCTGAAGATATGTATGCATGTGACGGACATGACGGACAACATATTTACATTATGCCAACTCAGGAGTTGATTGTTGTTATTCTGGGATATTCACCAACTTCAAAAGGAGGAATGGATACTGACAGGTTGCTGAAAGATGTTTTAGGTACACTGAAATGAATAAGTGAGTTACTGGCTTTAGATTTTGATGAATTCTATTTGACATAATATAATAGTATGCTTTTTTCGAAGAGCAGGGGTGTATAATCAAGATGAAGACAAAAGATAAAAGATAAAAGATAAAAGTAAAAAGTTGAGGAACAAAGTGACTAAATCCCGTAGAACGGGAATAAATGTGGAAATCATTGAAAAGGAAAGAACTTTTGTCTTGTGACTTTTGTCTTTTATCTTAAATAATACTTTATTTTACCTTGCTTCTCGTTATCAGTTTTTATTTTTCCATTTCTTCCTATTATCTTAATCAAATCATTGCTATATCTGATTTTATATCAACCAGCAAGCTGGGCAGAAATTCTCTAAATAAAGCCTATAATTAATATTATGTAAAATAGAATAATTAAATTTGTAATATAATAAGATCGATTCCTTGAAACTCCTAACCTACTGTCTCTACTGGATTTTTTTCCGACGTAGTTTTCTTACACAACTCAAGTTTTAACACATTTAGTCTCGAAGCCTGATTCTTCATTTTACAGAAATAAAAAAGGGATGTGAAATCATACATCCCTCTTAAATTATATATTATGACATTTTTTATTTTTTGTCAATAGCATCAAGCTTGGCTTTGATAACTGTATATTTGTCAGTCATTTTGAGTCTGTAATACAACTCCTGAAGGCTTCTCATTGCATAAACGTCATCAGGTTTAAGTTCATGTGCTTTTTCCATGTAAGGAAGTGCTTTTGCATAAACTGTGTTTGCCAGATCAACAGCATCGCTGTATTTTTTCACATCCATTATTTCGTTGGCTGCCTTAAACATTTCAGCAGCTTTATTGATGTAAGCAGCTCCAAGACCGTATTGTGAATCATATAAATCCCCTTTGACCTCAACTGATTTGGTAAGTTCAGTTATTGCTTCATCATATTTGTTTTCATTTAAAAAGATAATACCTGCAGCAAGAAACAAAGTGGAGTTATTCGGATCAGCCTCTTTTGCAACTTTTATATACTTCAAAGCCTCATCGTTTTTTCCGCTTTTAATATAGAGATCGATTAACTGGAGAGTAACATTTTTGTTATTTGGGAATTTACTGTCAAGTCCGGTCAAAACAGATTCTGCCTTTGCTGTATCACCTAAAGTAAGATATGCCTCGGACATATTGAAATATGGAGTTATTCCCATATATTTCATTTCAGCACATTTCTCAAAGTACTTAACTGCTTCATTATATTTAGATGAATTAACTGCTGCCAGACCGGCATTATAATACATTCCTGTATCAACGACTCCTACATACATATCGCTTTCAGTGATTTTAATCTGTGACTGGAAAGATTGAAGAGCTCCAACATAATCCTTGGCTCCAAATCTCTTACTTCCCTGATTATAAAAGTTAACAGCCAGTGAATTATAGACTGTGCCGGTAAGCATTTTCTTTTTCACTGTACCTTTTGGATCCAGTTCCAATGCTTTCTGGTATGAAGCATATGCTTCTGCAAGAGGATCGGCATAAAGAGTATTGTACTTAGGATTGTCGGATTTAAATGATGCCTGACAAAGTTGTCCTTTAGCAAAATATGTATTAAACCAATCCTTTGATTTTTCATCAACCAGTGCCTGATCGATGTTCTCTTTTGCTTTATCAAGAATGCCCTGATCGATATAGTTCAGAGCGCTCGTAACTTTGCCCTTCTGTGGCATTGCTACATAAGAAATCCCAATGGCTGCTATTAGCAAAAAAAACTTTTTCATGATTATAATTTTAGTTTATTTGTCTGTAAAATTTTTTCCCAAATTTATAATATTACTTATTAAACATCAAATTCTTTGTCATTTTCCTGAGTAATTATTTCATTTTCTTCAGAAATGATTTTCTCGCCGGCTTCTTCTTCCTCATTAACAAGGACGCAGGCAACTGATGCTATAATGTCACTTTCCTTAAGGTTGATCAACCTTACTCCCTGTGTTGCCCTTCCCATTACCCTTAAGGCAGATACCGGACTTCTGAGAATATTTCCAAATTGAGTAATGATCATAAGATCGTGATTATCAGTCACATCTTTCAATGCAATCAGTGTTCCTGTTTTTTCAGTTACATTAATTGTTTTTACTCCTTTTCCGCCTCTGTTTGTGATTCTGTAACCATCTATATCAGACCTTTTTCCATATCCCTTCTCAGAAACAACCAGAATATCTTTTTCCTTGTTCTCAACAGTTATCATGCCAATTACAAAATCATTTTTTTCGTTTGCCAGTTTAATGCCTCTTACACCTGATGCTGTCCGGCCCATTGGTCTGACTGATGCCTCAGGAAAGCGAATTGCGCGTCCTGATTTAACTGCAAGCATAATATGATACAATCCGTTAGTCATTCTGGCTTCAAGAAGCTCATCGCCCTCCCTTACAGTTATAGCATTCACTCCATTAATTCTGGGCCGCGAATAAGCTTCAAGAGAAGTTTTCTTAATTATTCCTTTAGTAGTACAGAGTACGATGAAATTTTCATTTATGTATTCTTCATCATTCAGGTTTTTAACATTAATAAACGCTCTGACATTATCATCCGGTTCAATGTTTATAAGGTTCTGCATAGCTCTTCCTTTTGAAGTCCTTGAACCTTCGGGAATTGCGTAAACCTTCAGCCAGTAGCATTTCCCGTTTCTTGTAAAAAACAGCATGGTATTATGCATCGTGGCAATATAGAGGTGCTCAATAAAATCCTCGTCCCTGGTAGCGCCTCCCTTGGCGCCTGTACCGCCACGGTTTTGCCTTCTGAATTCTGTTAATGGAGTTCTTTTTATATAACCCATATGAGAAATAGTAATTACCATTTCATCATCGGCGTAAAAATCCTCAGGATTAAACTCTTCAGCATTCGGAATTATCAGGGTACGTCTTTTATCTCCATATTTTTCTTTTACTTCAAGAAGTTCATCTTTAATTATTTTCATTTGAAGATCAACATTTGCAAGAACACTTTTCAGGTATTCAATCAATGCCATAACCTCCTTGTATTCTGCTCTTAATTTCTCCTGTTCAAGGCCCGTAAGCTGGCGCAGACGCATATCTACAATCGCCCTCGATTGTATCTCCGAGAGGTCGAATCGTTCCATAAGTCTTTCCCTGGCAATATCCGGAGTCTGAGATGCTCTGATTATTGCTATTACCTCATCGATGTGATCACTTGCAATGATCAATCCCTCAAGGATATGTGCCCGTTTTTCTGCCTGATCAAGATCAAATTTGGTCCTCCTGATGACTATTTCATGACGATGCTTTACGAAATAATGAATTAAATCCTTGGTGCTTAGCGTTTTAGGACGACCCTTGACAAGAGCTATATTATTAACGCTAAAAGATGTCTGAAGCGAAGAAAACTTATAGAGGTTATTCAGAACAACATTTGCGCTGGAATCTTTCTTCAGAATTATAACAATTCTCATCCCATTGCGATCTGATTCATCATTTATATATGATATCCCCTCAAGTTTTTTCTCATTAATGAGATCAGCAATTTTACGGATCATCTCGGCCTTATTGACCATATAAGGGATTTCATTAACAATGATGCATTCCCTGCCGGAATGCGTTAATTCAATTTCCGTCTTAGCCCGTATAACTACTCTGCCTCTGCCGGTCTCAAGAGCATCTCTTATTCCCTGTTCACCATAAATAATCCCTCCGGTCGGGAAATCAGGACCCTTTATAAAGTGTAAAATTTCTTCTGCAGTAATGTCATTATTATCTATGTAAGCTATGGTTGCGTCAATTACTTCAGAAAGGTTATGAGGTGGCATATTGGTCGCCATTCCAACTGCTATACCGGAAGCACCGTTCACAAGTAAGTTAGGTATCCTCGTCGGCAGAACAGATGGTTCAGTTAAAGAATCATCAAAGTTGGGTTGAAAATCTACAGTATTCTTTTCAATATCAGCCAGAGTTTCCTCAGCAATTTTTTTAAGCCTTGCTTCTGTGTATCGCATTGCTGCGGGACTATCACCATCCACTGATCCAAAGTTGCCCTGTCCGTCCACCAAAGGGTATCTTAAAGACCATTCCTGAGCCATCCTTACCATAGCTTCATATACAGAAGAGTCACCATGCGGATGAAATTTTCCCAACACCTCTCCCACTATTCTTGCCGATTTTTTGTAAGGCTTATTAGAAAGGACTCCCAGTTCAGACATTCCAAATAGTACCCTGCGATGGACAGGTTTGAGGCCATCTCTTACATCTGGTAATGCCCTCTGCACAATAACCGACATCGAATAGTCGATATA